>CALZMQ010000011.1 GCA_945788625.1 uncultured Woeseiaceae bacterium
ATCGATCGTCTTCCGGGCCGACAGCGGCGGCTACCTGACCTCACCCGACTGGTCGATGGATACGGGTGCCATGCTCGTGTCAACCAGCGGCGGGGAGGCACGTCAAATCACGGCCGACGGCTACAATCCGCATTTCGGCGCACGCAATGACCGCGTCTACGTTACGCGCGCCGTCGACGGTGGCAGGGCGTTGCTGAGCATGGACCTCGACGGCGAGCGGGAACGGACACACGCAAGCGGCGAACAATTGCTGCGCTACGAGGTCGCACCCGATGACAGGCATTTCGCGTTTCGCGAGAACTTCCACGTCTACGCGCTGCCTTTGCCGCCCGGCGGCAGTCCCCTGGAAATCTCGACGAGCGTGTCCAGCGTTAGCATGACAAAGGCAAGCGGTGACGGCGGCAATTACCCGCACTGGATCAATAACGGAACGACGCTCGCATGGAGCCTCGGCGCAAACTTGTTCCAGGCCGATGTCGACGATCTCTTCGTGCTTGCTGAAGAAGGCGAGGAAGACGCAGGCTACGAGGCGCCGACGGATGGCGTTTCCTTGTCGATGCGTCTCGACGCCGACGTGCCGACTTCGGTGCTCGCCCTGACTGGCGCCCGCATCGTGACGATGTCCGGTGACGACGGCGGTGTCATCGAGGACGGTATCATCGTCGTCGACGGCAACCGCATCAGCGCAGTGGGTGCTAACGGGGCCGTCGATATCCCGGCCGGGGCCGAACGCGTCGACATCTCGGGCAAGACCGTCGTCCCGGGCCTGATCGACGCGCACGCGCATGGCCCGCACGGTGACGGAATCATCCCGGAGCAGAACTGGACGACATACGCCACGCTCGCGCTGGGCGTTACGACGGTGCATGACCCGTCCAATGATGCAACCGAGATTTTTGCGGCGGCGGAGATGCAGCGTACCGGGCAGATTCTCGCGCCACGTATCTTCTCGACCGGCAATGTCGTCTACGGCGCGCGCTCGACCTATCTCGCGGACATCAATTCACTCGACGACGCGCGAGAGCACGTCCGTCGTTTGAAAGCGCAAGGTGCGATGAGCGTCAAGAACTACAACCAGCCGCGTCGTGAGCAGCGCCAGCAGGTCACGACAGCAGCGCGGGAGGAGGGCATGCTGGTTGTCTCCGAAGGCGGCTCACTGTTCCACATGGACCTCTCGATGGTTGCTGACGGCAACAGTGCCATCGAACACAACCTGCCGCAGTCAATGCTGTATGACGACGTGCTGCAGTTCTGGGGGCAGACCCGGGTCGCCTACACGCCGACGCTCGTCGTGACTTACGGCGGGCTGCGTGCCGAAGACTACTGGTACCAGGAAACCGAAGTCTGGAAGCACCCGATTCTCGCTAATTTCGTACCGCCGCACGTTCTGCAGCCGCGGTCGATTCGCCGCATGCTGGCGCCCGCTGACGAGTATTACCATGTGACCAGCGCGCGCACGGCCGGGATGCTTGCGGACCAGGGCGTCATGGTCAGCATCGGCGCGCACGGGCAGCGCGAAGGTCTCGCGAGTCACTGGGAGATATGGAGTTTCGCGCAGGGCGGGATGACCTCCATCGAGGCGCTGCGCACGGCGACGATCGCACCGGCCATGGCGCTGGGATTCGGGGACGATCTCGGCTCGCTGGAGGTTGGCAAACTCGCCGACCTCGTGGTCATCGACGCCAACGTCGTTGACGACATCTACCAGAGCGACAAGGTCGACATGGTGATGCTCAACGGCAGGCTTTATGACGCTGCCACGATGAACGAGACGGTCACAGGCGAGCGCAGGACCAGGCCGTTTTACTGGCAGTAGGCACGAGCCGCCGGCTTGTCAGTCGCGATAAGCCGGCGGTAGCTCCGATTGCGACTGCATGTAGCGGTCGCGCAGCAGCGTCTGGCGGCTGACCATCGGGATACTGACGCCATTGATGAGAACCTGGTCCGGGAAGCTCGTCAGCTCCAGCGGGTCCGCCGGCCATATGACGATGTCGGCGGCTTTGCCGACTTCGATGCTGCCCGCGTACGTGCCCATGCCGAAGATTTCAGCGGGCGCGAGCGTAATGGCCCGCAACGCGGCGTCCCAGGCGAGGCCGTCGCGGACCGCGTTGCCCGCTGACTGCGTAATGTTGCGTGCGTTGTGTGTCTGGCTCTGCGAATCCGCGAGGGCGACCCGCACACCGGCATCGATCAGGATACCTGCGGCACCGCGCCTTGCGTTGATGCTGTCGAAGTTCCCCGGCAGGTTGTACGCCGGCGACAGGATTACGCTGATATTCGCGGCGGCAATCTCATCGGCGAGCATCCAGGCTTCGGCGCCACCCACGATGATCGCTGCAATCCGGTACTCGGTGATCAAACGGGTCAGAGCTTCGATGTCGCTCGCCCTGTTGATATTGACAAGCAATGGCGTCGTTCCGGAAAACACTTTCTGCAGAGCCTCGAGATCCGCGACACTGTGTACGTAGTCGCGACGCATGCCACGCTCAAAGTCTTCCTTGTGGTTGCCGTAGTCTCTTGCCTCGTCGAGTGCATTGCGTAATGTGAGCCAGGCACCCGCACGGGTGCCGTCGGCGAAGTGGCTGCCTCCTTCGCCAAGGGTGACCACCATCGCCGCAGCGGGACGGTCCACGACGTCTTCGTCGCCGAGATTCACCACCGCGGCCAGGCCCGAAAGCACGTGCCCCATGCTGCCCGAGTCATCCGGGAACCCGGGCGACGGTACGATGGCAGCGCGCGTTACGCCTTCGATGCGATTGACCGCGATCAGCGTCGAGCGCGGATTGTAGGCGTCCGCGACAGCGAAGCCCGCCGTGAACCGTTCGCCGCGTTGCTCGCTGTCGACCGGGCCGGCAGAGAGACCGACCTCGACCAGGCCGAGCCGGCCGATGGGTGAAAAAAGGCCCGGCGTTACGAGCTTGCCGGCAGCGTCGATCGTCTCGGCACCGTCCGGAATGCCCAGGCCCGTGCCGACGGCATGAATTCGACCATTAACGATGATTATCGTCGCATTATCGAGCGTGCCCTGCGGTCCGACCGTGTGAACTTTGCCACCGACGATTGCGGTCGTTTGCGCAGCGGCGACTACCGGGAGAACGATCAGCAGCAGCGCGGTTACAAGACGGTTCATTCTGCACCTCCTGCCGAAGCCGCGGTGCCGAGGGTGAAATCGGTCATCGGGTTGACGGCCTCGTTACCACGTTCGTAAGCCAGCGCGCCGTCGATGTAGACGCGTTCTGCTCTCGTGTACACGCTGAACGGGTCGCCATCCCAGATAACGACGTCGGCCATTTTGCCGGCCTCGAGCGTTCCCGTGACCTCATCGATGCCGAGCGACTTCGCCGCGGGCTTTGGCTGCAGCGCCCATGACTTTCGCGGTTTCCTGGTTCAGTACCTGGATGCCGAGGCCGCTGTCGGAATGGATGATCGCGCAGGCGTCAGCCTGGTCGACGATCGCCACGTTTTCGCGGATACCGTCGTAGGCTTCCATTTTGAAGCCCCACCAATCGGCCCACATTGCAGCGCAGGTATCGGCCTCAGCGAGCAGGTCCGGAATCTTGTAGGCCTCGACAGCGTGGTGAAACGCAGAGACCTTGTAACCGAACTCCCTGGCGATATCGAGCATGACCGACATTTCATCGGCCCGGTAGCAGTGGTTGTGTACGAGGATTTCGCCGTCGAGAACGCCGGCGAGCGTTTCAAGACGCAGGTCGCGCGTCGGCGCCTCTCCTTCGCCGTTCTCTGCCGCGGCCAGCTTGTCGCGGTAGTCCGCGGCCTCGATCCATGCGGCTCGATACCCGGCCACGTTGCCCATGCGTGTGCCCGGCGCCTGCCCGCGACCGCCGTAGACGCGTTTCGGGTTTTCCCCGCAGGCCATCTTGAGGCTGTGTGGCGCCCCCGGGAATTTCATGTCCATGACGTTTCTGCCCGGCACGTTCTTTAGCGTAACGCCGCGACCGCCAATCAGGTTCGCGGAGCCCGGTAGAATTTGCATCGACGTCACGCCACCCGCCAGTGCCGTGACGAATCCGGGGTCTTGTGGCCAGACGCTGTGCTCCGCCCAGACCTCTGCCGTGACGGGCGCCGTGGCCTCGTTGCCGTCGGAATGGGATTCCGTTCCGGGTGACGGATAGACGCCCAGGTGTGAATGTACGTCGATGATGCCCGGCGTGACCCACTTGCCTGCGGCGTCGACCACGTCCGCGCCGTCGGCATTCAGGTCCGTGCCGACTTCGACGATCCTGCCGTCATCTATGAGCAGATCGGCATCCTCCAGGCGCTCGCCGGCACCGGTCAGGACTGTAGCGCCGGTAATGAGCGTCTTCGTTCCCGGTAATGCCTTGTAACGGCTGGCAAATGCTGCATCGGCAGCATCCTCCGCGCTCTTGTCGCAGGCAACGGCCAACAGGGCCATAGTGGCAATGCCCGCCAGGGCAGCGATCTTGTTCTTCACCTGGTTCCCCTCTTTTTTTTCAAGAATAGCAAGAACTGCCTGTTTGGAGGTCATTCTGATTTATTATCTTGCCTCCATGAAACCACGAGGGGGCACCTCCGTATGACACGCCGAGCCGGACTCGATGCGCTTTTGTACTTTGTCGTGGCCGCTGTCGCCAGTGGGTGCATGGGGACTGCTCCCGGCGACGTGGCGCCTATGAGCCGTTACACGCTCGAGCACGACGGTTTCGAACGCGAGTACTTCGTGTTTTTGCCATCGGATTACAGTGACGAGGGGCCGCACCCGGTTGCGTTCTTCCTGCACGGTTACGGTGGCACGGCCACGGCGACCGAGGCCGAGGTTACCAACGGCCTCACACGCTATGCCGAAAAATACGGCTATGTCATGGTGTTTCCCCAGTCCACGTGGTTCATGTCCCCTGGTCCGCTCGAGGAGCGTTGGGAGGTAACGTCCTGGAACCACATTTCCGATGGTTTCGATAATGGTCCGGACGGTCCGATCTGCGCGGAAGATGCCAAGGCCGCACTGTGTCCTCCGGAGTGCGGCACCTGCGGTCGGTGCGGCTGGACCTCGTGCCATGACGACATAGGCTTCATGAAAAAGCTGATTGCGCGCGTGTCGCGGGATTTCGCAGTCGATGCCGGGCGCGTCTACGTGTCCGGCTTCAGCAACGGCGCGATGATGGCCCATCGAATGGCCTGTGAAGCATCAGAATTATTCGCTGCTGTCGCACTCGTCGGTGGCCGACTCGAGCGAGGCTTCGAATGTACGCCGACGAAGCCATTGCCACTCCTGCAAATGAATGGGGGCGCGGATGACACAGTGCCGAACGATGGCCGACCGAGTTCCTATGGCTATTTCTTCTCGAGTACGAGGGCGACCGAGACACATTGGAACGATGGCAAAGCCTGCGCATCGGAGCCACAAAGCTGGTCGTCGGAAACCATTGCCGGGCACGGCGTGCAGTGCACTATCGCGTGCGGCGCCACAGATCACCCTTCGATCGATTGCCTGTGGCACGAGGGTAATCATCGCTGGCCCGGCACGCCGGGATTTCGCGGCAGCAACGGCTATTGCGTTACCGAGTTGCAGGCCGCGAGCATGCCGGAGCAAATCGCCTGTATCGCACCCGACCCGCAGGAGGACCCCTGGGGATCACGGCTCCTGTTCGAGTTCTTCGACCGTCACCACTAGACGAACGCACGCTGGCTGCGCCGCTCGATTCGACTAAAGCTCGACAAAGCCCGGCCGATAACTACGTAGTCGGTTCTCGCCACCGGATGCGTTCATGCGCCACAAAAACGTCGTTTCCTACGTTGATTCAGGGTCCGTTTCCCTTTTTACACGCCAGATTACAGAGGCGCTGGGCAATGTCCTGGCCGTGGCAATCCACGATACCGACGCGCAGATTGTCTGGTCCGACGACGGGGCGGATGACGCACGGAACTGGGCCGTGAAACCGTTTCTGCGGGAACGTTCGCCGGGGGTCGGTTATTGCGAACGGCTGAGCAACAGGAACTTCGCCTACGTCTTCTATCTGCGTCGCGACGGCAGCGGTGAGGACATCGGCACGCTCAGCGTGCAGATCGACGGGGCGAACGCCACAAACATCGAGGCCGCGCATCGGGAGATTCGAGCGATACTCGAGTGCATCGAGCGGCAAATTGCGATCAACGCAGAGCTCTCGGCAGTACGCCGGGTGACCGCAGACGAGCGCAAGGGCCTGGACCTGCTGGTGCGGCTGGACGAACTCGCCGGCAGCCTCGCGCCGCCGGAGATCGTTCACTCAGTGCTGGGCCTGTGCGCCCGGCACTTCGGCGCCGATGTTGCCGTCGTGTTGATGCCGAAGATTGGTATCCAGGAGGTGTACCCGGCAGCGTTGTCGAACGACAAGATCGCATCGAAATCGCTGATGACCACGCTGGGTTCGCTGTTGTCCGCTGCAACGACGCATCGCAAGGTGAGTCTCACGGAGTCGAACCTGAGAAAACGGCTCGTGCCCGGACTACAGAATGACCGCCCCAGGGTATTGTCGTCACCGATAGTCAATGCAAAGGACGAAGTCATCGGTATCTTCGCGTTGTTGAAGTCGGGTGATTTCCCACGCGAGCAGGTGCGCTTGAGTCGCGCGATCTGCGCAAAGATCAACGCCCTTACTCGCGCCTCCGACCAGTTCGCGGAAAACCATTATTCGCGGCACGGGTTCCTTCATCATGTCAGCGCCGTATTGCAGCGAAGTCGGTTCCAGTCGCATGCGGTCCTGCTGGTTGACATCGACCAACTACACGTCGTCAACGACAGTTTCGGCCACATGGCAGGTGATGAAGTGATCAGGATGGTGAGCCGTATCGTCGACGATACCGCCGGCGCCGACGATGCCATCACTCACCTGGGAGGAGGCACGTACGCCGTCTTCCTGCGAAATTCCGGTGAGGCAGACGCGTGTACAAAGGCCGATACGGTTTTGGAGTGTGTTGCCCGGGAAGTCATCGAGTACGACGGCAAATCGATACAGATATCGGCGAGTATCGGCATCGCCCTGATTCCCGAGGTGGTGGCGGACGCGGCGGCAGCGCTGAATACCGCGGAAGTCGCAGCGAAGTCCGCCAAGAGCCGCGGCGGAAATCGCCTGGTCGTGTTCAAGGACGTCGACGCCAGCCTCGTGCAGCGGCGCAGCGACCTCGACGGTGTCAATAGCATTCAATCCGCGCTTATCCACGACCGTTTTGTCCTGTACGCCCAGCCGATCAGGTCCTTGCGGGACAGCGAGGGCGCGTATCACTACGAGGTCCTCATTCGGATGCTCGACGATAACGACCAGGTGCTACCGCCGGTCAAGTTCCTGTCGGCCGCGGAGCGCTACCAGATGATGGCGGCGATCGACCGCTGGGTCATTCGCAATACGCTGGACCAGCTGAGTGCGGCGGATAACCTCCTCGAAGTCAGCCTGGCGAGTTTCAATGTCAATCTATCGGCCCAGTCGATTGCCGACGACGAATTTCTCGGGTTCGTGGAAACCCAGATTACACAGAGCGGCGTCTCGCCCGATTCATTGTGCTTCGAGATTACCGAAACCTCTGCAGTGCGAAACCTCGAAAGCGCGCAGCGCTGCATAAAACGCCTTCGAAAGCTGGGGTGCAGGCTGGCGCTCGACGATTTCGGTACGGGCTATTGTTCTTTCGCTTACCTCAAAGATCTGCCGGTGCAGTACGTGAAGATCGACGGTGTTTTTGTTCGGGACATCCTCGAGAATCCGCTGTCCGAGGCCATCGTTGCTTCGCTTACCAAGATCGCAAAAGTAATGCGCGCGGCAACCGTTGCCGAACATGTAGAGAACGATCTCGTGCTGCAAAGATTGCGTCAGTACGACGTCGATTTCGGCCAGGGATTCGGAATCGGCAAGCCGGTACCGTTGGCAGATGTGCTTGACGAACTTGGGCCGCCCGTCGAAGTGCTTGACATCGAAAACAGACGGCAGCACCGTTAGCCCGACCTCGCCGTGTCACCCGGCGGCCGGATTAACGGAGCACGACAATGACACAATTCCCCCGATTGCCGGCGCGCGGCGCCAGCTTCGCGCTGGCCCTGCTGTTTTCACTCAGCCTGGCCGGTTGCGGTCAGGAGACCGCCGATGAAACGTCGATCGCCGAGGCCAGCGTCGGCAAAATATCCGAGTATGAATGGTATTCGGAAGGAACGCCGGCGGGCCAGTCGACGGTCATACGTACCGGCGACGGCAAAATAACAACCGAGTCTTTCACGCACTGGAACAACCGCGAGTACACGGTGAGCTCGGAGATGCAGCTCGATGCAGACGGACTCGTCGTTGCGCAGAAGATTACCGGCACATCGCCGTTCGGCGCGCCGATCGACGAGTCGTTCAGTTACGTTGACGGTGTCGCCAGTTGGAGCACGGCAGGGGAGAGCGGCAGCGCCACGACGGATAAGCCTGGTTTCTACGTGGCGACCGAATATGGATCCCTGGGTGTCGCTGCCCTTGTGCGCGCGGCGATGGCCAACATGGACGGCGAACTGGCGTTGTTGCCATCTGGAACTGCCCGTGTCGAAAAACTCACGACAGCGGACGTCGATACCCCCAATGGTCCTGAGACCCTGTCCCTGTACGCGATTTCGGGCCTCGGATTCACACCCGACTATGCCTGGTTCGATGACGATATTGAGTTGCGGGCCCTCGACTTCGGCGGCTTCATGGGCATGGTTCCGAAAGGGTGGGACATGGCGGTACTCGACAGGCTCGGCGCCATTCAGATCGAACAGGACGGGTTGATAATGCAGCAACTGTCCGGTGAGCTGGCTACCGTGCTCGAAAAGGACGTCATCTTCGAGAACGTAGACGTTGTCGACGTCGAGAACGGTCGTCTGCTGCGGGATCATCACGTGCTGGTGGAGAACGGCAAGATTGCGGCCATCGCCGCGGAAGGTATCGAAGCGGACGACGCGGTCCGCATCGACGGCAGCGGCAAATCCCTGATGCCGGGCATGTGGGACATGCACGGCCACTTCGGATTATCCGACGGCGTTCTGAATATAGCCGGAGGCATCACCAGTGTTCGTGACATTGGCAGCGTGCATGAGCAGATCATGGAACTTACGGCCAAGCACGATTCGGGTGAGGTGATCGGGCCGAACACGTACCGCTCGGGTTTCATCGACCAGGCGAGTCCTTACGCCACCGGCAAGACCGTGGCATCGCTCGAAGAGGCGCTCGAGCGCGTCGACTTCTATGCCGAGCAGGGCTATATGCAGATCAAGCTCTACAGTTCCATCGATCCGTCCTGGGTGGACGATATCGCGGCAAGGGCGCATGGACACGGTATGCGCCTGAGCGGGCATATTCCCGCATTCATGTCCGCGGAGCAGGCGGTGCGGGCGGGTTATGACGAGATCCAGCACATCAACATGGTGTTTCTCAATTTTCTCGCCGGCGATCGCGAGGACACGCGCAAGCAGTTGCGCTTCACCCTGTACGGCGACGCGGCCGGGGAACTGGACCTGGAAAGCGAGGAGGTCGAGGAATTCATCGCATTGCTGGCCGACAACGACGTTGTTGTCGATCCGACGGCCGCTATTTTCGATACGCAGCTGATCCATCATGCGGGCGATGCGGATCCCTCGTTTGCCGTCATCGTGGATCATCTGCCGGCAGCGGTCGCTCGTGGCCTCTACAAACCGTTCATGGACATGGGGGCGGACAAGGTGGACGCATGGGCGAAGTCGGCGGTCAACCAGGCCGCCATGTTGCGCAAGCTGCACGAGAATGGCGTGCAGCTGGTTCCGGGCAGTGACTACTTCGCGGCTTTCACGATTCACCGCGAGCTGGAGCTTTACGCAGAGGCGGGCATACCTGTGGCTGACGTGTTGAGGATTGCGACGCTGGATTCGGCGCGCGTCGTGGGTGTCGACGATCGTACGGGCTCAATCAGCGTGGGCAAGGACTCCGACCTGGTTTTGCTGGACGGAAACCCGCTCGAGGACATCAGCGCGATCCGCCGCGCGACGCTGGTAATGAAAGGCAATACCGCCTACCGGCCGGACGCGCTTTACAAGGTGGTGGGCGTGAAGCCGTTCGTCGACTCGGTTGCCTTGTAGGAATCAACGGCAGCCGCTCAGCGTCGCTTCACAATCCGACCAGTTCTGCGTGAATGCCCTCGTTCCGGACTTTCACGAGGATGTCATGCGATTTCACTTTCTCGGGATTGTAAGTGACGGTAATCAGGTGCGGCTGGTCCTCCCGGTTACAGGCAGTCACCACACCACCCATTTTGTGAATGTGATCCTCGAGCGTCTTCAATTGGTCGAGCGGCAGCGTCTCATCGATATGTACGATTACATCGGAAAGATTCGTGGTCATAGCGCTCTCCTTTCACCGGATTATCGTGTCACACGCACCCCCGCAGTCAATTCTGGGAACTACTGACTGCGGCCGCTATCGGCCCGGAGGCAAACATACGCATGTGTTAGGCTTTCAGTTGTCGGATAGATCCGCTACCGTCCCACGGCAACATCGCCATAACGAGGGACGAAAAGGTCGCAGACATGGGCATCGAAGTCCTGACCGAACTGAAACCCGAATATGCGCGCGTCGCGTGCCGAGGCGTTTTAGACGTCGATGAGTTTTGGACTGTGGTCGAGCGTGCTTTTCGATTCGCTGACAGCGAAGGGCGCAAAGCGGTTCTCGTCGATATTCGAAATTTGACGGGCAAGCCATTCACGACAATGGACCGGTACGCCGGCGGTAAACTCGTTGCGGAGCTACAACGAGGTTGCGGCAGTGGCATTGCATTCGGCCTTGTGGGCAATGAACCAATGATCGACCTAAGGAAGTTCGCCGAAACGGTCGCCACGAATCGCGGCGCCTTGGGACGAGTATTTACTGACATCGATGAGGCTGTCGACTGGTTTGGAGAAGTGGCGGATCGTCTGGACGACGTTGACCAGCCACCGGACTGACGGCATGGACCCCGGCAGGCGGGCTGGGCCGAGGATAGGAACGAGGGAATACAACAGGTTCATCAGGAAGCTACTTGTGGCCCGCAATGCGCAATTTGCAGTCGTACGGACCAAATGGGCTCGGGGGTAAACCTCGCGGATCCCTGATTGCCACAATTGGCCACACTTGGGGCCCAGGATTGCCAGACCCGGGCGCTAAAACTGTACATACGTCGAATCAGGGAGAACTCGTATGTACGGTCAGCAGGTCAACTGGCGCAAGTGGCAGCATTTCTTCGAGCAGCGCGCGAACCGCCCGTTGCCCCCGCTGGCATCGGATACGGATTATTCGAGTCTCCCAAAATCACTGGCCCGATCGCTGGCCGTATTTCAGTTGGGCGAGTCCGGCGGCGGTACCGTCATCGAACAGGCACGACTCAGCGATTTACCGGGGACGAACGACCATTATGCGGCGGCAATGGCATTGTTCGTGAAAGAAGAGCACCGCCATGCGAACGTGCTGGCTATGTGCGTGCGATTACTGGGTGGTTCGTTGGTTCGCAAGAACTGGACAGCGCGCATGTTCGTCTTCGCGCGGAGACTGATAGGACTGCGCCTCAAGGTGCTTGTGCTGCTGGCGGCGGAGGTCGTTGGAATCTGTTACTACCATTTGCTCGCCAGCCGACTGCCGTCGTGTCATATACAACGCTGGTTGCGCGAGCTCGTTGACGAGGAGAAGTATCATCTCTTCTTCCACTGCGATTTCCTGCGCAGCCAGATCTGCAGCGCAGGACAGCGCCGTTTGTTCATCGTAGTGTGGCGAAGCCTGATGGTAGTCGCCGCAGTTACGGTGATCATCGACCACCGCAACGCGATCCGCGACATGGGTCTGGATGTAAAAACCATCTGCGGCCGGTGGAAGTCCTACAGCCGATTGGCCGAGCAACTGGTGACGCGCGACGGTCTGCCAGAATGTGTCATGCAGTCCCGGCAAACCAGCCACGCATAGGGAACCGCGGTTCGACCCCGGTTTCTTACCTCTTAATCGGCTGATCGGGCCCGAGATCAGTGAATCGCCATGCATCGTAAGCGCGCAGCCGCTACACTGCCCCGGCGATGGAATTAACCGAACTCGACACCCTGCGCATCGTACTTGACCCGATTGGACAGGCGGGCGTCGCGCTCGCGCTCATGATTGTCATGTTCAGTGTTGCGCTCGGGCTCCGCGTGAGAGATTTTCACTTCCTCGTCGACAAGCCGCTGTTGTTCCTCGGCGGCGTTGTTTCGCAGGTAGTGGTTCTGCCGCTCGTTACCTATCTGCTGATTATCGGTCTGGAGCCCGGTGCATCGATAGCTCTCGGCATGATCGTGGTCGCCTGCTGCCCCGGCGGCGCTGTCTCCAACCTCTTGACTTACCTGTCCCGGGGAAACCTCGCGGCCTCCGTGGCGCTGACCGCAACGTCGAGCATACTTGCTGCGATCCTGACACCGGCGTCTATCCTGTTCTGGTCCCACGCCTATGAACCGACGTCCACGTTGCTCGACACGCTCGACGTGAACCCGCTCTATTTCCTGGTGCAGACGACGTTGTTGCTCTCGGTGCCTCTCGTTCTCGGCATGCTGGTCGCGGCCAAAGCGCCGGATGTCGCTGCCAGAATACGGAAACGGACGACATTGCTCGGTGCATCGGTTCTCATCGGCGTCATCATCTACGGAATAGTCTATTTCTTCCCGGTGCTGTATCCGGCCTTGCCGTTACTGGGCACCGTGGTCGTGCTGCACAATACGCTCGCTTTCGCGACCGGAGCGGCAGCGGGGCTGATCCTGTCGCGCAAGACGCCGACGCGCAGGGCGCTGACCTTCGAAATAGGCATCCAGAATTCCGGGCTGGCGCTGGTGATTTTGCTCAGCCAGTTGCAGGGGCTCGGCGGCGCGGCGGCGATTGCCGCCGTCTGGGGCGTGTGGCATTTGATCGCCGGCGGTCTCATTGCGCTGTTCTTCCGCGCACTGGACAACCGCAGGCAATTGCTCTGGCAGACCGAACAGGATTAGTGCGTGGCGTGTTCTAGCCGTGAAGTTGCGGCGCAGTGAACAACAGGAACAAGCCGAGTAGTATGCCGATCCGGTAGCCCCAGTCCTGCGCCTTTGCAACCGGCTCGACGTGGGCCCCATGCTCATGTGTTATGCCGAACGCAACGATGTGAATCAGCGATCCTGACACGAAGGCCTGCACGTAGGAAATACCACGCGCTTGCGCAAATTCGATCACAGGTCCGCCGAACAGGTACGAAACGGTCGTTGCTATGGCAATCGTGGCGAAGACCGCGATGGCGACAGGCGCGCCGAGATTCGGGCGCAACGACCACCAGATGGCCATGCCGACGGGCAGCCTGTGCAATATTACAGCGTAGGCAAGGTCGCCCCCACCCGTCGGCAACAGGACGATACCGTCAATTATTGCGTGCAGTACCAGACCCAGGGCCGCCATCGCCAACACCAGCACGTGTGCTTCGTGGAAAGCGCCGTGAAAAGTTCGCTCGATTACGAACGGGAACGATATGCCGACAACGAGGAATACAGCCGCCGCTGTGCCGCCGGCGGCGAGCGCGTCCGGAATAATGTCGATGCAGACGATTCCCGCTATGGTAATGAATATGAAACCGTCGAGAATCTGCCGCGCGACATGGTTGCGCCGGCCGAGCGCGTAGATGACCGGGCCGAGCAGCAATGCAAAAATGCTGAGAATGAGGTTCATAGGGTTGTGGCGCCGGAACAGCGGCTGTGATGGTGCCCGGCCTGTGGTTAGAATACACGAATGATTGCACGGCCGACGATATTCCTGTTTGCGGTTTTTTGCGCTGTATGGACGATACCGCAACAAGCGGCGTTCGCGCATGGCGGCGTCGTCCAGGAAGACGACCTGTGTGTAATCAAGGTCAATTACCTGCGCGCACATTTCAAGATCTACCAGCCTAGCGTCAGCGGCCACGAGCAATTTTGCGAGGACCTGCCGGCAGCCTCCGAAAGCGTGTTCGTCATGGAATACCAGCACGATGCATTGAGTAGCATGCCCATCGATTTCCGGATAATCCGCGACGTAACCGGCAAAGGGCGTTTCGCGAGGATGGAAGACGTCGAGCTTATTGGCGATCTGGATGACATCACGGTGTTCTTCCAGCCGGCCGTAACCGAGCCCGACGTATTCACAGTTGTTCACGAATTCCTGGAAGAGGGCGATTTCATCGGCATCGTTACCGCGACGCAGCCAGACTCGAACAAGGTATACGCCGCCGTTTTCCCGTTCGAAGTCGGTTTTACCGGCGTAGGCTACTGGCCGTTCTTCATTGGAGTCCTGTTGCTGCTGCAACTTCAATACCTGCACATGAGCGGTCGGCTCAAGCGGTGGTTCAAAGGCGGCAGCAAGGGCATGGCGGCAATTGTGCTCATTGTCCTGGTTCCGTTTGCGAGTGCGGAGACGTTCGCCGGCGAAGGCGCCGATCTTCGGGTTACTTACACGACGCCCGCCGGGCCGCCACAGATCAATCGGATTCACAGCTGGATACTGCATCTCGAGACGGCCGACGGGAAGCCCGTCGAGAGTGCGCGGGTCGTCGTCGAGGGCGGCATGCCGGAGCATGATCACGGTTTGCCCACGCGGCCACGCGTGACGGAAGAGCTTGGCGGCGGTGACTACCGTCTCGACGGCATGCGCTTTCACATGAGCGGCTACTGGGAGATCGTAGTGACCGTCGAGACGGACGGCGGTGATTCGGTCGTGGTCCTTCCGCTGCAATTGTGAGATCGACTTCACTCAGGACAATAGGCGTCCTCGTCGTCGCAGGGGCGGTTGTCGCGTGGCTGCAGATACGTGAACCGGCACCACCGCCCTGGACCGAGAGCGAAGTCGCGGTTCTCCGATCACTCTGGCTCGAGAGCTTGCCGGCCCTGCCCGCCGACCGCAGCAACAAGGTCGCCGACGATCCTCGGGCTGCGGCGTTTGGCCAGCAACTGTTTTTCGATCCGCGCATGAGTGCCAATGGGCAAATCGCCTGTTCGACATGTCATCAACCGGTGCGCCGTTTCTCGGACGGGCTGGCCAAAGGCCAGGCTATTGGTACCTCGAAACGGAATACACCGAGTATCGCTGGCAGCGCCTACAGCCCATGGCTGTATTGGGACGGGCGCCGCGACAGCCAGTGGTCTCAGGCACTGGCGCCGCTCGAGGACCCCAACGAGCATGGTAGCAATCGAATGCAGGTGATTCGTGTAATCTCAAGCGACGAGTCCTACCGGGGCCAGTACGTGTCGCTCTTCGGTCCATTAACGGACCTGGCCGACGTGGCACGCTTTCCCATTGCGGCCGCGCCAGGCCTGGGTGACGAATGGGATGCTGCATGGCAGGCGATGGCAGAGCCCGACCGTGTCGCCGTTAATACCGTGTTCTCGAATATCGGCAAAGCCATTGCGGCGTTCGAACGCACGATTCTGCCGGTTTCTTCGCGATTCGACGATTACGTTGCGGCGGTGATCGATGCCGACACGGAGCGGCAGCAGTTGCTCTTCAATGACGCCGAAGTCCGGGGCCTGCGGCTGTTCATTGGAGAAGCGAATTGCACCCAGTGCCACAATGGTCCGCTGTTGACCAACAACGAATTCCATAACACGGGCGTCCTGAGTTTCAGCGGGGAAGTGCCGGACAAGGGCAGGGTGGGTGGCTTGCCGGAAGTGTTTGCCGACCCCTTCAATTGCCTGGGCGACTACAGTGACGATCCCGAGCGGCACTGTCCGGAACTGGAGTTCGCGCGCACCGGCGCGGAGCTTGTGGGGGCGTTCAGGACACCCTCATTGCGCAATGTCGAGGGTACGGCGCCATTCATGCATAAGGGGCAGATCGCAACCCTCGGCCTGGTACTTGAACACTACAACGAGGCGCCCGATGCGATGATTGGCCACAACGAGGCCAAGCCACTTGGCCTCGGCAAGCGCGAGATTCGCGATCTGGCGTCGTTTCTCGGAACGCTGACACCACGCGAGCAAGCTCAGTTCGACAGCATGTAGAATTGCCACAGGTCTTTCTGGCTCATCCTCAGAAAAGGTTTGATGGCGAGCAGACCGGTCGTGCCGATACTGGATTCGAGGAACTTCAGTTCGTCGAGCTTTGCCCTGGTTTCCTCACCCGCTTTATTCATGAAGCCTGACTCGCGCATCATCAGGAGCCCCTTCGCTCGGATGGATAACTCCGTGTGCAGCCGCAGGTAACACAGCAAATCGACGACAACAGGCCCCGCGAATTTCTCTTTCAGCGAGTGCAGGTACAAACCGACCTTGGAGACCGAAAACTCGCCGGAATTGATGAGTTGCAGCAATTCCGTATCCGCGTCGAACCCCATGCCCAGCCACTCCGACACTGTTTTCTCGCTTTGCTGGAAGACGACCGCGAGAAGGACCGGCAGCGCTACCAGCACGCTGAGCGTATTGACGATCGGCGCCAGGAAAAAATGATTGAAAACAGAGTGGGTGATAACCGCGACCATGAAACCCGGTATCAGAGCCACCCGATTCAGGTTTGGTTTCTGACCCATTATCGTGTGCGAGACGATCGCAAAAATCGCGGCGGTGCCGCCGTGCATTATGGCCGTGCCGAAACCGCGTACGATCCAGGTACCCAGGTGTGTATCGGGAAGTGCTTGCAGGTAAAACAGATTCTCGAAGATCGCGAATCCCGTGCCGACGGCGAATCCGAATATTGCAGCGTCCACGAGAAAGCCGATGCGGTTGTTTCGAATCAGGACGATGATGATAGCGGCCTTAAGAGCCTCCTCGACGACCGGCGCGACGTAGCGCGTGTACGTCGTGAAGCCTGTTTGCAGCCACTCGAGCCCAGCTACGTTGATCGGGTAGCTGATCAGCGCGGCGGCGCAGCCCATCAAGATCGTGCCGGCGATCCAGCGCATCGGGATGAGCTTGTAGCTGTCGAGATAGACCAGCCCCGCGAGAAAGAAACAGACCGGCAGCAGTCCGAGCAGGGCGTGTATTGCAAAGTCTGCGCTCATCCTCGTAGCACGGCGTCCAGTATGGGCTGGCCGTCAGACTACAATATTTTCAGCGAGACCATGAACTCGTCGTCGTCGGCGACGACGGAGTCACCAAAACCCTTCGCGTATCCGACTGACAGGGTCATGTCCATTCGCGACAGGATCGTGAATCGAAAGTCGACCTGGATACCGGCGTTTGTCACTTCCTTGCGTACGCTGCTGTCGTCGAGGTCCGTTGTCAATGCGCTGGCAAAGACCGCCGGCCGCGCCCAGCTCAGGTAGAAGCCCGGGGTTCCGACGCGGCTGAAACGGACGGGTGGGAGATTCCACTCGAGCATGGCGCGATGGAAGTTGCGGCCCGGCACCTGGTTCAGCTCGAACCCCGGCATTGCGTAGAACTCGCGATAACGTTTGATCGAGCCTCGATCCACGTAGTTGTTTCCGAAGCCACCAAAAAAGAAGGTCGCAAATTCGTCGGCAGGTTCGCCGAATGCCGCGCCGGCCGAGTTACGCAGCCAGATCGACGAGTGCTTCCAGGGCAAGGCGATGCCGAAATCGAAATCGCCGAGCACTTTGGGAATGGTGTCACCCTCGACATGATTGACGGTCGTTCCCAACCGCCAGCTAAAGCCCTTTTCGTCATCGACGGCACCCAGCGATTTGCGCAAATGCGAGTAGTGCAGGTCCGCGTTCAAAGTCGAGAGTGTGTCGAAGGTCACGGGCACGTTCTGGTAGCGAGGCAGGCTGTCCATTTCGGTATAGTGATTGACGTCGATCGAAAGCCCCAGAATCCGCGGTTCGTCGTATATCAGGGTCTTTTCGAAACCCACCGTGAATCGATTTCCCTTGCGGCTTTTCTTGGTCGGCCCGGCGAGGTCGTAAAAATCCGCGCCATTGAGGGCCGCACTCAGGGTCCAGGCACCCGACAGCGGTGACGCGCTGAAGACCGTATGCCGGTAATCGATGCTCAGGTTGGTGCGTTCGCTGCCGGGCAAGTCTCCGTCGGTCGAATACGATGCGGCAATATTCAATGTGTCGAGACGGATGGGATCGGAAAAATTCGCCTTCAAGCCCAGCGAGACCGAATCCTTGTAGCCGAGAACGATCGGGTACAACGACTCCAGGCCGAGGTGACTCATTGCCGTATAGCTTTCCTTCAAGACGATGCGCTGTTCGGCTGCAATGTCGTCCGGAGAGCCCGCGCGCCAGGTCTCGAGTACCGGGTGCTTTTGTATCGTCTTGCTGCCCAGGAACGATATCGCACTGACGTCTTCGAGCGGGCGCGCCTCGATCCGCGCGGGGACGAATCCCTGTCCCGTGTAGTTGAATACAATCAGATTTTCATTGTCGATCGGGATCGGTCGGAAGAAGCCGGTTTCGGCGTTACTTACAGCTTCGAGTTCGCCTGTCCCGATTTCAAAGCGGAAAATATTTGAAACGCCGGTGTAGTAAGAACTACCGAACAGGTAGCGCGCGTCAGCCGAGAATACAAAGCTTTCGGGAATGGAGTCGCCAAATGAAAACGTGGCTACCGGTTCCAGCTTTTCGTTCAGCAGTGCGGCGGTTTCATGAACCTGCAGCGAATACTCGCCCGAAATATTGCCGAACGACCCCGATAGCAAGCTGCCGTCCGGTGATATATCGAGGTCGTAGACGATCGTACCGTACGGGAAGGACTTGACGAGATTCCAGTCGGTATAAGGGTGGGGTATACGCACGATGGAGGCATAGCCGTTGAGGTGACGCACGCCCCATAGTGAGCGGTCGGCCGCGTTGAAGACGATTTCACCGATGCGCGCATCGCTGAGCAACATTCTCGAATCGCCGGAATGCCGGTCGATCGCCATGAGATCGCGATACGCGTAGTTGTCGCTCGTATAGAAAATGGTCTCCGACTCGTGGTCGTACGCAACCGAGGACACGCGGTACACCATCGGGCCCTTGATATCTTCGATACGCTCGACAGCGCCGGTTGCGAGCGACAGTTCGCCGATGTGGGCGACCACTCCGGGCTTTCGAAAGCCGGCTATCAGGCTGTCGCGGCCGGCGTCGTAATAGGCTCTGGAAACCGAGCCCAGGGCCGCAGGCGCCAGGTCTCGGTAGCTTGTCGTGGGGTACTTGCGGACCTCGGCAAGGTTTGAATTCTGGAACTCATGCTCGAACGCGATCCAGTCCTGCCATGCGTCGTCGAGCGGCTGCCCGAACACGCGATCGAATTCCTCCTCGTAGGAGCGGCGGCTGCCTGCGCTGCGTTGTGCCCACGACACGACCTTTTCCGGTGAATGGACATATGCCAGGTAGGTTATGAAGCGCGACCCGTAAAGATACGCATTGGCGCCGACCTGGAAGTCGACGGTAACGCCCTCTGCCACGAGACCGAGCGGATCGTAGAAATGAGCGTCGTCGCGTACCATCGACCGGAAGACCATTTCATCGTAGGCGCCTTGAGCGCGGCCCAACCCGCCGGCCATCCAGGTTTCGAGAAAAACTGCTATGCCTTCCAGGTACCAGCGCGGGCTCGTCTTTCGTGGCGAGGTCAGGTACTGGTAGAGAATGGTCTCCGGGTGCTCTGGCGTAGCCAGCACTTTGCCGCGAAATAATTTCCGAAAGCGCGCGTCGGCAGGAGCTGCCTGGTCGGTATTGCTGATGTGAACCAGTTCATGATTCATGATCGTGTACATGCGCTCAGCCGGCGCCGCGGTCTCGAATGTCAGCGGTATCGGAGCGATATCGACAACCAGCGAGTTCAGCGGTACGGAACTCGCACCGGCGTTTCCGTAGTCCGAGAAGTCGGTGAGCAGAACCGTGATCTTCTCGTCGGTCTCGTAATTCAGGATGCTTTTTTGCCGGTCGAGGGAATTGTGAAAGGTCTGTATGACGCGGGGTACGAGATAGGTTTCTGTTGGATCGAAATACAGCAACCGCAGGCTGTCGGTTTCGACGCTACTGAGTTCCTGCGCGCCGGCGGCGCCGCCCGCAAGCGACAACATCAACAGCATCGGCCGGCAGGCTCGGAATCCTGGCATTGCATCCCTCAAATCAGAAGAGACCCGGTGACGCAAAATTGCGCCCCGGGTTCAGTCTGCGCGGCCCGTAAGTATTCCTAATGCACAAGGAGGTTGATTTAGGAGGGCCCGGTTCTTTTTATTGTCGTTCTTGTTTTTGTTATTCGTTTATCGCTCGCTAAGTGCCTCGCGCAGCGCCTCGCTGCGAAGTTGTTCGCGGAACGCATTACTGCGTAAAGCGTTGCGGAACTGTTCACTGCGAAATGCGTCCCTGAATGCGTTGCTGCGCAAAGCATTGCGGAATTGTTCGCTGCGCAACGCATCGCGGAACGCGCTGCTGCGCATCGCATCACGAAACGCATTTGACGTGAGTGCCTCGCGGAACTGCTCACTGCGGAGAGCGTCCCTGAACGCGTTGCTTCTGAGCGCGTCGCGGAATTGCTCGCTGCGCAGTGCGTCCCTGAATGCGTTGCTGCGCATCGCGTCGCGGAAAGCATTCGAAGTCAATGCCGTGCGAAATTGCTCACTGCGAAGTGCATTTATAAGCGCGTCGCTGGTCAGCGCATCGCGATACGCGTTCGACTTCAACGCATCGCGGAAATTGTCGCTGCGCAGCGCCTCGCGCAGATTTTCGTTACGCAGGGCGTCGCGGAACCGATCACTGCTCAGTGCCTCGCGGAACGCGTCGCTGGTCAGTGCGTCGCGAAACGCTTCCTGCGACAAGGCATCTCGAAACGCGACGTCTCCCATGGCATCGCGAAATGCCGCACTGCTGATTGCATCTCGCAGAGACTCGTTTCTCAGCGCTTCGCTGAACGATGCGGCGCTGAATGCATCGTGAAACGCATTGCTGGCCATCGCGTCACGAAATGCGTTAGCGCCCAGCGCGTCGCGGAAATTTTCGCTGCTCAATGCGTCGCGAAACGCGGCGCTGTTCAGTGCGTCTCGAAGAGCATTGCTCGCCAGGGCTTCGCGGAACGCTTCGCTGCGCATCGCATCGCGAAACGCGTCGTCAGCAACCAGCTTGGCAAATACATCGGACTGCATAATTTCCTGCAGCGACTCATCGCCCAGTTGCACCTCATCATTGGCGGCACTATCCGCGCGATAGCGCTCCGCCGGGGCGACGGTGCCGGTAACCTCGTCTGTGCGCGGTGGATTGATTAACCCGAAATACGCAACTACGAGCAGTGCCGCAACGCCGACCAGAACTGCCGGAATTGCCTTGTTCCTGTTAGTCATCTTGCCTTCCCCTTGGGCCCCGTGCAGGGCTCTTCACTATGCGTCCTACCCGTTAGTACCAGCCGGGCAGGAAAAAGTTGGTTATTTGTCAGGCGCATACTCGAGGCGTGCCTCATGTACTACTTCCCCGCCATCCAGGAAGCGCAACCTGATCGTCGTGTTCCGCCCGCCCTCATTGTGCAGGTACACCGCGTATCGTCGTTTTCCTTGCATCGCCAGCGTTACCTTGCCTGCCTGCGCTGACACCGTGGTACCGCTGCTTTCCAGTTGTGCGAAACCGTTGAACCAGATGGTCCGGTCTGTGTAATCCGCCTCGATTTCGATCGGGCGCTTCGCAAACAGGTCGAAATCGAGAATCAGCATGGATGCCGTGTTGCGTAATGACACGGTCCCGGCGATATCCGCCAGGTTGATAGAAACGCTGCTGACAAGCCCTGTATCGACCGGTTTCGCAACTGTGCCGACGAGTTTCGTGACGTCGTCGAACGCCGTATTCGAAATCTGTCCTGAATTCACGAGGGTGAGCGACAGGACCACGCCGGCCGCGAACGTCGCGGCATACTTCAAAACCGGTGCTGCCAGGAGAGTCTGCAGGAGGCCTGTCGATTCCTGCGCCGTTTTTGACGGACTCAAGGAGCTCATTATCAGGTGCCTCAGGTGCGGTGGGGGTTCTTCGGCCTCGACCCTGTCGAGTGTCGAACACAAGTTGGCGAGTTGTTCGTTCATGGCCCGGCCCTCGGCGCTGTCGTCGAGGTAAGACTGGAGTTCAGCACTTTCAACATCGCCGATCTCACCGTCGATAGCGGCGTTCATCAGATCTGTGTATTTCTGCTCTGTCGCCATTAGTGCATGCCGGTCCGTGTAAGCGCGTCTTTGAGCAGCTGCCTGGCTGAATAAAGCCGCGATTTAACCTTCTTTTCCGGGATTTCCAGTATCTGGCTTATCTCGCTGTAACTGAAACCCAAAAAGTGCTTCAGGACGATTACCGTCCGATAGTCGGTCTTGATGGTCATCAGTGCCGCCTGTACGCCTGCTGAAAGATTGGCACTTTGGAGCTCCTGTTCAGGACCTTTTGCCTCATCCACTGCCTCGAGTTGCAGCGGTTCGAGCCGTTTGGACTTGCCGAGCCAGGTAATCGATTCGTTTAACGTGATCCGGTATATCCAGCTGAAAAAGCGGCGCGAAGGGTCAAAGCTCCCGAAGTTCTCGAAGACCTTCAAAAAAACCGTCTGGGTAACGTCTCTCGCGTCATCCCGGCTGTTCAGCATGCGTAGTGCAGTGTTGAACACTGGTTTCTCGTACAGGACCAGCAAGCTCTCGAAGGCTTGCCGGTCACCTTCAATGCACCGTTCAATCAATTTTGTATCGTCTGTCCTACTCATACGTACAGATGACCCGGCAAAAAGTTGGTAAAGGCGCGATTCGACGGTTTCTTATTATTCTTGTTTCGCTTCTATGTCGAATATGGTGTTGAAGCCCGAGTAACGGAACACGTCGTGTATGTGATTGTTGACGTTAACAATTTTCAGTGCTGCGCCGTTCTCGGCAAGGCGCTTTTGCGTCTTCAGCAGTATACCCAGTCCGGCGCTCGAGATGTATTCGAGGGCAGAGAAATCCAGTGTCCTGGCGTCGCTGACGCCGTCCAGGAACGACAGCGCCCGGTCGCATTGCGCGGCATCCAGCCGACCGCTGCAGACGATCTCACCGTCGCCGCCGAAATTTATCTCGAACATCTCTTCATCCTGACTCCTTGGTAAATATTACTCTACTTCGACGGTCGCGGTATTCGTAGTCCAGATTGTCCACGATGTTCTGCAACAAGTGCAGCCCGAGGCCGCCCGGTGTGCGCTCGCCTAGCGACGCACTGGTGTCGATCTCGCGAGGCCTCGTAACGTCGAATTCGTCGACATCGTGCTCGGTCAAGGTAACCGTAACGACCCCGGCGTCGACGGCGACGTCGACTTCGATCTCGCCATCGCTGTCATGGTTGTACTTGACCATATTGGTGAACAGCTCTTCCATGGCGAGATGTACCGGGAAACGTACCGCCTCGCCGAGATCATGCGCCGCGAGAACGCCCTCCGTGAACTCGTAGATTGCAGAGAGAGAATCGAAGTCCCTGGCGAATTTCTTACGCATGGCGTTCGGCAGAAATCACTCGTGCAACCGTCTTGCCAGAACGATGGTGATGTCGTCCGCCTGCGGTGCCGAGCCGCCATGGCGGCGCGCCGCGCTCATGATTTTGTCCACCAGCTGCTGTGCGCTGGCGGCGGGATTATTGTCGATCACGTTGATAACCCCTTGCTGTCCGAACTGCATGCCGGATTCGTTTTCGTATTCGTAAATACCGTCGGAGATCAGGCCCAACACATCACCGGGCTCGAGATTCGCCTGTACCGGTGCGGCGAGATTCGTTTGGGGCATGTAGCCCAGGGGAAACGTCGTTGCCGGGTGCCATTCGTACTCACTGATACCGGCACGATAGTGCATGATCGGGCCCTGTCCGCCCGAGTGAAAGATCAACGAATGTGTCGTGCTATCGAGGAGGCCGAAGAACCCCGTAACGAACCGGTCGTCCGGCAGGTCTTCGCAAAGCTGGTCGTTGATGTGCACGAAAGCCTCGTCGAGGCTCGAATTCAGTCGGACCGCGACCCGCAACATGGCGCGCACCTGTGTCGCGCTCAACGCGGGCCCGATGCCGTGCCCCGTCGCGTCACCCATCAGCAAAAGCAGGCGTTCGTCGTCAATCGGCACGAAGTCGTAGAGATCGCCGCCAGTCTGGTCGGTAGGCGCAAACGCGCCACCGAATTCGTAGCCTGGAATATCGGGCATCGTCTTGGGCAGCGTGCCCATCTGAACGTCGCGCGCGACGGTTATTTCGCGATCAAGGCGTTCGGACTCGATAATTTGTTCGGTAATCTTGGCACGATGCAGCACGACAGCGGCCTGCGCGGCCAGTGCCTGCGCAACGAATTCGTCCTGCGCGTCGAAAACACCGTTTTTCTTGTTCAGGATCTGCAGTACGCCGACCAGCGAATCTTCATAGCCAATCAACGGAATGGTCAGCATGCAGCGTGAGCGATACCCGGTCTGTTTGTCGATCGCCCGGTTGAAGCGCTCGTCTGCATAACAGTCGGGTACGTTGATCAAGGTACGGGTTTGCGCCGATTCACCGACGATTCCCTTGTCCGCGGGAATCCGAATGTTGTCGAGTCCGGTACCGACACGAACAACCAGCTCGTCGGCGGCGCTGTCGTACAGGAATACCGTGCCACGATCGGCATTGAGGACTTCGCGGGATGCATTGACGACCTCGGTGAGCATGGTGTCGAGATCGAAGGGAGCAGCCAGTTTGCGAGTGACTTCGAGAATCTGCCGCAGTGCCTGCGTGTCGTTGATGCCCTGGGTCATGGATCAGCTGAACCTGGCTGCCTCGGTCATCGGCAGTCGAACGTACTCGATCTCGATGTCCGAGATTCGCGCGCGCATTCTCTCCGCCAACTCAGGCACCTCGTAGTCAGATCGTTCCATCGCTCGTTCCGTTACCAGCGTTTCGGCGCGTGTTGCGAGGTCCTCGCCCAGCTTGGACGCGGTGTTTACCGGGTCACCGAAGAAGTCGACGTCTCCGACGAGCAATACCCGGCCGAAATCGATGCCGACGGAGAGGTACACCTGGTCCGCAATGCCGAATGAATCGTTCGCTTCGAAAAGCGCCGCGTTTACGTCGAAGCTCGCCTTGATCGCATCGTCTGGCCGCGCAAAGAACGCATAACAATTGTCGGCATCGAATTTCAGGAGCTTGCCGTCGTTGGCCCTGATTATCGGGCCAATTATCTTCCGGGTACGATAGATGAGCTTCAGGAAATGGCACACACCGAGCTTCCTCGAGGTACTCGAGAAGCTTGCCATGTCCGAAATGAACACGGTGCCTTCCGTTCCGAAGCGATTCCAGATCTGGTGCCGCGTGGCATCGGCCTTATCCGTGTCGCCCTCGTCCGCGTATGCCGCGATGAGCGAGTCGAACTCCAGGTTGCCCGTCAGTGGTTCGATGAGCGAGGTGTCTGCCATGCATGTCCCCCATGTGCGTTTTTGTTGTGTGGCAGTTCGTGGCCCAGTATAGCGGCTTACCAGGCCGGCGGCAGGTAGTCTTCGGAGCCGATCGTAACGACGTTTTCACTGTAGAAGCCGTTGAACCGCGTCCTTCCGCTCAGGCTGTAAGCGCCCATCGTGCCGAATTCAATGTAGTCCCCGACATCGATGTCGGCAGGTAAATGCACCGCCGCCGGCATTTCATCGCTCGAGTCGCAGGTCGGGCCGAAAAGCCGGAAAGGCATCGCTTCGCCATCGAGTGGCCCTGGGCCGCGATAGGTGCGCGCCGGGTAGCGCAGGTGGCCCTTGAAACGCAGTTCCCAGAAAGCGCCATACATACCGTCATTGAGGTACAGCCGGTCGCCTTTGCGCAGCAGCACCCGGGTCAGCGTCGACATGCCGGGCGCGCTGAGCGCGCGCCCCGGCTCGGCGAGCAGTTCCCCGTCGTCCGGGAAAGGGAGTTCATGCCTGATGCCCTTGATTGCTGCGAAGAACTCATCGAGCGGCGGAACCCGGAACCCCGGGTAGGGCCGGGGAAAGCCGCCGCCGATGTCGAGCAGCCGAATTGCGAAGGGCAACTGCTCGAGTACTTTGCGGGCCTGGCTCAGGGAGTAGGTGTAGGCTTCCGCGCTCGTCACCCCGGTGCCGACGTTGAACGCGAGTGCCGGCTCGGCACCGGCGTCCTTGATGGCCATCAGCAACTCGGGCATTTCTTCCGGCGGTGCACCGAACTTCGATGACAGGTCTGCCATCGCTGAATCGTGGCTTACTGCCATGCGCGCGAACACGACCGATCGTTGCGCGTCGATTTCGCTCAACAGAGGGGCGATACCGCTGAGGTGATCGATCATGAAATGGCGCACACCGTACTTTCGTTGCGCCAGTCGTGCCTGCTGCTCGAGACGCACCGGATTCATCAGGTAACAGGTCGCTCCGGGGCACAGGTTACTGACGAGCTGGATCTCCGGAAGCGAGGCGCAATCGAAGTGAGTGATACCGCCATCGTGCAAGGCCTTGATCACCGACGGATTGTCGTTCGCCTTTATCGCGTACAGAACGCGGCCCGGAAAGCCGGCAACGAAGTGCTGCGCTGCGTCATGGTAGGCATGCGGGTAAACACAGTACACGGGAAGCTGCGGCTGCATCGACTGCAGCAGGTCCTGAATGCTCCTGAAATCGACCTTCATTCAATGCTGCCCTGATCCTGCGTAGTGCCATGCATAATACAGTCATTGCCCCTGAGTGGAGTGGAGAAAAAAACGGTGCTGCGGTTGCGCGATGTCATGACTTTGGCTTGCGCGGTTACACCTGAGAAATTCACGCAGAATGCGATCGGGCATTGTGCTTATCCGGCTCCGGCAATCGCTGTGATATCGTAATGAAACAGAGCTTGAATATTTCATATTGTGGAACATTGCAATGAGTGCCGTACTCAAAGAGCAACTGGATTCTCGCGGGTCACATATCTCAATTATCGGAACCGGGTGACTTCAAGGTGTTGAACGTCGCGCGCGAGTCCGCAATTATCGTGCGCGGCAGCGACGGCGAACTGAAAGGTTTTGCCAATGTTTGTCGCCACCGTGGCTCGCTCGTTTGCCTTAAGTCTCAGGGCCATACCGAGAAGTTCGCCTGTCCTTATCATGGCTGGACTTACGACATCGATGGCAATTTGTACGCTGCACGCAACATGCCGAAAGACTTCGACATGGCGGCGCACAGCCTCAAACCGGTCTCCGTGGGCGTCATACACGGCCTGATTTTCGTTTGTTTTACCGACACACCACTGTCGCTCGAAGGTGCGATACGCGAGCTGGCCGAGCCAATGGCAATGTTCGACTTCGAGAACCTCAAGGTCGCGGCGCAGAAGAGCTACGAGATCCCTGCGAACTGGAAGCTGTCGATCGAGAACTACCAGGAATGTTACCACTGCGCTACTGCCCATCCGGAATACGCGCGCATGCACACGCTCATGCTCGACAGGGACAAGCGCGAGCGCGTGCAGGGGAAGATGCTGGAAAAGATGCCGGCATGCGGCGTCAGGGATATATTCATCGACCGCATCGATACGGCCGCGCGTGAGGGAGAAATCGGGTACGGCTACAGTCGCACCGCGCTTTTCGATAAATACAAAACCGGCAGCAAGGACGGTGGCCCGGTGGCGCCGCTGCTGGGCGAGTTCACCGACTACGACGGTGGTGCATCGGACTTTTCTTTCGGTGCTTTCTCCTTCCTGCTCGCTTACAGCGACCACGTCGTTGCCTACGTCTTCACGCCGATCGACCACAAGAATTCGAACTGCGAGATCTACTGGCTGGTCCGCGGCGATGCCGAAGAGGGCAAGGACTACGACGTCGATGCCCTTACCTGGTTGTGGGACGTCACGACGCAGTCGGACAAGGAAATTATCGTCAATAATTCGAAAGGCGTGCACTCGAAGTATTACCAGCCCGGTCCGTTTTCCGGCATGGAGCGCGCGGAACGCATCTATATCGACTGGATATTGCAGGAACTGCAGCGGGATTGACGATGCGGGCCTTCTGGCCAGGGCTGCTCGATGTGCATCCGCTATCCTGTTTTCCTGGCCTATACTGTCACTGAGTACTTTCAATATTACTTTCATGATTCCCAAATGCGGTAACTTGGCAATGTCGCGGAGAAAGACGGGAAGGAGCCCACCGCAAGTCTCAAGGCGATTTCGAGCGTCCTCGCACCACCGAAGCCCGAATAGAATGAATCGACGCCCACCCGGGGTCGGCATATTCCAATTCCTGCGGTCAGGCGGCGCGGGCGTTCGCCTTGATTTTGGCGCGGCTCAATTAGCGGTCACTCGGGTTCTGGCAAGAACGCCAGTAATAAAGAGCAAGTCACATCGGAACGGGGGGGCACGTGCACAAGCTGAAGTTGATACTTGCTTTGCTGCTGATACAGGGATTCAGCCTTAGCGCGGGCGCAGTGGAAGTCAAGGTTGGCGACCGCTTGATCAACGTGCCTTCGCCTGATGGGTTTGTCGAGCTGACACCGAAGATGTCCCCGTACTACGAGACGTCGCGGGCTTATATCGCGCCGAACAACATTCGCTATTTGACTTTGATTGCCGAAGACAAGGCAGAAGCATTGCTGCGAGGCGAAGACGTTGAACTCAACCGGTACGTCAATGTCGAGTCGGAAAAGGGTATCAGCGCCATCTCCGTTTCGTCCGGCCAGTTTGCGGAGCTCCGAAGTATTCTTCGAAATCAGATAGACGAGTTGTATGCAAATGTCGAAAAACAGTTGCCGCAAATGGTCGATGAGGGGAATAAGACGGTAAGCGCAGAATTTGCCGCTGACATAGCTATCGAGCTTGGCGGACTGGCGCCATTGCCAATCCATCTTGATACGGACCATGCGATCGCAAATTCCATGTTCATGACGGTTGGCGTCGCGGTGGATGGCGATGACGTTCAATCAAGTGTCCTCGCGGCAACCAGTTTAACCCTGCATGTGAAAGACAAGGTGATCTTCTTATACGTTTACGGCTCGAAGTCGGACCTAAACTGGACCAGACAAGTCGCCGCAATGTGGGCCACGGATATCGTTGCTGCCAATCCGATGTCTACTGCCGAGAGGCGCGCCGTCGATAAATCTGACTCGTTCGGCATCAACTGGAGTCAAGTACTTGAGAAGGCACTCATTGGCGCGCTTGTAGTCGGACTCATCGCGTTTGTTTCCTTGTTCTTCAGAAAGAACAAGAAAGAGTAACGCATACCAGCTTCTGCCCGATCTCAAGAAGCCGGCAGGGACATGAACGCACGGCTTTTTTCGGCAAGAGCTGACGTTCCACGTTCACCCGGAGGGCACGTAGATCGCGGTCAAGGTGCCCTCCAGGTGAATGTCTCCGAAATTCACTAGCGCGGATTGCGAATCCATTTCTCCGGACCAGGTCAGCTCGACGATCTGCAGGTCTCCGTTGAATTCGACCCGCCGCGGTCCCTGCGCTTCTTCCATTGTCCTTGGTTGACTCCCAATCGTATGATCTGTTGTGGGACAGCTGTACCACAAATGCCTTTTGACTTGCCATGGCAATCCGGCAGTGAACGATATATGTAGCAGTTGCTCCATGTTCGGCGGTGACTCCTGTTAGCCGCTCGTGTCCAGTACTTGCGCACGGTGCCTTGCACGCCTAAGCTCAGTAGAGGTCAGCAAAGACCCGGAATACACGTGAAATTCGACGGACTGTTCATCTACGTTGACGGCTTCGACAACGAGGAGTTCGCTCCCCAGCTCCTGGCCGACCTGGAGGCGTTCAAGGCGCGCGCAACGCCCGGCCTGCTCGTGGTCAACGATCGTGCAGACAAGGACCCCGAAATGGGACCGGAAGACTTTCCGGAGTGGAACCTCGGATTGAACGTGCGCCGATCGGGCATTAATCAGTCGAATCTCGAGTCGGTCTTTTCGTTTTTGATCGAATGCAGCGCCCGCATCGAGCGCGACTTCGTCGTCGGTTGTGTCGATACGGATAGCCGCACCTCGGAAGACATCGCGTTCTTCGGCAAGCACAGCAATGCCGGCGATATGGCGCGCATCGTCTCGGCCTTCGCGGTGGGCGAAGCGCTGCGCTAGCAGTTGTGCGGCGGCTATGAGGTACGCTGCGTATGGTTCCAACCTGCATCCGCGCCGCCTGGTCGAACGAATATCCACTGCCCGACTGGTAGGCACGAGCCTGTTGCCTCACTGCTCGCTGCATTTTCACAAACGCAGCCTGGACGGGTCAGGCAAGTGCAATATCGTCCGCGGCGGCGACGGCGTCCATATTGCGGTCTTCGATATCAGCAGCGACGATGAAATAATCCTCGACCGTATCGAAGGGGTGGGCGTCGGCTATGCCAAGATCGTGCTGGGCGTCCCCGGATTCGGCGACTGCATGTCGTACGCGGCGCAGCAGACGCATATCGATGACACGCTGATGCCCTATGACTGGTACGTCGAATTGGTGCTGGAGGGTGCGCATGCGCTGCGCTTTCCCGCAGACTACCTGAACGGAATTCGTGCCAAAGAGGTACGAACCGACCCTGACACCGATCGCAGGAACAGGCGGTGGGCAACGGTCGACATGGTCAGGGCGGCCACGCGCGGGATGACGAGTCCGTGAACTGTCGGGCATCCTGCGTCCATGAGTGAGCTGACCGAACATTCGATCGAGTGCCCGTATTGTGGCGAGGCGATCAGCGTACTGGTCGACGGCTCGGTGCCGCAGCAGAATTACATCGAGGACTGCCACGTCTGTTGCCGTCCCATCGTTCTGGCCGTAGACATCGACTTCGACGGCACCGTCGAAGTAGTCGCGCGCAGCGAAAACGAATAGTCAGCGTCGAATGCGGCGTGCGGCGATCCAGGCGATCATGACGCCGAGACTGACCGCTGCGATAATCAATGTCGCCAGTGCGTTGATGTCCGGAGACACGCCGAGTTTCACCTTGGAGAATATGTACATTGGCAGCGTGCTGCTGCCCGGCCCCGAAACGAAGCTGGCGATGACGAGATCGTCGAGCGACAGCGTGAACGCCAGCAGCCAGCCCGCGACCATTGCTGGCGCGATCAGCGGCAGCGTGATATCGAACACGACACGCAATGGGTGGCCGCCGAGATCCATCGCAGCTTCTTCCAGCGATTCATCCATCGACAGCAGTCGCGATTGTACGATTACCGCGACGTAGGCCATGGAAAACGTCGTGTGGGCGATGGTAATGGTCGTACCGTGATGACTTCCGGCATGACCATCGGCGACGAGATCATGCCGGAAAACAGGGTTCGGCCCCTGAAGCGGCCGAAACGGGCGAGCGCCAGGCCGGCCATCGTGCCGAATATCGTCGCAAAGGTCGCGGAGGTCAGCGCTATGCGAAGGCTCAGCAGAGCTGCATCGAGAACCTGGTCGTTGCGCATCAGTTCGCCGTACCATCGAGTCGAAAACCCGCCCCAGACGGTCGCTATTCTCGAATCGTTGAATGAATACACGACGACGAGCACCAGCGGGATGTAAAGAAACGCGTAACCGAATACGAGAACGGAAAGAACGAAGCCCGAGCGACGCCTCATGCCGCGCTCTCCTGGCTCCTGGCCTGGTATCTTTGCAGCAGCACGATGGGTACGACGAGCAGCAGCAACAGCACAATGGCAACTGCGGAGGCGAGCGGCCAGTCGCGATTGACGAAAAACTCGTCGAACAGAACGCGGCCGATCAACAAGGACTCGGATCCGCCAAGCAGATAGGGGATCACGTATTCGCCCATCGCGGGGATGAACACGAGCAGGCACCCGGCAATCACCCCGGTTCGCGCAAGCGGCCATGTAATGTCCCAGAACGCTCGCGTTCGCGATGCGCCCAGGTCCTGGGCGGCCTCGAGCAGGTCGAGATCCATGCGTTCGAGGGTTGCGTACAGGGGCAGTATCATGAACGGCAGGTAGGAGTATGCCAGGCCGATGAATATCGCGAAGTCGGTGTACATGAACTGCACCGGTTGTTCGATCCACCCGAGCCACATGAGTACGTTGTTGATGACACCATAATTGTTCAGCAGCCCCATCCAGGCGTACACGCGCAGCAGGAACGAAATCCAGAACGGCAATACGACCAGCAACAGCAACAGGCCACGAGTCGAGGGCACCGCGCGGGCGATTCCGTACGCCATCGGGAAGCCGAGTGCGAGGCACAGCAGCGTTGCGGCGCCGGCCATGAGCATCGAGCGAATATAGGTGATTGCGTACAGCTTGTCGGTCAGCAGGAAAGTGAAGCTGTCCGCCGATACCGCAAGGTCGCCGTGCTCGTCAATCGTCGGCGTGAATGGTGGTTGCGCGATGACCGGATCCGCCAGGCTGATCTTCAGAATGATGGCGAAGGGCAGCAGGAAAAACACCAGCAGCCAGAGATAGGGGATGGCAATGGTAACGCGGCGCCACGTCTGGTCTTTGCTGGTCCCGCCGCTCGCCGCCATGCGCCCTAGTCCAGCAATACGACGGCGCTGCGCGGCCGCCAGGATATCCAGACTTCGTCATCCCACTCGAGGAAGCGCTTTGCCGAACGCCGACGGTTCTGCGAGCTCACCAGCACGATCTTCCCGTCCGCAAGCCGAATGCGATACAGGGACCGGTTGCCGAGATAGCCGAGATCGTCCACGACGCCCTGCATCATGTTGTCATCGTCGTTGTCTGGCTTGTGCTTGCCGACAAATATTTTCTCGGGCCTGACGGCAACGCATACGAATTGCCCGACGTCGACTTCGTGTTTACCCAGAGCTGCCAGAGATGCGCCCGTTTCCACACATTCGATGACGATCGAGTCCTCGTGGACGCTCTTGACGGTGCCGTTGAACTTGTTGATCGTGCCGATGAAATCAGCCACGAACTTGCCGCTCGGGTATTCGTAAATCTCCAGCGGCGTGCCGATCTGCAGGAACCGGCCTTTGTCCATGACGGCGATCCGCGTCGACAAGGTCATTGCTTCTTCCTGGTCGTGGGTAACGACCACGAAGGTGATACCGAGTTCATCCTGGATGTTCATCAGTTCGAACTGGGTGCGCTCACGCAGTTTCTTGTCCAGCGCGGCCAGCGGCTCGTCCAGCAGCAGAACCTTCGGGCGCTTGATCAGCGCCCTGGCCAACGCGACCCGCTGGCGCTGGCCGCCGGAGAGCTGGTCGGGTTTACGCTTCCGAAAATCGCCGAGCTGGACCAGCTCGAGCGTCTCGTCGACCCGCCTGTCGATATCCGCAATCGCGACCTTCTCCTTGCGCAGGCCGTACGCGATGTTCTTCTCGACCGACATATGCGGGAAAATTGCATAGGACTGGAACATCATGTTGACCGGTCGATCGTAAGGCGCCTGGTACGTGACATCCGTGCCGTCGATTTCAATCGTCCCGGAAGTCGGCGTCTCGAAACCTGCCAGCATGCGCAGCAGCGTGGTTTTGCCACAGCCTGAACCACCGAGTATCGAGAACAGCTCGCCCTTTGCGATGTCCAGGTCGACCTCGTCCACAGCGACGAAGTCGCCGAAGTGCTTGCTGACGCCCCGAATACGAATGAAGTCCTTCATATGCCGCTTTTCACCCTTGCGAATGCGCGCGTGCGCGGGCGCTCTCTCTTGGGGTCGCCCGACATAATCGGGTACACGCGCTTCCAGACCTCTTCGTTCGGAAAAATGGACGGGTTGTTGAGGATCTCGGGATCTATGAATTTGCGCGATGCCGCGTTCGCGTTTGCGTAGAAAACGCTGTTTGCTATGTCGGCCGCGATGTCCGGTCGCAGAAGGAAATCGAGGAACTTGTAAGCATTTTCCTTGTGCGCGGCGTCGGCGGGAATGTAGAGGCCATCGACCCAGAGTCCCGAGCCTTCTTTCGGAATCGTGTACCGCAAATCGATATCGATACCGGCCTCGGCTGCACGCGCGGACGCCTGGGCGAAGTCGCCGGACCAGCTCATGGCCACGCAGACTTCCCTGTTGGGTAAATCCGAGATCATCTTCTGGTTGCTGAAGTACCGTATGTAGGGTCTTACCAGTTTTAGCTGGGCTTCCGCCGCCGCAAGGCTCTCGTCGTCGACAGCGTTCGGATCGAGGCCAAGATAGGCCAGGACCATGGGGAAGAGATCCGTTGGACCGTCGAGCAGGCTCACGCCGCAGTCGGCGAGTTTCGATACGATCTCGGGATCGAACAGGATGTCACCGCTATCCATCGGGTGATCCGGAAGGCGCTCGCGAACCATTTCGACATTCCACGCGTATCCCGTCGTTCCCCAGTGGTAGGGCACGTTGTATTCCCGCACTCTCTCATAGACGTTGATGCTGTCTACGATTTCGGCGTCCAGGTTCGATATGTTCTTCAGTTTGCCCAGGTCGAGTTTTTCGAAAACGCCTATCGGTGCGAGCCTCGAGGAGAACTGGTTGCTGTGGACGACGATGTCGTAGCCACTGTTGCCGGCGAGCAGCTTGACGTCGACAACTTCGGACGAGTCGTAGATATCGTAGTTGATCTCTATGCCGTACTCGGCCTCGAACTTCTCGATGGTATCCGGGGCAATATAGTCGGCCCAGTTGTAAACGTTGAGAACATTGGGGCCGTTCTCGCCGTCGCCCGGATCGCCGGAGCAGGAAGCCAGCAGCAAAAGTACAGATATTAACCCGGTGCATCCGGGTGCCTTCACAGTCACATGCCGTCCAGTCCGCGCTTCAGCAATGATCGTGCGATTATAAGGCGCTGGATCTCGCTTGTACCCTCCCAGATTCGATCGACGCGCAATTCGCGAAAGAAACGCTCCGCGACGTTCTCCCGCATGTAACCGCGCCCGCCGAAGATCTGCAGCGCTCGATCGGCGACACGGTTGGCCATTTCGGAGACATACAGCTTCACCATGGAACAGCGGCTGTGCTGTGCTTTCAGGTCGTCGCCCCGATCTGCCGCGCGTGCTGCCTCAAAGGTCATCAGGCGCGAGGCATAGAGTTCCGTGGCGCTGTCGGCCAGCATGAACTGGATCGCCTGTTTCTCGCTGAGCGGCGCACCGTCTATGATCCGCTCGTTCGCGAACGCCATCGCATCCTCGATGAGGCGTGCCGCAGCGCCGCAGCTGCGCGCGCCGATCATCAGGCGTTCGTGCCGAAACCAGCTGTGAGTGTAGGCCATGCCGTCGCCCGACTCGCCGACGCGCTGTGTCGCGGGCACGCGTACGTTGGTAAACACATAGGTCGGATGATGCGATGCGTAGGTGTGACTGAACCGGGGGTTCGCAATCATCTCGATCCCGTCGCAATCCGCTTCCACGAAGAACAGCGCCTCATCGTCTTCGCCGGGAATGCGTGCCTGGAACCAGAAAAAATCGGCGAGGTTCGCGCTCGTCACGTACCATTTCTCGCCATTCAGCAGGTAATCGTCGCCATCGCGAGTGGCCGTTGCCTCGAGACCGGCGATGTCGGAGCCGGGCCCCGATTCCGTGATTGCGTAGCAGTCTTTCGTCTCGCCACGCATCATCGGCATTACGTATTTTTCTATCTGCGCCTCCGTGCACGCATCGAACATCCAGGACTGCGGCTCCGAAAAACACCACGACAATGCATTCGTCACGCGCCCTAACTGCTCCCATATCGCGACCTGCGACTCCATGGAAAGCTCGAGCCCGCCGTGGCTCTTCGGCACGTCGATTGCTGTAAAGCCAAGCTCCACGGCCCGTTCCCTGTTGCGTCGCGTTATTTCGCCAGGCAGCACGCCTTCGTTGAGTTCGGCCTCGACCTCGTGCGGCTGCAGGTACTCGTCGGCATATTCGCGGGCAATAGTCTGCCACGCGCGCGCGTCTTTGCTGATTGCTATTTCCACGGAGTCCTCACTGTTGAAAGTGCTTGGGAAAGACGTTGCTCAGGTAGCTTCGGACAGCGTCCATCGCCTTGTGGCGGTCGAAAGATTTCGGGCTGATCAGGCAGGAAAGCCACAGCCCGTTGGTCATGGAAGTGAGCGCCAGGGAAACGGATGCGGCGGATACATGATCGTACTTGCCTTCTGAAATCAGGTCTGCGCAGATTTCTTCGACAACGTCGTCGTAATACTGGTCGGACTCGTCACAGATCTTGCGGTACGTCGGGCGTGACTGAACCTCACCCCAGAACGCAAACCACACGGCGATCTTGCGCCGGTCGCATATGGCAGGGCGGAAGTCCATCTCCATCAGGGCGAGCAACTTGTCGGCGGCGCCTGGCCCGCTTTTTTCGAGTGTCCTGTCAAACTTCGCGCGGTACTCGTCGGCAAGACAGCGCAGCGTTTCCCTGAGCAGGTTGTCCTTGCTCTCGAAATGCAGGTTCACGATGCCTTGTGACAGGCCTGCCTCTCCAGCGACGTCCGCGAGCGTCGTGCTTCCCATACCTTTCCTCGCGATGCATTTCATCGTCGCGTCGATGAGCTGCTGGCGCCGCTGCTCTCGCCGTGCCGTGCGCCGGGCTTTTTTCGCTGTGGCCGCCATGAGCCGACTATGCCATAATATGAATGAATACTCATTCATTTTTCTGCGGGGCAATATGCGCACCCTGGTCCGTTCCAACCGACATTTTCGGCAAGCCAGTCGCAAGCTGCCGCTCGGCGTATCGTCCAATTTCCGTTACTGGGGCGACGACGAGACCATCTACGTCGAGCGCGGCGAAGGCGCGCGTATCTGGGATATCGACGGCAACGAGTACATCGACTATCGCCTCGCGTACGGCCCCGTGATCCTCGGTTACGCCGACCCGCGCATCGATGAGGCGGCACGAAAAGGGATGGAGGTCGGCGGTGTGTTCGCGTTGTCCACCGAGCTGGAGTACGAAGTCGCGTGTCGAATCGGCAAGATGGTCCCTGCGGCCGAGCTCGTTCGATTCTCGAATTCGGGCACCGAGGCCGTGATGGCGGCGTTGCGGGTGGCGCGCGCGCACACCGGCAAAGACGGCCACGTCGTCATGGAGGGCGGCTATCACGGCGTGTTCAGCGAAGTCATGTGGTATTCGGAAGTCGAGGACTGGACGCCCGGGCAAGGCGATCCGGAAGTAATGCCCTACGGCGACGGCGTGCCCGTCGTCACGAAGCAGATGTTCCACACCGTACCGCTGAACGACGCAAACGCGCTGGAAGACCTGCTGAAACGAAAGCACAAAGAGATCGGCGCGTTCCTGATCGAGCCCATCATGGGCAATTGTTGTGGTATCCGGGCCAGCGAGCAGTATATGCGGGATGTTCGGGAAATCTGCGATCGCTACGACGTCCTCCTGATTATCGACGAGGTCAAGACCGGCTTTCGGGTTGCAAAGGGCGGCGTGCAGGAACTGCTCGGCATTAAGGCGGACCTGTGCACGTTCGCAAAGGCAATTGGCAACGGTTATCCGCTTGCCGTCGTCGCCGGTCGCGAGGAAGTAATGCGCCATATTGGTGACGGCGTGGTTCACGGCGGCACGTTTACGGCTCACTCGGTATCCCTGGCTGCGGCTGCACGCACGCTGCAAATCCTCGATGAGACCAGCGCGCTTGCGGATATCGAAAGCTACGGACTTTCGTTGCAGGAGGGGCTGGGTCGTATCCTGACCGACCGCGGGATTGCACACAGCTTCACGGGACACCCCGCGTTGATGGGCCTGTTCTTCTCGGACGAGGCACCGACGAACTACAGGGAGTGGGTGAACTCGAACTACGACTTCTACGATGCGCTTGCGCCCGAGCTGCACGAGCAGGGAATTCTCGTGGAACCCGATTCGAGAGAGCCCTGGTTCCTGTGCGAATCTCACAATGTGGGATGCCTGCAGGAAACACTGGACAAATTCGAACGCGCGGTGGACATTACGTTGCCGAAACTCGATCGGCAGCGGGCGACTGCGACCGGCGGAGGACCAATTCACAAATGAAAACTTATGACGCCATCGTCGTGGGTGCGGGACACAACGGGCTGACGACAGCCGCCTTTCTTGCAAAGGCTGGTCTCGACGTCATCTGTGTGGAGAAGAACGACTACATCGGCGGCGCTGCGGTGAGTCGCAATCTTTACAAAGACTGGATGTATTCGAACTGCTCCTACGTCTGCAGCCTGTTGCGACCGGAAATCTACCGGGCACTGGAGCTGCACAAGCACGGCCTGCAGGTCACGCCGTATGGCGGCTCGGTAACTTTCATGGAGAACGGCGACTATTACGGCTCCTATCACGACGAAGAAGTCGCTTACCGCGAAATGGCGCGTTTCTCGCGCCATGATGCCGATGCATACAAGACCTACTCGGCTGACACGATGCGCCAGTGCCGATTCATCCGCGATTTCCTGTTGAGCACGGCGCCGGATCCGACTTCGTTCAGGCTCGGAGACCTCCGGGAACTCATCAGGATCGGCGGCAAGTTCATGGACATGGGCGAGGATCGCATGTACGACACGATTCGATTCTGGACCATGAGCGTCGCCGAATACCTGGACGAATATTTCGAGACCGATGTCATCAAAGCCTCGTTCTCCGGCAGCGGCATCATTGGCACGGCGCTCGGTATTCATTCGCCGGGAACGGCCTATGTCCTGCTGCACCACTACATGGGCGACGTCGATGGCAATGTCGGCTCCTGGGGATTCGCGCGTGGCGGTATGGGGTCGGTATCGAAGTCCATAGCTGGCGCGTTCCAGGCGGCGGGTGGCGAACTGCGCACCGAGGCAGGCGTCGACAAGATCATCGTGAAGAACGGCAAGACGACGGGCGTCGCACTGGAAAATGGCGACGAGATCGCAGGGCGAGTGGTCGTTTCGGCCATGGACGTCAAGCGTACTTTCCTGAACTGCATGGAGCCGGGCGATCTGCCGGAGAAGTTTCACAAGCGCGTGCAGAATTTCAAGATCCGCGGTTCATCGGGCAAGCTCAACATTGCTCTTGACGGTATGCCCACATTCCCGGCCTTGCCGGAGGGCAGTTCGCTCTACCACAGCGACATGCATTTCATCGATTCGATGGAGCGCATGGAGCGCGCCTACGATGACTGGAAGGATGGCACCTGGTCGAAAGACCCCTACGTCGACATGGTGATCCCGACGATCAACGATCCGACCATGGCACCTCCCGGAAAGCATTTCATGAGTTGTTTCGTACAGTACTGTCCTTACGAAATCGAAGGGCGTGCCTGGACCAGCGAGGAAAGAGAGGCGTTCGGCAAAACGGTCATCGATCAGATTTCCAATTACAGCCCCGACTTCAAGGACCTGATCCTGCACGCTGAAGTCCGCACGCCACAGGACATCGAGGCGGAAATCGGCATCACCGAGGGCAACATCTTCCATGGCGAGCTGACGATGGACCAGTTGCTGTTCAACCGGCCGGTACCGGGCTATGCGCAATACCGCAGTCCGGTCGACGGACTGTACATGTGCGGATCGAGCACGCATCCGGGCGGTGGCGTAATGGCCGCGCCGGGCGCCAACGCCGCGCGGGAGATACTTTCCGATTTGAGGCGACCAAACACCGTGCCGGAGAACTTTGGCGATGACTAGGGAACCTCTGATCAGATCCAACCCTGTGCACCCGAACGCGGCTCCCGGAGGAATACAAGATGGCGTCTAGATACGATGCGATAGTAGTCGGCGCCGGACACAACGGCCTGGTGTGTTCCGCATTGCTTGCCAGGGCCGGCAAGAACGTACTGGTCCTGGAGGCAAACGAGCAGGTGGGTGGCGCCGCGGTTACGCGCGAATTCGCCGACGGGTATTCCGTCTCCGCGTGCGCGCACCTGCTGTACCAGTTGCAGCCCGAGGTGCGCAAGGAGTTGAAACTTTCGCCCAGGCTCGCCAGCGAAGACATGACGACGATTGCGCTGTCGCAGGACGGCAAGCATCTGCGGATTACGGCGGATGAAGTGGTCGGCGCGAGTGACGAAGACGCGGAGCAATACCGCCGCTTCCGCAAGCGCATGACACGTTTTGCGGACCTGTTGCGAAAGTACCTGAACAGGCGGCCGCCACGACTGGGAACGAAGGACTTCAAAGACCTCGTAACGCTCGGTCAACTCGGTCTGGATCTGCGCATGCTCGGCAAAGACGAGATGCAGGAATTCCTGCGCCTGATAGGCATGAACATCCACGACGAGCTTACGGAGCGTTTCCGGAACCCCCTCCTGAAAGGTGCCATCAGCCTCGATGCGGTGCTCGGTACGCACCTGGGCCCTCGTTCGCCGAATACCATCATGACCTACCTGTATCGGTTGGCCGGTAATCATGGACGAGCGGGAGCACCACACGGTGGCATGGGCAGTGTGAGCGAAGAGCTGGCGCAGGCGGCGCGAAGTGCTGGCGCCACTATTCGAACGAAAATGCCCGTCAAGCGCATCCTGATCGAAAACGGCAGGGCGACCGGTGTGGAAACCGAAGCGGGCGAGCGATTCGACAGCTATACCGTCATCTCCAACGCAGATCCGAAACGCACCATGATGGAACTGGTCGGTGCAAGGCATGCCGAGACAGGATTCACGCGGCGCATTCATCACCTGCGTTCGCGGGGCAACGCGGCGAAATTACACCTTGCCCTGGACGGGTTGCCGAGGATTGAAGGGCTCGCCAAGAAAGACTTTGCCGAACGCCTGGTGATCGCGCCCGATGAGCATTACGTAGAACGCGCCTTCAATCCGGCCAAGTACGGTCAAAGCTCGCCTGAGCCGGTTGTCGAGTTGACCTTCCCGAGTTTCCGCGACGAATCGCTCGCGCCGACCGGCAAGCACGTAATGTCCGCGATAGTGCAATACGCGCCATACGCACTGCAGGGTGGATGGAGCGACGGTGCCAGGGAGGCGTTCACGCTAGCTGTAATCGGGACGATTGCGAAGTACGCGCCCGACATCGAGCAACGCATCTCTGCCAGCGAATTGCTGACGCCGGCCGACATCGAACGTGAGTTCCACATCACGGGCGGCCACTGGCATCACGGCGAACTGACGCTCGATCAATTCCTGTTCGTCAGGCCCGTGAGCGGCGCCGCGCAGTACCGGATGCCGGTGGACGGCGTCTATCTTTGCGGAGCCGGCACGCACCCGGGCGGTGGCGTCAGCGGCGCGGCCGGAAGAAACGCAGCGCGGACGATCCTGAGCCGGGAGAAAGCAGCATGAAAAACCAGCCAGTTCACCAGGGCCGCCTGAAGTCACCGTTTCACTCGCGTATCGCGCAACTCGACACGGTTAATGAATGGCACCAATGGAAAGGCTATTCGAGTGCCGATTCCCTGTATTGCGAAGACACGGAATATTTCGCGATTCGCAACTCGACGGCTGTTTTCGACTTGACGCCGATGACGAAGTACCGCATCACCGGGCCCGATGCGCTCGACTATCTCAACCGCCTGGTTACCCGGGACATGACGAAGATCCGCCCGGGGCGCGTGGCATACGCCGTGTGGTGTGACGACCAGGGACAGGTTATCGACGACGGCACGATATTCCACCTGCGAGAGGGCGAGTACCGATTGTGCTCGCAGGAACGGCATTTTGCCTGGTTGCAGGCTGCGGCAATCGGCTTCGACGTCACCGTAACGCACGAAACCGAGGACATCGCCGCGCTTGCCGTACAGGGGCCGACCTCTTTTAGCGTGCTCAACAAGATGGGCCTGGCCGGTCTCGACGAATTGAAGCCATTCGGCCTGACGCATTTCGACTTCCAGGGCACGGAGTTAATGGTTTCGCGAACGGGGTTCACCGGGGATCTCGGCTACGAACTGTGGATCGATCCCGACAAGGCCGAGGCGCTATGGGATGCGTTGTTCGAAGCCGGGGAGCTCTTCGGGATACGGGCCATAGGCACTCATGCTCTGGAGATGGCACGTATCGAGGCAGGCTTTCTCGCGGCGTACATGGAGTTCCTGCCGGCAGACGAAACCGTACGCACAGGCCGCTCGCGTTCGCCGCTGGAACTCGGCCTGGAGTGGCTCGTCGATTTCAAGAAGCCCAACTTCAACGGCCGGCGGGCGCTCGCCGAGGAAAAACGTAACGGTTCCACGTGGCAGCTGGTGAAGCTCGACATCGAGGGCAACAAGCCCGCGCACAACTCCTATATTTTCGATAACGCAAGAGCGAGCAGGGATAATATCGGTTTCACGACCTCCGCGGCCTGGTCGCCTGTCTGCAAACAGAACATCGCGCTGGGCACGGTGAGAGCGCCTCACGGCAAGCCCGGAGACACCGTCTGGGTAGAGATATACTACCAGCGAGAGATGCACTGGAATCGCAACATGGCAAGGGCAACCGTTGTCGACAAGGCATTCTGGTTTCCGCCGCGTCGCGGCGCAACACCACCCGGACCGTACTAGACGGAACTACGACGATGAAGCACCGGCTGGACCCGTTATTGCGGCCGCGTTCGGTAGCGATCGTCGGCGCGTCAGGTCGTCCGGACACCGTCGGCGACTGGGCTCTCAGGAACCTGCAGATTGGCGGCTACCAGGGACAAATCTACCCCGTCAATCCGGGCCGCGACGAATTGCAGGGTTACCGCTGTTTCGCGTCGATTGCCGACCTTCCAGAGACGCCGGACCTCGTGGTGTTTGCCATTGCCGATCAACGCATCGAGGCGGCACTGGACGACATTATCGCCGCCGGTGTTCCGGCCGCCGTCGTTCAGTCTACGCTCGTCATCGATAACGACTCGGAACCACCCTTGCGCGATCGGGTGCAACGCAAAATCCAGGACGCGGGACTCATGGTCTGCGGCGCCAATTGCATGGGTTATTACAATGTCCGCGATCACGTCTGGACCTGCGGCTTCGACAGCGCCCCGCATGAGGCCCCCGGCAACATCACGTTGATCAGTCACTCGGGGTCCGGTATGTCCGGCATTATCGATTGCGACGAACGCCTGCGTATCAATCTTGCCGTATCGGCCGGTACCGAACTCAGTGTCACGATGGACGAATACCTGGATTTCGCGCTGGATTTGCCGGAGACGCGAGTCGTCGGACTATTCGTGGAAACGGCGAGGAATCCCGACGGATTGCGCGCCGCACTGGAAAAGGCCTCACAGCGCCGTATACCGATTGTCGCATTGAAGGTCGGGCGTACCGAAACGTCGGCGCAACTCGCCATCTCGCATTCAGGCGCGATGGCCGGTGATGATGCGACCTACAGAGCGTTGTTCGAGCGCTACGGCGTGCAGCGGGCTGTCGACCAGGATGAATTCACGACGATGCTCATCATGTTTGCCGAGTTGCACCCGGTAGGAGCGGGCGGTCTGGTGACCTTGCACGATTCCGGCGGTGAACGGCAGTTGCTAGTCGACCTCGCGGACGATGCCGGCGTGCCGCTGGCCGGCTTATGCGAAGCGACAACGAAGAAACTGGAGGCCTTGCTGGATCCCGAACTGCCGGCCGTAAATCCCCTGGATGCGTGGAGTCGTGGTGGGCCCGACGCCGGGGAGGTAATGACACGCAGTCTCTCATTGTTGATGCAGGATCCCGATGCCGCACTCGGGGCGGTGATTCACGATCGCGCGCCGGGGGGGAAGATCTATCCCAGCTACCTGAATTACATGCAACGCGCCCACGCCGAATCCGGCAAACCCGTCGCCCTGGTGTCCGCGCGTCAGGGTACCGGCTACGACGAAGCCGTTGTGGCCAGCACGCATACCGGGTTTCCCGTTTTGGATGGCGTCCGCCAGTTTCTTACCGGGGCTCACGCATTGTTCGCGTATCGCGACTATCTACTGCGCGACCCGGACGAGATTCCCGATCCCGACCAGGGCATCGTGGAACGATGGCAGAGCCGGCTGCGCGCTGGCGAAATACTGCCTGAAGCGGACTCACTCGCGTTGCTGGAAGATTTCGGCATCTCAGTCGCTGGACCACAACGCGCCGGCAGCGAAGAGGAGGCCGTCGGCGCCGCACGCCGGATAGGGTTTCCCGTAGTTCTGAAATCCGCCAGGGAAGGGCTGCTGCACAAGTCGGACCGCGGCGGCGTGATACTCGGTATCGCTGATGAGGATCAATTGCGGCAGATGTACCGCATATTGAGCAATAGACTCGGCGAGCATGTCCTGGTCGCGCCCATGGTAGCGGCCGGTATCGAGATGTTTCTTGGCGTCAATCGAGATCCGCAGTTCGGCCCGGTCGTCCTGTTCGGGTTTGGCGGCGTGCTGGCGGAGACCATCAATGACGTCGCGTTCGGGTTACCCCCATTCGATTCCGGCTACGTCAGCCGCTGTGTGGGTCGTATGCGACTTCGGCCGCTGCTCGATGGCGTGCGCGGGAATCCGGCGGTCGACATCGAGAGCTTCTGCAATATGGCTTCCCGGTTCTCCCAATTGGCCGGTGCCTTGCAGGACGTATTGTCGGAAGCAGACGTCAATCCGGTCATCGTAAACGAGGCCGGCGCGACGGCCGTCGATGCGCTAATTGTCGGACGCGATCGCAGGGTGGTTGACAGTGCAGACACTTGAGATCTACCAGTCACTCTGGGCGATGCAACTGCGCAGCCCGAACGTGCCGGAGCGGACAGACGAAACCTCCTTCGCCATGGTCGCGGACGCCGGATTCGACGGCATGTGCCTCGATCCCTCAGTTAGCGAAATTCCTGTGAACCTGGAGAAGCAGGGCCTGTTCGAGAAATACGGGCTTGGCTGCATGGTGAATGCGTTTCCCGACTCACCCGGCGACATGGGCCCGCTACTGGACTTCGCGACAGCGATGAACGCGAGTATGGTAAACGTAATCAGCGGCGTCGTGACCATAAGACCTGAAGATGCGGTGCCGGTGGTACGTCAATGGATCGACGAAGCTCACGACAGGCGAATGCCGTTGCTGTTCGAGACACACCGCGACGGCTTGCTCAACGATCTCTACTACACCCTGCAACTGATGGACCTGGTGCCGGAAATGCGGTTGTGTGCGGATCTTTCTCACTTCGTCGTCGACCGGGAAATGCGCGCACCGGTGCCGCAGAAGGACCAGATGTACATCGAATCGGTGCTACGGCGATCGGATTGTTTTCAGGGTCGGGTCGCCAACCGGGAGCAGGTCCAGATTCAAATCAACTTTCCACAACACCAGCAGTGGGTCGACATTTTTCGCAGCTGGTGGAAGGCGGGCATACGCATGTGGCGAGAAAGAAACACATTCGACGCAACTTTGGTGTTTCTCTGCGAATTGGGGCCGCCGCCGTACGCGATCACAGATGCAGCGCAGAACGAATTATCCGATCGGTGGCAGGAGGCATTACAGATTCGCGATTGGGTGCGCGAGATCTGGGCGGAACTCGAGGCTGAAAGCGAATTGACAAGCAACAGCGCTTAACGCAAATTCGGTCAGCGCCGATGGTTTTGGGGGGTCATTTTGCATGCATACGCTGACTGCGAGAGTCTTGTCTGTCCACGCCGGTAGTAACGAAGATAAGACCAAACCCGATCTGCCTTCGATTCGGGTGGAACTCGATGGCATCGTCGGCGACAAACACCGGTCTTTCTCACGCGTAACCTGGGCTGGCGACAAGCAAGCCAAAGGCACGTTGCGTCGTAACGAAAGACAGTGGTCCGCGGTATCGCTGCAGGAATTGCGCGAGATCAGCGAGACGATGAACCTGCGCTATCCCTTATTGCCGTCGACACTCGGCGCCAACCTCTGCCTCGACGGTGTAGCGGATCTTTCCCGGCTGCCCAAGGGCACGCTGTTGAAGTTTCCCTCAGGCGCCGAGTTGTGTGTGGAGGAGTACAACCCGCCTTGCCACGATATGGGCAAGAGGCTGGCCGCAACCCAGGAGACCCACTCCGGGGAGAAGATTACGACGACAGCATTCTCGAGTGCCGCCCGGATTACGAGGGGGCTGGTCGGCGTTGTCGAGATACCCGGAGACATCTTGCCAGGCGATCAGGTGACCATCGTTGTATACGAGCACCCTGCCTGGCTGCAACGTTCCGACGACGAACATTCTGCTGCATAACGTGGCACACTACCCGAGCCGACAAAACCAAGGAGACATAAATGAACTGGTACCTCGCAGTCCTGAAGAAGTACGCTGTGTTTTCCGGAAGAGCCAGGCGCAAAGAATACTGGTTTTTCATTTTGTTCAACCTGATCATCACGATCGTTCTATCGTTCATCGACGGGGCCATGGGCGGTCTCGGCGAAGGCGGTATTGGAATACTGAGCGGCATCTATGCACTGGCCGTATTTCTTCCCTCTCTTGCCGTGACGATACGTCGTCTGCATGACACGGACCGCACCGGTTGGTGGTTCCTGATCGCGTTCATACCGCTGATCGGCGCAATCGTATTGCTCGTGTTCATGGTGCTCGACGGCACACCGGCCGACAATCAGTACGGACCTGATCCCAAGGGGGCCGAGGCCGAGGCGTAGCCGCGCGCTGCGTCACTTTACATTGAAGGATCGGTGAACAGGGAGGTTCACCGATTCGAGAAACCGTTCAGGAAGTTCTGAATGTCCCCCGCGTACCGCTCGACCAGGCTTGTACCCGTATAGGCCAGGAACTGCGTCGTGCCGGTTTCATTGGAGTGGTAATAGCCGGAGAAGGTGAAATCGGTGCCCTGCAGTGTTCCCTGCATCTCCATGTGGATGACCTTGACGCCATTGACGACGCGGTACTCCTGCTTCGTCACCCGCATGTTCGGGGCGGCAGCCCTGGCGTTTTCCAGGGCGATCTGCGTGAGGTGCTCGATGTCGATCACGACTTGTTCGGTTATCAGCTGGCCGTAGAGATCGCTGCCCCTCAGGCGGAAATTGTACTCGGTGTCTTCATCGGGCGTCGCCTTCTCGATCGCCCACTTCTTGCTGTCGAGCCAGACCTGTGAGTTGTTGCGCTTGCTCTTGAGTTTGAACGTCGAGCTGCGTGGTTTCGTGAATTTCCGCGGATTCGTCGGAATCTCAACTGCTTTCTCCGCTTCCCGGTTCTCGAATACCCACGTCCCGTCGTCATTCAGGATGACGATGTCGCCTTCATCGGTGACCGCTCTCTGGCTCGCATGAACCGCAAGAGAAAACGCACAAACCAGCAACGCGTATCCGTATTTCATAACTCGCTCCGTGTCTTGTTGTCCGAGAAGGCACCGTCAGTGCAGGTCCTTGAGTATCGCACTGATTAGCGCCTACGCGGGTTACCCGGTACCGCTTTGCCTTCAGTCAGCGTGAAGAGAACTACCGCGTCGGCCATCTCGTTGCGCTCGACGTCGAACAGGTTCCTGTCGAGTACCATCAAGTCAGCGAGTTTGCCCACTTCGATCGAGCCCTTGCTTTCGTCCTCGCCGTTTGCGCGCGCAGCAACGATTGTCAATTCTACAATTGCCCGTTTCACGGCAAGCGCGTGATCAGGCGAAGTCTCTTCAGCCTCGAGCGAATCGGGCTCGATCGGCGTGGCGGCGGTTTCGATTCGGCCCAGCGGATCCGTAGCGGACTCCGAAAGGGCCGGCAGCATCAATCGTCCCCGCAAATCATGGACTGACGTATCCGGGCCGATGTGAATGCGTACTCCATCATCCGAACCGACGTAGATGATCCTGCCACCGCGAATCGCGATGGCCTGCGCCCACGGTTGCTCCGCGTCGACCGTGTAAATGCGGCCGGTGTGGTAGACGGCGTCGGCCTGGTTGCGTTCGCCGACGGACTCCATCCTGATTAGCTCGCCGCCTTTGATCACTACGCCAACGTTTTGCAGCAGCCAGACATCTTCGAGCGGGTCGCCGAGAACGGCCACAAGGTCACCGAGTCGGCCCGGTTCGATTGCGCCGACGTCGGCCGCCATACCCATGTGTGCGGCGGCGACCGAGGTGGCGCTTTTGATCGCGTCCATTGGTGCCATACCGCGTCGCACCATCACCTCGAACTGCCTGCCGTTGTAGCCGTGTGGCAGGACGCCCGCATCGGTGCCGTAGAGTATCGGCACACCCGCTTTGTAGGCTTTCTCGAAAACGACTCGCTGCGCTTCCGTCGTTTCCTCGTTCTTGCGCATGAACTCTTCGGGGTAACCCTGCGCGATACCGACCTCGGCTGTGTATGTGCCGTTATAGACGTCCATGGAAAACGCAACGCCGCGCTCGGCAGCCAGTGCGATCGCTTCGTCGTCAGCCAGCGATGCGTGCTCAATCGAATCGACGCCGGCACGAATAGCGTCCTTTATGGACCGGGCGCCATGGGCATGGGCAGTGACCTTGACCCCCGCCGCGTGAGCGATCTCGACTACAGCGGCAATTTCCTCAGGCGTCATCTCGGGCTCGCCCGGTACTCCGCCGAAAGCGAATACGGCGCCCGAGGCGATGATCTTGACCAGGTCGGCACCGTTGTCGATGACGGTCTGCGTCTTGCGGCGGAAATCGTCGGCGCCGCGTGCGACACCAATACGAACCTCGGCCGGAATCTCGCTCTCATCGTGGCCGGGCACGACCAGGTCTCCGCCGCCGCCGGGTATCGTCAGGTAGGAACCGGCTGTCTGGATGCGCGGTCCCGGTATCTCCCGCGCGCGAATCCTGTTGCGCACGTCGACGATAGCAGTGGGGAAGTAGTCAGCGACGTTACGGATTGTAGTGAATCCGGCATTGATCGTGAGCAGGGCATTTTGCTCTGTCATCGAGATGGTTTCCTCGAAAGGACGGCGATAGTAAACGGTCAGATCGCCGGAATCCTCAGGCACGAGCGCGATGTGCGTGTGCGTATCGATGAGACCGGGAAGACAGGTGTACTCGCTGAGATCGACGCTTTCGGCCTCGTCCGGGACTACCGCATCGCCTGCCAGCACAGAGTCAATCCGTTCGCCCCGCAAGATCACAAGCCGCTCTCCAAGGGCCTCGTCGGCCAGGCCATCGATCAGCGTCCCGCAACGAACCGCGAGGATACGGTCGGCGCGCTTGGCCCCGGTTTCGGCAGTCTGTTGACAGGCGGCCAGCAACAACACGAGCAGGATACACACCGATCTGGACATGGACAGCCTCCGATTGACGGCATCTACAGTAGCAAGCGCCGGCCACCGTTGTGAAGTAAGCTCAGCCACATGTTGCAAATGACGCCGGCCGACAAGGAAATGCTGTCGGGTGCCCGGGGGCCGGGCGTCCAGCTGGCAATGCGGATGATCGTCCGCGTCGCCGAAGTTTTTGATGCGCCGCGCCTGATCGATATCGAATGGGCGCACGTCGCCAGCGCGTACCATCAAGGCCAGGCGAACGTCGACTTTGCGCGCCGCCTGGCCGACGCAGGCACAATGGTTGCAGTACCGACGACGCTGACCGCCTGTTCGCTGAACCTGCGCAGTTCTGCGTCGACATCAACTGGCGACGTGGCCGCCCTGGAACTCATCGACGTGTATGAGAATATGGGATGCATCCCCGCGATGACCTGCGCGCCCTATCACGTCCGGCGGCAGCCGCGTTTTGGCGAGCATCTCGCCTGGTGCGAGTCGAGCGCAGTCGTCTATGCGAATTCAGTGCTTGGGGCGCGGACGAATCGCTATGTCGAGTTCGTCGATATGTGCGCGGCGGTAACTGGCAGAGTACCCGATTGCGGCTTGCACCGAACCGAAGAGCGCCGGGCCACGGTGCTATTCAGGGTCGCGGAGCTCCCGGAAGCATGGTTCGGAGAGGACTGGTTTTACCATGTCCTGGGCATCTGGCTGGGCTGCAACAGTGGCCCGGATCTACCGGCGATCGATGGTCTGCCCGAGGGCACGAGTGCCGAACAATTGCGGTCACTGGGCAGCGCTGCCACAAGCGCGGGATCGATCGGCATGTTTCACGCGATAGGGCTGACACCCGAGGCGAATACGATTACCGCTGCGTTCCAGGGCGCGTGTCCCCGGCGGGAACAGATAGTCTCCGCAGCGGACATCCGGGAGTCAGCGCTAATGCTCGGGCGTGGCAGCCGCGCGCCGCTCACGGCGGTTTGCGTCGGGGCGCCTCATTTCTCGTTGGCGGAATTCGAATTGCTGCACGAATTGCTCGGTGACAGGGTTGTATCGGCCGGGGTCAGGTTGTACGCATCGACAAGCGCGGCCGTGCTGGCGCAACTGGAGAAAGCGTCGTTGCTCAAACGCCTGGCGAATGCCGGCGTCGAGTTCGTCGTCGGTCGTTGCACGTACTATCGGCCGGCGATGGCCGGTACGCAGGGTCACGTCATGACCAACTCGGCGAAGTGGGCTTATTACGCACCGTCGGGTCTTGGTGCTGCCGTGACGTTTGCGAGCCTCGACGACTGCGTCGACTCTGCGTGTGCGGGACGCGTCCTGATTCGGGATGAGGGCTGAAACGTGACCGAGCTGCGACTGGATGAGCCATTGAGTTTCTGGGGCGGCCTCGATCCTGCAACCGGCGTCATCGTCGATAAACGGCATCCGCAGTTCGGCCAGTCGATCGCGGGCCGCGTACTCGTTCTGAGCGGCACGCGCGGCAGCACGAGTTCGCCGGGCACGCTGCTCGAGGCGATCCGGCAGGGCAACGGGCCCACGGAGATTGTCGCAACGGAAGCAGACATGACGATTACCAGCGCGGTTTTCGTTGCGAAGGAGCTTTACGGTATCGATGTGCCGGTACGGATCATTCAGAAAAACGGGGTGCCAGGTAATGAGCCTTGAAACGGAGAACGCGTTCGCGGTGGCACTTGTCCGGCCCGGCCCGGTACTTCTCGACGGCGGCCTGGCGACTCAACTCGAAGCGCAGGGTTGCGACATCGGGAATGCTCTCTGGTCGGCGTCTATGCTCACTACAAACCCAGAGGCGATCGTTGACGCCAGTCGTGCTTATCTTGACGCAGGCGCCGAGTGCATTGCCACGGCGAGCTACCAGGCGAGCCGCGAGGGGTTTTCGATTCTCGGGTTGTCGACTGCTGAGGCCGATCGTTTCATGTTGTTGTCCGTTGAACTTGCGACGCGGGCGCGTGACGAGTTCCTGAGAGACAATCCGGAAAAAAAGAACGTACCTTTGATCGCGGCCAGCATCGGGCCTTTTGGCGCAATGCTGCATGACGGTTCGGAATACACGGGCGATTATGACGTGTCTGCCGCCCAGCTGCGGGCATTTCACGCCGAAAGGCTGCGGCTCTTCGACGATAGTGACGCCGATGTGCTGGCGTTCGAGACCATTCCTTCGTTAATGGAAGCGCGCGTCATAGCGGAGTTGCTGCGAAGCTGCGCAACACCGTCGTGGGTGAGTTTTTCATGCCGCGACGAGCGGCGCATCAGTGACGGCACCGCGATAGAGGAGGCGGCAATCCTGTTTCAAGACCATCCAACCGTTCTGGCTGTCGGTGTCAACTGCACGCCGCCGCAATTCGTACCCGAGTTGATCGGGAGATTTCGCAAGGTGCTTCCCGACATTGCGATCCTGGCGTATCCGAACTCGGGCGAGACTTACGATGTGACCACCAACTCATGGTCAGGTACCGTATCGCCGGTGGACTGCGCTTCTGCCGCCACGGACTGGGTCTCGGCCGGCGCGAAACTGGTTGGGGGGTGCTGCCGCATGGGCCCGGAACACATCAGGGCAATAGCGCGAGAGCTGCGGGAGTACAAGATATGATCAACCCATGGATCAGCCTGGCGATTGCCGGTGCGTTCGAGATCGTCTGGGCCGTGGGCCTGAAATACACCGATGGTTTTTCGAAGCTCTGGGCGAGCCTGGTCACGCTTTGGGCCATGGCATTGAGCATTTATTTTCTCGCACAGGCGCTCAAGACGATTCCGCTCGGCACGGGCTACGCGGTATGGACGGGAATCGGCGCCGCGGGCACGGCTATTCTCGGCATCATCATTTTTTCCGAGTCGACACACGCACCGAGATTGTTGTGCATCGGCCTTATCATCACTGGCATCGTCGGGCTCAAGCTGACGTCGACCGCCTGAGCCGCTACGGTACCGCTAGGGAATCAGCGGCGGCAGATCCGCTGGAGATCCGGCGATAGCGGCCGCGCCAGCCGCCTCGAGTTCTTCGACCGAACCATAGCCGTACGAAACGCCGACCGGCATCATACCGTTCGCGATTGCGCCGACCAGGTCGTGCTTTCGGTCGCCGATCATCACACGTGTCGATGCGTCCGGGTTCTCGGCGATCGCGTACTCGAGCAGCTCGGCCTTCTGCGAGCGGGTGCCGTCCAGCTCGCACCCATACACTCGCTCGATGTACTTTCCCATGCCGAAGTGATCGACGATCCTGCACGCGTGTACGCGGGGCTTGCTTGTGGCGACAAATAATACATGTCCCGCCTCGGAGATCGCGTCGAGGGCATCGTGTATGCCCTCGTAGGGTACGTTTTCTTTCCAGCCGACGTCGGCGAAACGCTCCCGGTAGAGATCGATGGCCCGCAGCGTAAGTTCGCTGCCGACCATCTCGGGGAACGTGTCGTAAAGGGGCGGGCCGATACAGGCGTGGAGATACTCGTCACTCGGGTGTGGCAGGCCGAGTCGATCAAGCGCGTACAGTATGCACTTGGTAATACCCTCGTAAGGGTCCGTGAGGGTGCCATCGAGATCGAGATAGACGTGCGTCGGCATTACGGGCGGACCAACCGTCAATTCCGGCGCAGAATGGCGTGTGCGGCGTTGTAACCCGGTGCGCCTGTGACGCCGCCGCCGGGATGACTCCCGGCGCCGCAAAGATACAGGCCCGCGACAGGCGTTCTGTAGCCGGACCACGCCGGCAGCGGTCGCATGAAGAACATCTGCTCGAGCGATATGTCGCCGTGGAAAATGTTCCCTTCGGTGATACCGAACACCTGTTCGAGGTCGACCGGCGTGTACACGCGGCGAGCGATAACGGCGGCAGGAACGTTCGGCGCGAACTGGCCGATCAGTTCCGTTACGCGATCGCCCAGCACGTCGCGATGATCCGCCCACGAACCCTCGGCGAGCGAATAAGGCAGGTATTGCACGAAGCAGGTCAGCATGTGGCGTCCGGCGGGCGCGAGCGTGTCATCCGCGTTCGAGGCGAGCACGCAATCGACCCACAGGCGTTCGGGCAGTCGTCCCTGCTGCGAGGCGTTGTAATTCGCTTCTGCCTCCCGGAGCGTCGGAATCAATGTAAACAGCGAACGCTCCGGCTTTGTGCGGTCGCGAGGCATACCGAGTACTTCAGGTTCTTCGGACAGCACGAAATTCACCTTGCCCGCGGGGCCGTCCATGCGGATGTTCTCGACATCCCTGCGAAACTCCGCGGACAACTCGTTGCGGTCGACCAGGCCGAGAAAGGTGCGTTTCGGGTCAGCGTTCGAGACGACGAGCCGTGCATCGACAACACTGCCCGAGTGCAGGGTCACGCCATGCGCACGGCCGCCGGATACATTCACCTGCCGGACCGGCTCTGAAGTCCGGACCTCGACGCCGAGATCTTCGCAGGCAGCCAGCATTGCCTGCGTAATGGCCCCCATCCCCCCAATGACCTGGCCCTGCCAGGCCTGCTGGTCCGAATCGCCGCCGCTCAGCATGTGAAACAGCAGACCCATGGCCGTGCCTGGCTGATACGGTCCGCCGTGTTTGCCGTACAGGCTGTTCGACAGGATCAGGCGCTTCAACTTGTCCGACGTGAAGCGCCGGTCCAGGAATTCACCCAGTGAGCCGGTGAGGAAACGAACCAGCGCCGCGACGTCGTCGCCCGTTACGCGGCGAAAACGCCGATAAGCGCGCCACATCTCGGAAAGCTTCGCGAATCCACGCGCGTGTACGTCGGGTGGCGGTTCGAGAAAAAACGGCTGCAGGTAAGCGGCCAGACGCTTGAGTTCATGCTCGGTTTCGAAAAACGCCTCGATATCGTCGGGCGCGACGCGCTGCAACTCCGCGCGCATTCTTGTCTCGTCCGCCCACCAGGCGACGACGTCGCCGTCATCGAATGCCGCCTGTACGCCCGGTTCGCAGGCCAGCATGCGCAATCCGTACGATTCGAGTTTCAGGTCACGGATAATGGTAGGCCGAAGCATGCTCGCGATGTAGGAGGCAGTCGATACGCGACAACCCGGTGCGAGTTCTGCATCCACTTCTTCGGTGACGGCGCAGCCGCCGACAACATCGCGGCGTTCCAGCACCAGCACTTTCCTGCCGGCCTTCGCAAGGTATGCCGCCGCCGTCAGCCCGTTGTGGCCCGCCCCGATAACTATGACGTCGTATTGTTTCCTGGAGTGTTGCAAGTTGGCCACCGCCGCGGTTGAATATGCCAAGCATATGGCCAGATCAGACATCCAACAACTCGAAGTGACGCTGCCCGGCGAGCACTATCTCGATTCCGGGCAGTTCGTGCGCGAGCGCGAGTCGATATTTCACACTGAGTGGTTTTGCGTCGGCCGCCTCGAAGGCCTGGAAGGAAAGGGCGACTATCGACTCGTCAACATCCTGGGCGAGAGCATTCTCGTCGTCTGCGATGCCGACGGCTTGCTGCACGCGTTCAACAACGTTTGCCGTCATCGTGGCGCGGAACTTGTGCGGTCCGCGACAACCGACGAGCAGTGCGGGACATTCAAGGCCGGCATCCGCTGCCCGTATCATTCATGGAACTACGAGCTGAACGGCGACTTGCACAGCACGCCGCACATGAATATCGACAAATCCTGCCTGGGCCTGCACAAGGTCGACATTGACAGCTGGGGCGGCTACGTATTCGTTCGCGTCATCCCGGGCGAGGAGTCGCTTGCTGGAATGTTGGGAGACGTTCCATCGCGAATTCGCCGATATCCGATAACCGAGCTGCGGGTCGGGCATCGTATCGACTATTCGGTGGCGTCCAATTGGAAGGTGATCCTCGAAAACTACAACGAGTGCTATCACTGCGCGGGCGTGCATCCCGAGCTCTGCAACGTCGTGCCTGCGTTTCGCAAGGGCGGTGGCGACGGCCTTGATTGGGATCGGGGCATTCCGCAGCGCGAGGGGACGAATACCTTCACACTGTCGGGGACCACGAATCGCGCCCCGTTTCCGGACCTCAACGAAGACGAGATGACCCGCCACAAGGGCGAGTTGCTTTACCCGAATCTCATGTTGAGCCTGTCGATGGATCACGCGGCATCGTTCACGCTCTGGCCGCGTTCCCCGGGCAGAACCGACATCATTTGCGAGTTTCTTTTCCACCCCGAAGAAATGCGTAAACCGTACTTCGATCCGCTCGATGCCGTGGAGTTCTGGGACCTCGTCAACAAGCAGGACTGGGACATCTGCGAAAGTGTGCAGCGCGGTATGAAGTCACGAGTCTTCGACGCCGGCTACTACGGACCCATGGAAGACCTGAGCCTCGATTTGCGCGAGTATGTGCGCGGCCGGCTGAACAAATAGCAACGATTCCGACGACTAGTGACCAACAAACTGCCGAAACTCATCGCGACCTCCGTGGTTCGTGGCTCGCAACAGGGCGAAAGCCACGGCGGCGTCTATACCGTCGATTTTCACAACCAGGAATGCCGGCAGCGCGTCGACTGGAATACCGGCGAGATCGATTTCGAAGGCCGCGGCGCGGATCGTGGGCTGCGGGGTATCGCATTCGACGGCGACGACATCTACATTGCCGCGAGCGACGAACTGTTTTGCTACGACCGGGAGTTTCGTATCCAGCGTTCGTTTCGAAATCATTACCTCAAGCACTGTCATGAAATCAGCCGCATCGAGAGGACGATCTTCCTGACGTCGACGGGTTTCGACTGCCTGCTCGCTTTCGATCTCGACAAGAATGAATACATATGGGGGATGCAGCTGCAACGGGACGCCGACGGCTGGCGCGCGGGCCGCTTCGACCCAAGGACCGCAGCAGGACCCGACCCGGTCAACCTGTTTCATATCAACATGGTTCATGTCGACAACAGCGGGATCTATCTCAGTGGTTTGAAGACCGGGGCGCTGCTACATCTCAGCAGCAAGTTCGAGGTCAGCGAGGTATGCAATCTTCCTGGCGGCACGCATAACGCCCGGCCTTATCGCGACGGCATCATCTGCAACGATACGGGCAGCGACAGTGTCCGCTTCGTGAGCCGGGAGCACGAAGACAGGGCCTTCAAGATCATCACTTACGATGAAGCTGACATCGAATTTGCCGGCGTCGACAGCTCGCGCGTCGCCCGCCAGGGGTTCGGCAGGGGACTTTGCCCGGTTGGAGACCGATTGCTCGCAGGCGGCTCGTCGCCGTCGACGATCAGTATCTACGATCTCGACGGCGGGCAAACCGTCGCCTCGGTGAACCTGACCATGGACATACGCAACGCAATTCACGGCCTGGAAGTCTGGCCCTACGACGACTAGCCCGGACACAAAAAAACGCACCCGCGAGGGGTGCGTCTTTTCTGCAACGGCAGGTCGCCTTACTGCCAGCTCTTGAAGAACCGTACGCCTATTTCACGTGGCCTGCTGATCGCGGTGCGCTGGCGGCCCCAGAACGGTTCGAAGTCGGTGACATCGTGGTACAGCTGGCCGCGCTCATCGCCGACGTTGCTGATAAACAATGCGGCTTCCCAATCCTCGCCGGTCATGCCGAATTTCAAGTTGATATTCTGATAGGCCGCCATCTTCATCTGCGGCGCATTGCCGCCGACGAATGCCTGTACCTGGTTCAGCGAGCCGCCGGTATGCGTGAACTGGAACTGGGCGAAGGACTCGTTGCTGCCGAAGATCGACGTTGGCCAGTTGTACTGTGCCTGGAACGAGCCCTTGAAGTCCGGCGCAAACGGCAGCTTCGAACCCGGACCGACCGCGTCCAGACCCGGCACCTCGCTCTTGATTTCGGCGTCGAGGAAAGTCATGTTGGCACCGAAGGAAAGGCTCTCGTTCGGTTGCAGTTCCATCGAGATCTCGAGGCCGTCCGATCCGGCATCGCCCGCATTCAGCACGCCCTTCTGCCACGGCTGGCCGCACGGGGGCGTCGGGTCGACTGCGCAGGGGATATTCGACGGATCGACCACCTCGACCTGGTAGTCCTCCCAGTCCTGGAAGAACGCGATGGCGTTGAGCTGGAAGCGGCCGTCGGCCCACTGGGTCTTGATACCGAGTTCGGTGTTCTTCAGGAAGTCCGCGTTGTACGCCGGCGCCAGTTTGGGGGCGCCGCGATTGCGGTTCGTGCCACCAGGGCGGAAGCCCTCGGAGTAAAGAGCATAGATCATCTTGTCATCGGAGAACGCATATTGTGCCGAGACTTTGATGGCCGTGTCCTGGTCCGTTGCGTTCGGCATATTGAAGCCGAGGTCGGCGGGGTTATCACTGTCGGACGCATTGCATGGTGTCTCGGCAAACAGGCAGCCGTGCTTGTCGGTAGCGTCGCCGCTCAGCAATTGACCTGCCGGCGTACGACGGCCCATTGGCAGCTCGACCCAGTAGGTCTTCTCCTGGTCGACCTCGAACCAGCGTGCACCGAAAGTGGCGCTGAACTTCTCGGTGAAGTCGAAGGTGGCCTCGCCGAACACGGCCAGCGTTTCCCAGGACGTACGGTCTGCCGAGAACCACCAGGCATCCGTGACCGGTGGCGACACGTTCCAATAGGCCGTGTCCCAGTTCGCCCAACCCTGTGAATTGGCGTAACCACCGTCGTTGGTCGTGTACGTCGAGAAATCCCAGTCCTCGGTGCGGTCCTCCCAGAACACGCCGGCGACCCAGCTGAAATTCTCACCCGATTGCGACAGGCGAAACTCCTGGCTGAAGGTCGTGTTTGTCTGGTCATTGGAAAGGAAGCCGATCGGATCGACGTACGTGTAATTGACGCCGGCAGGCTGGAAACAATAGATGTTGTATGTGGCCGTCGCGTAGTAGCAGAAGCTGCTGAAATAGGCGGCGTACGACGTGGTGTCCTGGATGTAGAGAATATCGCGCTCGAAATAAGCGGTCGCCGAGGTGAAATTCACGTCGCCGAAAGCACCCTCCACCGTCAGCGAGTACTGGTTCCATTCGTCATCGCGGCTGTCCGGGTAGAAAGCGATGATCTGCAGATCGCCGACGGTCGGGTCGTAGGAATTCTCGGCTTTTGCTTCCGTATTCTGGTACGCAATACCGAGGCTCGTACTCCACTTGTCGTTGATGAACCATTTTCCGGCAACGCGAGCGCCCGTGACCGTGGTTTCGTTCCAGTCGTCTTTGACGGCGTTCGTATTCAGTTGCGTGCCGTTGATCGATGTCCGGCCGCCGTTCTCGGAGGAGGGGGTCTGGCCAAGAACGTTGTCGATATAGCCGCCTTCGGTGGCTGTAAAACCGACCAGCCGAAGTGCGAGCGTGTCTTCCGCGAGGGGAATATTGACCATACCGGCGATGTCGTGACTGGCGTCGCCTTTGCTCATGCTCTTGACGGTTACATCGGCAAACGATTCGAACGCCGTCGGATCGGGTTTGTTGGTGACAATGCGCAGCGTGCCGGACTGCGAGCTGGAACCGAACAGTGTGCCCTGGGGACCGCTGAGTGCTTCGACGCGCTCGATGTCGACAAGGCGCACGTCGACTTGCGCGCTTTGCGTGACGGGCTGCTCGTCGAGGTAAACGGCTGCGGACGATCCCGCGATGAACGTGTCGGGTGCATCCGCGATGCCGCGGAAGAAAATCTTGCCGGCGCCGGCCTGGTTGCCGAAGTACGCCATGCTGGGCGTGAACCTCGAAAAGTCTTCCATGCTGAACAGGTTCTGGTTACGGAGGTCTTCGGTGCTGAATGCCTGCACGCTGCCGGCCAGGTCCTGGATGCTGACGTCGCCGCGCTTGGTGGCGGTAACCGTTATCTCGTCAATGCCCGAACTACCCGTTTCCTGTGCGTAAGCAGGAGCGACGCCGCCGACAGCGGCTGCAACAGCTGCGGAGATCGTCGTCGTGTAGTTAATACCGTTCTTAGAGACCGCAGTAGCGGTCATTTCTTTGCTGGACATCTGGTGGCCCCCCGGCACGTATAGACCTGCCCAACAATACAAGATGGTGTATTGACATTCAATTAAGACTTTTCGGCCGTTGGTCCTCCGGTAGCTGGCGCAGCAAGGGTTCCAGGATCTCGATCAGCGGTTCGAGCGGCGCTTCAAAGCGGCGCCATGAGTATATCGATTTGGAATATATAGGCTGACGGACCTGCTCGGAGCTGGCGGTATTGACGGCGCGGTCGGTCTCGTAGAAACGCAGGCAGCCGTCCTCCCAGGGCAAACCGCAATGGCTGATCAGGCGGCGCGTCTGGTTTTCCTGGTCGGCTACCATCTGTTCGTAGTGAATGTCGAGGATCTTGCCGGGCAGGAGTGCGTGCCAGTGGTCCATGAGGCGCTGGTATTCGAGGTAATATTCGCCCAATTCGACGAGGTCGTAAGTGAACGCCTGGCCCTTGAAGAAAAGTTGCTTGTAACTGCCCATGCAACTGTCGAGCGGGTGCCGGCGTGCGTTGACGATTTTGGCGTTGGGCAGTATCAGTTGTAACAGTCCGATGCTGGCGAAATTATTCGGCATCTTGTCAGTGAAGAAGGGATTGTCTCCGCGATGCCGGCGCGTCGACTCCAGGTATTGCCGCCCGAGCGCCTCGAGTTCATCCACATCACATTCCAACAACGCTTCGGGATAGGCGCGCCCATCGGGCCGCTTCAGGTTAATCGTCTTGATCACACGAGCCAGGTCCGGAAGTTCATGCGTGCCGTCGACCTGGCTGTGGCTGGCGAGTATTTGTTCGATCAGCGTCGAGCCCGATCGAGGTAGGCCGACGATAAAGATCGGCGCGGGATCCGGATCGCCACTACCGCGGTTCTTCTCGATGCACTCGGGCGAAAACGTCTTGATGATGCGATCGTGAATCAGCTCGGTCTGTACCGGGTCGTAACTCTCGTGTGGACGACGTAAGGCATTGCCCTTCACGTAACGCTCGAATGCCCGCTCGTAGTCGCCGCGATCTTCGCAGGCTTTGCCGAGCGCGAAGTTGAAGTTGATGCGAGTTTCGTCCAGCAGCCCCGGTTCATCCACGTGCGCTTTCATTGCCGCGATCTCTTCGTCGCTGAAGCGAAAAGTCTTCAAATTGGCGAGGCTCCAGTATGCCTCTCCGAACGCCGGATACGTGCGCACACATTCCCGGTATGTAGCAATCGCCTCGTCTTGCCGACCGATCGTTTTCAGCACGTGGCCCAGGCCCGCGAGGCTGCCGCCGTGGTCAGGCTGCTTCTGCAGAGCCACCCGGAATGCGTCGGCGGCTTCCTCGTAGCGGCCGGCCTTTGTCAGCATGTTGCCGAGCAACATGCGCGGGTAGGGCAGCTCCGGTTCGAGGCGAATCGCCTTTTCCAGCACCGTCTTGCACTCGTCAAACTGCTCGTTCTCTATCAGCGCCCGCGCCAGGTCCGCCCAGGCGCCGAAAAACCCGGGTGCGATCCTGACTGCGTTCTGCAACAGCCTGACGGCCATTCGGAAACGCCCCATTTCGGTCGCGACACTACCGAGCAATCGCGTCGCGTTGACGTTGGCCGGGTCGCGTTGCAGGATTTCGCGGTAGATTCGCTCGGCTTCCTTGAGCCGACCGGCCCGATGATGTTCGACGGCCTGCAGCATTTCCCGGCGATCGGGCTGCAGGCGAAACGACGCTTCGAGTGCGTCGTTCGCCTCTTCTTCGCGGCCCAGTTTCGATAACAGGACGCTGAGGTCGAAATGCGCAACCGCCTTGTCCGGCGTCAGTTCCACGATGCGCTGCAAGCACGACACGGCCTCGTTGGCCCGCCCCTGTCCGAGCAAGGCGTTGCCGAGTTCGCGATGCGCTTTCGGGATGTCGGGATAGTCCGCAATGACTTCCCGTAATTGCGTCTCCGCGGACGCAAATTCACCCTGGCGTATGAGCGCCGTGCCGAGCAGCACGCGCAGGCGGGCATCTTTCGGGTAGTCGGCCAACGCGCCACGGCACAGATCCGCGGCGAGCGTCGCGTCGCCGTTTTTCAGGAAACCGAGTGCGCGGTCGAACGTAGCCTGGCTTGGAGCGTTTTGTGTCATAGGTTTTACCGGGGCCGCACGCTTGCGAAACAGTTCAGGGTAAGGCGTCCCCTGGCAGGGTCGGTCGCCAGCAATTTCGGGTTTTCGATCCAGGCGCTGTGCGGCAGGTCACCCGAATAGAAGATCAACCTGTTGAACCTGGCCGGGATCATCAGGAGTTTTTCGGCGATCTCATTCGATTCCGTCATGTAGCGGGGCGTCTCATTGTAAATTGCGAAGCGCGACTTGAGAAATGCCAGGGCCTCGTCGGGATCGTCCAGGTCGAGCGACGTCGCTTTTTCAATGCTCTTCTTGTCCCGCCAGCGATAAAAGGCGGTGCCGCCCAGTTGTTCATCGTGAAACAGGTACAGGACCGAGGCGAAGTTCTTGCGGTCGACCCGCGACCTGGGGTCGGTATGACAAAGCCGCTGCAGGTTGGAAAGCTCGTCCGGCTGCAGCGTCGTCATCGAGAGCATCGTCGAGAAACCTATGCCGCCTCTCAGGAATCCGAAGCGCGCGCTCATGCTGGAACGAAGGAAGCGGTAGATCTCCGCCATGGGCTGTGCGGCGATATCCAGCACCATGCCGGGGTAGCTGCGCTCCGGCATGGAAAATTCGGACAGCCGGGCTGTAGCGAACTCGATAACGGCGTCGGGGTTCTGCAGGAAATCGTCGATGACGATGCAGCTATGTTCGTCGGCTATCGTTTCCTCGTGAATTACTGCAGCGGGATTTACAGACAGTGTATCGAGCACTAGCTTGCGCCGCTCCGCAGCCCCGACGCGCGCACGGAGGCGGTGACGGTTTCCGGGTCGCCGGGCGTCACCAGGTTGGCGCCCGCCACACCCGGGATCTCGCTGAGTTCCTGCAACAACTCCGCCGCTATATTGACGCCCTCCTGTTCGGCGTCGCCGGCCTCTTCGAGCCGCCTGATGACCGACGCGGGAATAATCGATGCAGGCAGCACATCGCGCAGCTTGCGGGCCACCTCGGCGGATGGCAGCACGGCAATGCACGCGAGCACCTGGACCCGCCATGTCAGCCTGGCTTCCACCAGCCGGCCCAGGTAAGACCGCAGCAGATCCGCGTCCATGCAGATTTGCAACTGAACGAACCGGGCGCCCGCGTCGGCCTTGGTCTCGAGTTTTTCGGGTTTCCAGTCTGCAGGTGGGTCGAACGCTGTCGCGACCGTGCCGATAAAGAGCTCGGCTCCGGCGACCTCGGTGCCGCCTGTCAGGACCCGGCCTTCGCTAATCGCGGCCGCCGTCGCTATCAGGTCGATTGCGCCCATGTCGAAAACGCCCGTCGATTTCGGTCGATGGCCGGCCGGCAATTCGCTGCCACGCAGCAGCAGGAAATTCGACGCCCCCAGGGTGCGTGCGCCGAGAATATCGCTTTGCAGGGCGATACGATTCCTGTCCCGGCAATTCATGTGCAGGATCGGGTCGATTTCATTATGTAAAAGGTGTGCCGCGACCGCGATGTTGGACGGGTGTGGCAACGCATGCCTGTGATCCGGAATCTGGATCGCGTCGGTAGCTGTTTTCAATTCACGCGCCTGCTCGACGATAGCGTCGGCATCCTGACCGGGCGCCAGCGCGAGTTCGCCCGTGAGGGTGAACTCCTGCGATCGAATGGCTTCTCTCAGTTTGCTCAAGGAACGACTGTGGCGACGGAGGCTCTTTTCCGGGAGCACCGATGATAGAGGATTTGCAACGAAACCGGGCTAAGATATCCGGATGAATGCAAACACCGACGTCATGACGAATATCAAGAACGCGTTCGAGCGCGCATCGCGGCTGGCGCGTGCGAATGACTGGTCGATGGCCGAGTCGACCTGCCGCGAGACATTGCAGCAATATCCGGACGAAAATAACCTGTCGTGCCTGCTGGGTGCGGTACTCATTCGACAACAGCGTGCCGCCGAGGCGGAAGACGTGCTGCGGGGCGTCGTCGCGCGCGTGCCGGAATTCGCGAAAGCGCACGACGAACTCGCAAACGCACTGCTCGCGCAGAATATGCCGGAAATGGCACTCGAGAGCCTGCAGCAGGCCGTCGAACTGGATCCCGGCAACAAACTCGCACGAGCCAAGCTGGATGAGATCCGTGCGGTACTCGGAGAGTCGGATCCGCAAGGCGAAGGCGATGCGGAAATTGAAACGACGTTGCTCAAGGCGGCACAGTCCCGCGCTCGCGGTCAGTTTACCGAGGCCGAAAAGCTGTACCAGGGGGTGCTGGCATCCGATCCGGAAAATGCGGGCGTTTACCGGTTACTGGGCGGCCTGGCCGTCGAGCAACGGCAATTCGGCGATGCCGTCGTGCTGTTTCGAAGAGCGCTGACACTGGAGCCGGACAACGTCTCCGCATGGCTGGATCTGGGCCTTGCATACAGCGAGCGAGAGGCTTTCGCCGAGGCCGGGGAGGCCTTCGTACGTGCGATCGAACTCGAGCCGGGTGCAGCCCATTCGCGGGCCCTACTCGGTGCTGTCTACAACCGCACCGGCCGCTACGAGGACGCCGTTGCTGCTTTTGAACGCGCAATCGAATTGCAGCCGCATAATGCAGACTCGTTGCTAGCGCTTGGCCACACGTTTCGGACGATTGGTCGTCGCGACGAAGCGGTTGCTGCTTACAAGCGCGTCATTGACGTCAAACGTGATGAGGGCGAGGCTTACTGGAGTCTTGCGAATCTCAAGAACTATCGATTCGGCGCCGACGCGATCGAGTCGATGCTTGCACTGGTCGATCGCGACGATATCTCCGGCCAGTCGCGTTCCTGTATTTGTTTCGCGCTCGGCAAGGCATTCGAGGACGAGGGGGACTTCGATAGTGCGTTCAAGTATTTCGAGCGCGGCAACAAGATCAGGCGCAAGTCGGAATCGTACGATCCTGTCGAAACTCAGGCGGCAACGGACCGGCTGATCTCGGTGATCGACGCCGCGTTCATGCATGATGCGCCGCGCTCCACGGCAAGTGGTCCGGTACCGATTTTCATCGTTGGTCTGCCGCGCTCGGGCTCGACCTTGATCGAACAGATCCTGGCGAGTCACAGCCAGGTGCAAGGGACCCGCGAGCTTCCAGCCCTGGAGCGTATCGTGCAGAGCCTCAACGGTCCCGATGCCGCGGCAGCGGGATACCCTGAAGTACTGTCACGGCTCGACGCGGCCGCACTCACGGAGTTGGGCGACCGTTACCTCGCCGCCACCGATGCACATCGCGACAACAGTCCGTACTTTACGGACAAGATGCCGAACAACTTCCGGCACGTGGGACTGATAAGCCTCATATTGCCCGAGGCGAAGATCGTGGACGTGCGCCGCAATCCACTCGACAGCTGCATGGGCGGATTCAAACAGCTGTTCGCAAGAGGACAGGCTTTTTCCTATGACCTGTTCGAGATGGGCGAGTATTACCTCGAGTACCACCGACTGATGGAACACTGGCATAGCGTACTGCCGGGCCGGGTCCTGACGGTCCATTACGAAGAACTCGTTGCCGATTTGCCCGGGCAGGCGCGACGACTGCTCGATTACTGTAATTTGCCCTTCGAACAGGCGTGTCTCGATTTTCACCGGACGGAGCGGCCGATCGAGTCGGCCAGTTCCGAACAGGTACGCGAGCCGATCTACACGAGTGCCGTCGAACACTGGCGCAATTATGAGCCGCACATTGCGGAGTTGATCGAAACGCTGCGCCCCGTGCTGGACTAGGCGCGCTTCGTCTTTGCAGTAACGGCGAGCGGGCCTGGCGGTACGTAGTCGAAGATAAACGTGATGCGATCGTCCTTTCCCTTGTTCATCACGCTGTGCTGTTTCTGGTTGTTGAGTTCGTACGCCTGTCCCACCTCGAGTTGATACGGCCTGCCATCGATCATGAAACGGACCCGCGGATTGGCTGTGATCGGCACGTGGATGCGGTGGCCGCAATGAAACGACGGATGGCTGTCGACGTGGGGATTGATACGGCCGCCGGCGAGCAGCTTTGCCGCCATCGCCCGGATAATCGTACCGCCGGGCGGGTAATGCCTGTCGATGATGTCCTGCATCAAAGGCACCGCTACATCGGCCAGCCGGTCCCAGCCGGGCTCCTTGCGTACTTCGCTTGCCGGCCAGTCGGAACCGTCCGTAAATACCAGCACGATGGACTCGGTCATGCGGTGGACGTCGTAGGCCTCCTGGCGATACTCGTCTTCGTGCCAGGCGGCCTCGTCCTGGCGCAGTATCGCTTCGCGAAGGGCGCTTGAATCGACCTCGCCGAGTTCACGTAGTGGAACGTCTATATCCATGTCTGCTCTTTACCATCCCGGGCCAGCGAACTCTACCGAAGCCGATCGGGCTTGTCATCGCTCCCGGCGCGTGCGCGCGTAACGATTCCGGTACCATGCGGTATGCCTGAGCACGAACCGAACAACGTTGTCGCTTCGACCTGGCTGAAGCCGTTCGAACCGCCGAAACGCATTCCCGATGCTGCGGATGTCGTCATCATTGGCGGCGGCATTGTCGGCGTGTCGAGTGCACTGTTCCTGGCGCAGAAGGGTATCAGCGTCGTGCTGTGCGAAAAGGGCCATATCGCGGGCGAACAGTCGGGGCGCAACTGGGGCTGGGTGAGAATCCAGGGCCGCGACACGCGAGAAATTCCCATGATGCAGGAGAGCCTGAAAATCTGGGAGACGCTTTCCGAGGATCTCGGCGAGGACGTCGGTTTCACGCGCGGCGGCTGCTTTTTCACGGCACGCACCGAGAAACAGTTCGACGCATTCGGAGACTGGGTGAAGATTGCCGGGGAGCACGGCATCGATACCCGGCTGGTTCCGGGCGGCGAACTCGGGACGCACATCCGTGGCGCCGCGATCGACTGGGCCGGCGCCATGTACACGCCCAGCGATGGCCGTGCGGAACCCCACAAGGCGGCGCCGGCGATCGCGCGTGGCGCCGCACGGGCAGGCGCCTCGATACTGACGGGCTGCGCGGTTCGCGGCATCGAGACCACGGCAGGAACTGTCTCGGCCGTCGTTACCGAGCACGGCACAATCAGGGCATCGATCGTGTTGTGTGCGGCCGGCGCCTGGACCTCGCTGTTCTGTCGCTCGATGGGCGTCAACGTGCCGCAGCTGCGAGTGCGAGGCACTGTTGCACGCACAGCGCCTGCCGAAAACGCCTTCGACGGCAACGTCTTCGACGATCGTCTCGGCATTCGGCGTCGACAGGACGGTGGCTACACGGTCGCCCACGGCTCGGTACTCGAGCACCCGGTGACTCCGGCCTCATTTCGGTACTTTTTCAGATTCATGCCCGCCCTCATGCAGGAACTGAAAATCGTGCGGCTGTCGTTCGGACGTGAGTTCATCGAGGAGCTGCGCACGCCGAAAAGCTGGGCGTTGGACACGGTTTCGCCGTTCGAGGAGACACGGGTCCTGAACCCACAGCCCAACGCCCGCGTCCTCAGGGGAATACGCCGCAACCTGGACACGATGTTCCCGGCGCTGGCGAATACGCCAATCGTTGAAAGCTGGGCAGGGATGATCGAGGCTTCTCCTGATGTCGTGCCAATCATCGATACCGTTAGCTCTTGCCCTGGCTTTCATGTCGCAACCGGGTTCAGTGGCCATGGTTTCGGTATCGGTCCCGGCGCCGGGAAGGCGATTGCCGGCATGCTGACCGGTGACGACCCGGGCATCGATCTTGCGGCGTTTCGGCTGAGCCGCTTTTTCGACGGTACGCCAATAAAGCCACAGTCCGGTATTTGAAAGGTCAGGTTGCAGATGAGAACGGAATCGAGACTCCCTTCCGGTTACCCCGACAGCTACTACGCGGCCACCGCTGTCGGACAGCGAGAGTACCCGTCGCTCGCAGGCGCCGAGCGCGCGGACGTTTGCGTGATCGGTGGCGGGTTTACCGGCCTCTCCGCAGCCCTGAACCTCGCAGAGCGTGGCCTGAACGTCATCGTGCTGGAAGCGGAACGCATCGGGTTTGGCGCGTCCGGCCGCTGCGGCGGACTGATCGGCAGCGGCCAGCGCAAGGACGTGCTCGAAACCGAAGCGGTTTTCGGACTGGCGCGTTCGAGACAGCTATGGGATTTAGCCGAACAGGCCAAAGACGAGATTCGGTATCGTGTGAAGAAACACGATATTCATTGCGACCTGCAGAACGGACAGCTGGTGGGCGTCCACAAGAAAAGCTACCAGGGCTGGCCGCAGGAGTTGACCGAGGCGCTCGCGCAACGCTACGACTACCCGTTCTGCCAAATGCTCGATGCCGAGCAAACGCAACAGCGCGTCGCGGCAAGCGGTTTTCTCGAGGCGCTTTACGATTCGCACGCGCTGACGCTGCACCCTTTGAACTTCACGCTGGGGCTTGCAGGCGCCGCGGCAGACGCCGGCGTGCGTATCTTCGAGCGTTCGCGCGTTACGAACTACACGCGTCGCGATCCCGCTCATATCGAAACGTCACATGGCTCCGTGACCGCCACATTCGTCGTGCTGGCGTGCAACGGCTACCTCGACAAGCTCGAATCGCGGGTCGCAGGCAAAATCATGCCCATCAATAATTTCATGCTGGCCACGGAGCCGCTCGGTGAGGATAGGGCTCGCGAAATCATCAACGGCCGGTTCGGCGTTCATGACACGCGTTTCGTGGTCGACTACTTTCGGCTGTCCGACGATCATCGCCTGTTGTTTGGCGGGGGCGAGAACTACCGCTACGACTTTCCGCCGGACATTGGCAGGTTTGTCCGCAAGTACATGTTGAGGTTGTTTCCTCAGCTACAAGACGCGGCAATCGACTACGCATGGGGAGGCACGCTGTCCGTCACGGTGAACCGGCTGCCGCACATCGGCAAGTTGAAGCCCAATCTCTATTACGCGCAAGGCTATTCCGGGCATGGCATATCGATCGCCATTTTGGCCGGCAAGGTCATCGCGGAGGCCATTGCGGGCACCGCGGAGAAATTCGACGTGCTCGCGGGACTGCCGACGCATACTTTCCCTGGGGGCACGCACCTGCGCTACCCGGGCATGGTGCTTGCCATGTTGTACTACACTATCAAGGATCGACTCTGAGACCTTGTTGCGCCGCGCCGCAATGGAGTCCGCATGCATTCGTCATTGAAGTCCTGTCTGCTGTTGCTGGTTGCGGCACTGCCAATGGCCGTAGCGGCCGAGATCGGCGAAACGCCCAGGACCGGCTATTTCAGTATCGAGTTCACACCGCGGGAACTGCTGGGCGAAGACGGCGCTCGCGAGGCTGAAAAAATACTTCGCTCCGATGAAAAGATCAGCTGGCAACTATACGTGCCGGACAGCTACGATCCGGCCGCGCCCGCGGGCGCCCTCGTCTATGTCAGTCCGCAGAGAAAAGGCGGGCCGCCAAGAAGGTGGAACCCCGCGATCGTCGAAAAGAACCTGATCTGGATTGGCGCCAACAACGCGGGCAACCGCACGGCTCTCGGTAAGCGTATGTTCCTGGCCATGCTGGGTCCCAGGGTGCTTGCGCGTTTTTACACGCTGGACATGAGCCGTATCTACATCGCCGGTTTCTCCGGCGGCGGCAAGACGGCGAACATGGTTGCCGCGGCGAGTCCCGAACTGTTTCGCGGCGGCATCTATATTGGCGGCGCGGAATTCTGGTCCAATGACAATGTGCCGCCGAAGCTGGACGTCATCAGGCAGAATTATCACGTATTCCTGACCGGCTCGAACGATTTCAACGAGGGCCTTACGCGACGCGTGTACGCCTCATTCAAGAACGCGGGTGTCGAACATTCCGAGCTGATTGTCGTGCGGAGAATGGGGCATGAATTGCCGCCGCCGCAGACTTTCATTCGCGCCGTCGACTATCTCGATTCGCGCAATTGCAGCGATTGCGAGAGCACGAACTGACGAACGGCTTCCGATTCCTCGACGCTGAGCTCGAAGCGCGGCATGCCGTTCGCCTGGAGGGCTCCGCCGATGACGATTCCGTGCCAGGCCGCGTGGGTATCCGAGTCTGCGTACCGGAGGTCGGGAACCGAGCCGCCGTAGCGCGCCGCCGCGTCCTGGCCGTGGCAGCCTTTGCATTCCCAGTTGAACAATTGCCGTCCGACATCGATCCGCTCTGCGACCGCGTCGAGTTCCGGCAGCGGCGGAAGTACCCTTTCCGCAGCGTTTGCTGCGGGTAGCGGTTCATTCGCGTCCAGGGTGAAAGCCATGAGCCGCGTCGGGCCGCGCACGTCTGTACCGGCATGCATTTCGGGGTAGACGAATTGGATGCCGCCGCCGGCGCCAACCGCGATCAGTACATGTTGCTCACCGTCGACGGCGTAGCTTGCCGGGGCCGCCGTTATGCCGGACCCGGTCGCCACCGACCAGAGCTTGTCCCCGCTTTCGGCCGAGTAAGCGCTGAAACGGCCGTGCGCGTCGCCCTGGAATACGAGATTGCCCGCGGTCGCGAGCAGGCCGCCATTGAACGGCAACGGGTGGTCGACCGTCCAGCGCGGTTTGCTCTCGACAGGGTCCCAGGCAACGAGCTTGCCGGGAGCGAACGGTTCGCCGTCAACCTCGGTCAGCATCGCCAGCGTGTCACTGTAGTCACCTTCCTCGTAGTCGGTGACGATGGTCGGTACATCGATGACGGGAATGTAAACGAGTTCGAGTTCGGGGTGGAATGCCATCGCGTTCCAGCTGTGTGCGCCCCACATGTTAGGCCAGACGGCCACCGATTCTCCCGGGCGCTTCCAGAACTCGGCCGCCGGGTCGTAGACGGGCTTGCCGGTCTCGAGGTTGATGTGTGTAGCCCAATTTACCTTCGCGTACTTGTCGGCAGCCAGGAGCTCGCCCGTATGCCGATCGAGTACGTAGTGGAAACCGTTTTTCGGAGCAATCAACAGCGTGTTTCTCGTCTTGCCGGCAATCTCGAGGTCGGCGAGAACGATGTTCATGTTTGCGTTGTATTCCCAGCTGTCTTCGGGAACGGTCTGGTAATGCCAGGCGTATTCACCAGTGCGGGCATCGACTGCCACGACCGACGACAGAAACAGGTTCTCGCCACCGTCGGGGCTGCGCACGTGATGGACGTACGGCAGCGCACCCGCTGTGCCGAAGAACAACAATCCGGAGACGGGATCGTAGGTCATTTCGTTCCACGCGCTGCCGCCACCACCGTATTCCTCCAGCGCGGTTCCCGACCAGCTGGCGGCCGCCATCTTCATGGCGGCGGACGTGTTTTCTTCGGGCTTGTCGCTCGGCACCGTGAAGAACCGCCACTTCAGTTCTCCGCTATCGATGTCATAAGCCGACACGTAGCCACGGTTCTTCTTGTGCGACTCGGAGCCGGCGTTACCGACGAACACCATGTCGGCGCCAACATAGGGCGAGTCGGTGATGGTGTAACCGAGGTCGAGATCGCAGGTCTGCGTCGACCACATTTGTTTACCGGTCTTTGCGTCGAGCGCGATCAGTCTGCAGTCCGCTGTCGTCGCGAGGACCTTTCCCCGCCATACGGCGACGCCACGATTCACACGCGCCGTCCACGACCGGGAAGGATGGCTTGCCAGCCGGGAGCGCACATCGGGGTCGTATTGCCAGATTACGTCGCCTGTCGCAGCGTCGACGGCGTACACCAGCGAGTAGGCGCCAGACAGGTAGGCGACACCGTCTACGACGATCGGCGTTGCGGAGATACCGTCGGGTACGGGCAGATTGCGCACCCAGGCGAGGCCGAGCCTGGAAACGCTGTCTTCATTGATGTCGTCGAGCGGGCTGAAATGCTCGCCACGAAAATTGCCACCCTTGAGGAACCAGTTTTCACCGCTGTCCGCCTCATCGAGCACGCGCTTTTCGGTGACGTCGCCCGGCGCTCCGAACGCGGCAGGGATCGAAAGGCCGAGCAATAGTGTGAACAGGAAGGCCCGTTTTCGCCGCATGGTCACTGCCCTCGAGGCTTGGTGGATTGCGTGGTCATTCTGGATTAAGTTCGGCGGCAACGCTAATCTTGATCGCGACCGCAACACAGAGTGCGGCGAAACACGCGGGAACAGGGGGCAGGTATGAGGAAAATGTATCTCTTCGACATGGGGCTGTTGGTGCTGGCGGGAACGGTGGCGGCCGTATTGGCCGATGAGCCCGTCCACCCGGAGAAACTGTCGAAGACGGATATTGCGGGCGAAGTATTTGCGCGCCCCGACATGTACGAACACACGGAAAACGGCAACACGACACTCGATGTCACGTCATTCCTCTCCAGTGACAGGAAATTCGGCTCCGGGATGTACAAATCCGGCGCAGTGCGTTACGAGATTACGGAGCCCTACGGTGTCGACGAATTCATGTACTTCCTGGAGGGCAGCGTGACCCTGACGTCCAGTGACGGCAAGGTCCAGGTCATCGGCGCCGGGGAAGGCGTCACCATCCCGAAGGAATGGACCGGTGTCTGGGAAACGGAGGGTTACACGAAGATCTGGGTGATCTACTCCGAGGACGGGTCCGGGCTTGAATAGCAGGATAGCGGCGGGCCTGTTGTGCGCGGCGCTCCTGGGCGGGTGTGCAGGAGAAACGCTGGAAGAACGTTTTGCCGACGTCGTTTTTACGAATGGCAAGGTCTACACGTTGGACGACGCCATGCCGTGGGCGGAGGCGGTCGCTGTAAAAGGGAACCGGATCGTTTACGTGGGGGACGCAGCGGGCGTCGAAGCGATGACCGGAGCGGCGACCGATCGCCACGACCTGGCAGGCAAGCTGCTGTTGCCCGGTTTCATCGACTCGCATGCGCACCCGATTGCAGGCGGCGCTTACGCGACGGCATTGTCGCTGGATACATTCGGCACGGTCGAAGACTGGCTACGAGCGATTGAGCAGTACGCGGCGGAAAACCCTGACGCGCCCGTGTTGTTCGGCTATGGCTTCCTGGCAACGACATTCGGGCCGGTGGGTCCGACACGGCAGCTCATCGACGCCATCGTCCCTGGCAGGCCGGTCCTTATCATGGACGAGGGATTCCACGCGGCCTGGGCCAATACGGCGACATTGGAAGCGCTCAATATAAGCCAGGACACGCCGGACCCGGTGCCCGGGTTCAGCTATTACAAGCGTGACGCAAACGGCGATGCAACGGGTTACCTGCTCGAAGGTACGGCCGGCATGGCGATGCAGCAGCTCGATGTCATCACCGAAGACATCGTGGTCCAGGGCACCGGCATCATCATCGACATTATGAACGCCTACGGCGTAACGGCAGCCTTCGATGCCGGCCTGATCGGTTACGAGTCGAGCGCAAGCAACATACTCAGCCGTCTCGAGGCCGACGGCGCCATGACCATCCGCCTGGTCGGGTCGTATCGACCGGAGGGCCCCGAAGACGTGGCCGATGCGGTCGACAAGACCCTGGAATGGGCAGGTACGCTGAAAGGCGAGCGATACCACTACAATGTATTGAAAATAATGGACGACGGTACGGTCGAGGGGCGCACCGCCGCTATGTTCGAGGACTACCAGGGCGAGCCGGGCAACAGTGGCGAAACCGTGTACACCGAGGAAGAGATGACGACGATGGTCGTTGCTGCGGCACGCAATAATATCGACGTGCATATTCATGCTCTGGGTGAGCGTGCGATACACGAGGCGTTGAACGCAATCGAAGCGGCGCGCGGCGAAGCCCCCGACAGTACGACCCGATACGCGATATGCCACATCCAGGTTATTACCGATCAGGACTTACCGCGCTTCGCAGAACTCGATGTCGTCGCCCAGAGTACGCCGTTGTGGGCAGCTTACGATACCTACGGCGAGCAATTCGTGAGCGAGGACCAGTTCCAGCGTTTCTGGCGTTTCAAGAGCCTCAGGAACCTGGGCGTCCGGCTTTCCTTCGGCAGCGATTTTCCGGCGAGCGGCGCCGGTACACTGGGATTGTCGCCGGTCGTGCAAATCGAAATCGGCCATACGCGCCAGGAGCCTGGTAGCCCCGAATCGCCGGTGCAGCCATTGCCAAGCGAGCGACTCGATGTTGCGAGCCTGATTCGCGGTTTCACCCTCGATGCCGCCTACCAGATGCATATGGAAGACGAGATCGGTTCGATCGAGGTCGGCAAGAAAGCGGATCTCATCGTGCTCGACCGAAATCTCCTGGAAATCGATGCGTACGAAATTCACAAAACAAATGTGCTCCTGACGATGCTGGATGGCGAAATCGTCTACGAGTCATCCACGGAGTAGCCTTGCATGTCTGAACTGGAACCCGGCCTCGCGGTCGTCACCGGCGGCGGCCACGGCATCGGTCGCGCACTTTGTCGGCGCTTGGCGAGTAGCGGTACGATCGTGGTGGTCGCCGACATCGACGAAGCTGCCGCCAGAAACGTCGCGGATGATATAAACGGCATTGCAACCGCTCTCGACGTGGCCGATGAGCAGGCCGTTGCGACGCTGGTAGAGAGTATCGAGGAAGAACATGGCGCGATCGGCATGTTCATCTCGAACGCCGGCGTCGGCTACGGCGATGGCCGCGGTGGCGCCATTTCGGCCGAGGGCGGCATCAACCCAATCGACGACCGCTGGGAGGCGTGCTGGCGGATCAACGTCATGGCGCACGTCTACGCGGCTCGCGCGCTGGTGCCACGCATGCTTGAAAGGGGTGGCGGGCATCTCGTCAACATCGCATCGGCGGCGGGACTCCTGAGCCAGATTGGCGATTCGGCGTACTCCGCGACCAAGCATGCGGCCGTCGGTTTCGCAGAGTCACTGGCGATCAACTACGGCGAGCAGGGAATAAAGGTATCGGTGGTCTGCCCGCAGGCGGTTGCGACGCGAATGATCGGCATCGAGGACGATGCGGAAACGATGGAAGGCGGCTTCCTCGGCAACGATGTCGACGGCATTCTGCCCGCCGATACGGTCGCGGACATTGTCGTCACCGAAGCCCTCGCGGGCCGATTCCTGATTCTCACGCACCCGCAGGTCGCGACTTACTTCGAGCGCAAGGCGAGCGACTACGACCGCTGGATCAGCGGTATGCAGCGCTTTCGCAGGAAACTGTCGTAGGACCGGCCTACGGCGAGCCGCTGTACTGCCAGAGAACGGACGAACGCTGGCCCGAGCGGCAGTAAGCGAGCACCTGTTCGTCGCACTCGGCGACGATGCGCTGAAACTCCTCGACAACGTCAGCCGGGATACCATTGCCAACAAAGGGCAAATGATGGAACGTGACACCGTGACGTTCGCATTCGGCGGCGATTTCCACGGCCGTCGGCTGGCCACGGTCCTCGCCGTCGGGTCGGTTGCAGACAATGACCGTGTAACCATGCTGTTTCAGCGCCCCGACGTCGGCGGCGTCGATTTGTGCCGCGACCGAGCAGGACTCGCTGAGCTTGTAAACCTGCATATCAGAATTCCTGCCGAAACGGTTCGCAGAGCATCGAACGGATGTCCTCCGGTGCGGGCACCGTCGACTCGGTTACAGTAATCGGCGGCAATCCTGCGGCGTTTCTGTCTGCTTCGAACTGCGAGGCGAGTTCGCTGACGATAAGCTGTTGGCGTTCGTCGCGCGGCAGGAATTCGGTAGCAATCGAACCCATCGGACCGCTCAGCAACTGCGGCGCGATTTCGTAGGCGACTGCGTTGTACACGTTGGACGGCAGAATAGCACTCTTGCCGTACGAGTTCAGTGCGTCGTACTCATCCTTGTCGATCCAGCCGAGCTGGATGGGTCCCCCCTCGACTATTCCTCGGATATCGCCGACGTGATAAAGCGCCATCAGCCTGCCGCGCAGAGCGGCTTTGTAAAACCAGTCCCGGGCCCGCTCGTAGTTCCCGACCGTTTCGGCATCGAGAGGCCGGCTGAAACTGTACGAGAGCAAGTCCTTGTCCTCGAACAAGAGGTAGGCCACGGCCTGATCATCCGGCAGCTTGCGGGCTCTCATGATATGAATTGCGCCCAGTACGGCCATCGCCGCCGAATCTCCCTGTACAGCCAGGTCTCGCAGAGCAGGCTCCGGGAGTCCGCGGTACGACGCAATGGTCGGACCTGTCGTCGCAACCGGGTCCCAGCGCGCGATCTCGCTATTGAACATTGGATGCGACTGCAATTGTGTCGGGTTCAGGCAGTCGCTCTCGGGCTCGGCCGGTAGCGACGCTGCCAGGTCTGCGTCGCTGCGCGGTCGGGGTTCGCCAATATCCGTGCTTCGGACGCCCGTGTCGTCATCGAGTGCCTGCGACGCAGCGCCGGCCGGCTGCGCGCTGTTTGAGGGCCGCGGGAGCGCCGCCATCCTGTACGCGACGAACATCGCGACGAGAGCGATGCCGATCGCGATCAGTTTGTGTGAATTCGTCATAGTGTCGGCGCGACGGCGGCGGGTACGCGCGCCGGCTAAACGGCGTTCAGTGGAATTTTGAGATAGCGGATGTCGTTGTCTTCAGGTTGCGGGAACTGGCCGGCACGCACATTGACCTGGATCGCCGGCAACAGCAGCCTGGGCATGCCCAGTTCCTTGTCGCGGCCTTCGCGCATTTCGACGAATGCACTTTCTGACACGTCTTTGTTTATGTGTATGTTGCCGTCTTGCTGCAGTGCCACTGTGGTTTCCCAGGCGTATACGTCGCGGCCGGGCGCCTTGTAGTCGTGGCACATGAACAGGCGCGTATCCCGGGGCAGCGAGAGTATCTTCTGGATCGATTCGTACAATTGCGCCGCGTCGCCACCCGGAAAGTCGGTACGCGCAGTGCCGAAATCGGGCATGAACAAGGTGTCGCCGACGTAGGCGGTGTCACCAATGACGTAGGTAACGCACGCCGGGGTGTGCCCCGGCGTGGCGATTACGCTGCCACCGATGCTGCCTACCTCGAAGGTATCTCCGTCGCCGAACAGGCGGTCGAACTGGCTTCCGTCCGTCGCGAGGTCCGATAAGTTGAAAATTTCCTTGAACGTGGATTGGACAGATGTAACGCCGCTGCCAATCCCTATCTGACCACCGAATTTTTCCTTGAGGCATGGTGCGCCACTCAGATGATCGGCGTGCACGTGGGTTTCCAGGATCCAGTCCACGCCAAGACCGTTGCTCGTCACGTAGGCGATAATTTCGTCAGCGCACTGGGTTGCGGTTCGCCCGGATGCGGCGTCGTAGTCGAGTACCGGGTCGATAATGACGGCCCGGGACGTGGCCGGGTCGCTGACCACGTATGAAACAGTAAACGTCGCCTCGTCGAAGAACGCTTTTACCTCTGGACTGGACATTATGAGGGTCCTGAACTCGGTTGCCGAAACAGCTGCATATTATAAGGTCGTCTTTACCGAGTAACAGCACCATGACGCGTTTGTCGATTGCCGGTGTCTGCGCCGGTCGCAGCCACGATGGCGCACATGCCGCGACCTTCGTATTCGCCGGGTCAGGCGCTGCTCAGGACCGCTTCTCGAATCTCGTCGATTTGCGGTTTCAGTTTCGGCGGCGCCTTGCCGAGGCAATGCTTGTCGCGCGGGCAGTTGGAGCTTCGCTGGCAAATTATGGTCGCATCGAGCGCCGCGCCTTCCTCGATCCAGCCGATATTCAATATCTTGCTGATGCTCTCGAGCTGCTTGCGGGCTTCGCCGGGGATCGGCGCGGAGCCACCACCGCGGTTGCAGCTTGCCTCGATCATGTCGATGGTGCGGGCCGGGTCGATGTTCTGCGCGATGAGCGCCGGCGAGAGATCGACGCCGGCGCAGAGTACGTGCGGATTGCCGGCGGCATCCTTGCTGCGTATCGACTGGCAGCAGTAAAGGCGCTTGTCGTCGCCGCTACGCAGCACCGATATCTGCGACGACGGCTTGGTGGAGCGGGTGTTCAGCATGCGAAACACGGCCCAGTGCTGACATGGGTCGGATACCAGGGTCATATTGCCCCACGGCAGCGGAATGCCGTTGCCGCGATACACGGCCCGCAGGTTTCCGGGCGGATAAGCATCGAAGTAATGCCAGTGCGGATAGGGCGAAACGCTTGGCATGCGGCGCATGACCAGCGTCGTCGTCAGGTCGATCCTGTCGCCGGCATCGATCGCGTACGCCTGGCGAGCGAGAAACTGCCGAAACGGCGTCTTTGGCGCCAGCAATGCCGCCGCAAAGTAGCTGCACTCGAAATCGCGCCACGCGTACAGGATGTCCTTCGCGTCCACATTTACCGATTCGGCATCGTGACGGCGCCCCGAGACGCGGCCCCCGGATACCTGCGGCGCACGCGCCCCATCGCCGTCGTGCAATATCTTGTGCCCGATATGGTTGGCGAGATCGAATTTCAGTCGTGCCGGGTCTTTCTGCAACTCCCGGTTCAGGTACACCTTGTCGGGTGCGTCGAAAAACGAGCGCACCATCGTGTTCAGCGGTTTGTCCGAGTCGCCCCTGTCCATGAAGCAGCGATTGTCGAACCACTGGATATCGAGGCCGAGGTCTTTGGCGATGGCGAAAACGTCGTCGACGTGGATCGGGAATTGTTTCTTGCCGACGCTCTCGGCAGCCCGCTCGAGGTCGGGGAATCGATTCTGGCTGGCTTCCTGGTGCGCCCGAATGAGCAGGTGCGCGAACTGCCGCCCGGTAGTGCCCGTCTGCGCCAGCAGTTCGGGGATGGCCAGCTGCAGCAGCGACTCGGAGAACAGGAAGCCGGGTTCCAGTGGCATACCGCTGACGGCGGCGCTGGGCGCCGTGTCGATCGCGTCATCGTCCAGCGATTCGTCGAAAAACCAGGCGGTTTCCTTCTGAAAAATCTCGGCAATGATCTCGAGCAGGCGTTCTGACGGCACTCGTTTGCCGTTCTCGATCATCGACAGGTAAGAGACCGAAGGCCCCGCCTCCCTGTCGATCTGTATGCAGCGCACGGAGAGATCTTCGAGCGTCAGGTGGTTGCGCTTGCGCAAGCTTTTGATCTTGGTGCCGAGAAAGTGCGCCTTTCGGCGCAGGCCTTGTTGGCCGCTCATGGGCATTCCTTGTGTGAAATTAACATTGTAAAATTTTTTCTGTGAAATTTGATAAGAGTTGACCGTAGTATAGCGTGTCAGGGGTCAATTTCACGCATTTGAAGCGTATGAGTTAAGAGGATATGGCAATGACGCGAGACGAACAGATCAGGAAACTCGAATCGGAATGGGCCGACAGCCCGCGGTGGAAGGGCATTACACGCTCCTACAGCGCCGAAGACGTCGTCAAACTGCGCGGCACCGTCCAGATCGAGCACACGCTTGCACGCCTGGGCGCTGAGAAATTCTGGCGGCTCATCAACCAGGAGGAACCGGTCTGCGGACTCGGTGCGCTGACCGGCAACCAGGCAATCCAGGAGGTTCAGGCCGGCCTCAAAGCCATCTATTGCTCCGGCTGGCAGGTTGCCGGCGACGGCAACAGCGCCGGAGAGATGTACCCGGACCAGAGCCTCTACCCGGTGGACTCTGTACCGAAGATGGTCGAGCGCATCAACAATGCCTTTTTACGTACCGATGAGATTCACGCACTCAACGGCGACGACAGCATTGACTGGTTTCCGCCGGTTATTGCCGATGCAGAGGCTGGCTTTGGCGGCAACCTGAACGCCTTCGAACTGATGAAGAGCATGATCAGGGCGGGCGCCGCCGGCGTGCACTTCGAGGACCAGCTATCAAGCGCCAAGAAGTGCGGCCACATGGGCGGCAAGGTGCTCGTTCCGACGCACGAGGCGGTTGCCAAACTCAACGCGGCGCGGCTCGCAGCCGACGTTTGCGGCGTACCCACCGTGCTGCTCGCCCGCACCGACGCGGACGCCGCGAACCTGATCACGTCCAACTCCGACGATCGTGACCACTTGTTCATCACCGGCGAGCGCACGCCTGAAGGTTTCTATCGAACGAAGGCGGGTCTCGACCAGGCCATTTCACGCGGTCTTGCCTATGCGCCATATGCCGACCTGATCTGGTGCGAAACCTCGAAGCCTGACCTCGAGCAGGCAAGGCACTTCGCCGAGGCGATTCATGCGGTTTACCCGGACCAGCTGTTGGCATACAACTGCTCGCCGTCATTCAACTGGAAGTCCAATCTCGACGACGACACCATGAAGACCTTCCGCGAAGAACTCGGCAAGATGGGGTACAAGTTCCAGTTCATCACATTGGCCGGCTGGCACGCGCTCAATTCCAGCATGTTCAACCTGTGCCGCGCCTACAAAGAGGAAGGGATGTACGCCTACTCACAGTTGCAGCAGAAGGAATTCGCAGACGAGAAGTACGGCTTCCGCGCTGTCAAACACCAGTCATTCGTGGGCGCCGGCTACTTCGACGCGGTACAAAATACGATCATGCACGGACTGTCCTCAACGACGGCACTCACCGGAAGCACCGAGGAGGAACAGTTCGTCGCCTGAATCGATTGACACGGACCGGCCCGGCAGGAGGTAATACTCATGCAATCAGCAGTTGTTGAGAAAATGAGTATTCGTCCAAGACAAAAAGCAGGCACGCTGAGCATATCCCCTTTGCTCTACGACTTTGTCGAACAAGAACTCCTGCCGGTGATCGGTTTCAAGCCGGATGACTTCTGGAGCCGTTTCGAGTCGATCGTCACCGAATTGACCCCGGCGAACAGGGCCTTTTTGCAGGTCCGGGACGATCTGCAGCGAAAGCTCGACGCCTGGCACGTCGAAAGGCGCGGCACGGACTGGGATCACGGCGACTACGCGTCCTTCCTGAAGGACATTGGCTATCTCGTCGACGCCGGCGAACCGTTCGAGATCGAAACGGAGAACGTCGATGACGAGATTGCGCACATCGCCGGACCGCAGCTCGTGGTCCCTGTCAGCAATGCGCGATTTGCCATCAACGCGGCCAACGCACGTTGGGGCAGCCTGTACGATGCGCTCTACGGTACCGACGTCATCTCCGAGGAAAACGGACAACAGCGCGGGGGCGACTACAACCCGGCCCGCGGTGCTGCCGTCATCCGCTATGCAACCGTATTCCTCGACAAGTCGATACCCCTCGATGGCGTAAGCCACGCCGACGTCAACACCTATGGTCTGAATCGATCGGAGGAGGGCAACCGCTTCGTCGCGTCACTGGCCAATGGTGAGACGGTACAACTCAAAGACCCCGCAAAGTTCGCGGGTTTTGCCGAAAGCGACAGCCAATGCGCCTACCTGTTCCGAAATAACGGCCTGCATATAGAGATACAGGTAAACCCGAATCATCCTGTTGGCAGGGACGCAACCGCCAACGTCGCCGACGTGGTGCTGGAATCCGCCGTTACGACGATACAGGACTGCGAAGATTCGGTAGCCGCGGTCGATGCGGAAGACAAGGTCGGCGTGTATCGAAACTGGCTGGGCCTGATGCAGGGGGATCTCGAAGCGACCTTCAGCAAATCGGGGAAGACGATCACCCGCCGCCCGAACCCTGACCGCACGTATGTTGCAGCCGACGGCAGCACACTCGCGCTGTCGGGGCGCAGCCTGATGCTGGTCCGGAATGTGGGCCACCTGATGACGACCGACGCCGTGCTCGACGCAGAAGGGGACGAGGTATTCGAGGGGCTGCTGGACGCGGTAATGACCACGGCGTGCGCGCTGGTCGATCGCAAGCGGGAAGGACAGTCCGCGAACAGCAAGACGGGCAGCATCTACATCGTAAAGCCGAAAATGCATGGCCCGGAGGAAGTCGCGTTTACCGACACGCTGTTCTCTCGCGTCGAGCACATGTTCGAACTTGAACCCAATACTCTGAAAGTCGGAGTGATGGACGAAGAACGCCGCACAACGGTCAATCTGTCCGAGTGTATCCGCGCTGTGAAAAAGCGCGTGGTGTTCATCAACACGGGATTCCTGGATCGAACCGGCGATGAGATCCACACGAGCATGCAGGCAGGGCCGGTCTTGCGCAAGGAGGCGATCAAGGTTCAGCCGTGGATCAAGGCGTACGAAGACTGGAACGTCGATACCGGCATCCGTTGCGGGCTGCCGGGCAAGGCGCAGATAGGCAAGGGCATGTGGCCGACTCCGGACGAGATGGCACAAATGGTGGCGACCAAACAGGTGCATCCGGAGGCGGGCGCCAACTGTGCCTGGGTGCCTTCGCCGACGGCCGCGACACTGCATGCCTTGCATTATCATGCCGTTGACGTAGCTGGCCGGCAACGGAAACTCTCGAAGCGAAAGCTCGCGAGCCTCGACGATATTCTGTCACCTCCGCTGGGCGATGTAAGCGGTCTGACGGCGGCTGAAGTCCAGGCAGAGATCGACAACAACGCGCAGGGAATACTCGGTTACGTCGTACGCTGGATCGACCAGGGTGTCGGTTGTTCCAAAGTGCCGGACATCAACGACATCGGTCTCATGGAGGACCGCGCGACACTACGCATATCGAGCCAGCACATCGCGAACTGGTTATTGCACGGCGTCGTAAGCGACGAGCAGGTGCTCGGGACGTTCAAGCGCATGGCGAAAGTCGTCGACAGGCAGAATGAGGGTGATGCATCATACGAACGCATGAGTGACGACTTCGATTCAAGCATCGCCTTTCAGGCCGCCTGTGCGCTGGTATTCGAGGGCTGCGAGCAGCCCAACGGTTACACCGAACCCCTGCTGCACCGTTTTCGGCGGCAAAAGAAAGCGCAGCTTGTGACCTGACGCGGGCCGTTCGTGCCTGTACAACTTCGTTTGTTGCTGTTGGTGGCAGCAGTGCTGCCGCCGTTCGCCGTGGCGAACGAGGTGGTGACGGTCGCCGTCGCGAGTAATTTTTCCGGCACCGCCCGGGAACTCGCCTCACGTTTCACCGCACAGTCCGGAATACCCGTCCGTATTAGCAACGGTTCGACAGGCAAATTGTACGCGCAGATTATCAATGGTGCGCCATTCGACGTATTCCTTGCCGCGGACGGCGAGCGGCCCCGATTGCTCGAAGAGACCGGGCATATCGTTACCGGCAGTCGCTTCACGTACGCGACCGGTGCATTGGTGTTGTGGTCGCGAGACGAGGCGTTGCGGGGCAAGGATTGTCGCGAAGCGTTGCATCGAGGTGCATACGATCGATTGGCACTCGCCAATCCTGAAACGGCGCCTTACGGTTCGGCGGCGCGTGAAGTCCTGCTTGGCGCCGGACTCTGGGACTTGGCCAGCAAACGCATGGTGCTCGGTGAGAATATTACCCAGGCACTGCAATTCGTCGCGACCGGCAATGCGACGCTCGGGCTCGTCGCACGATCGCAACTGACCAATACCGAATTGCCTGACGAGTCATGCAGCTGGTCCGTGCCAAAGTCCATGCATTCACCGATTGTGCAGCAGGCGGTCTTGCTGATAAGGGCGCGAGAGCATCAGGGCGCAGCGGATTTCATTGCATTCCTTCATACGCCGCTTGCAGAAGAGATCATCGTACGGCACGGCTATGGGCTGTCACGATGATGGACGCCGCGTCGGAAGCGACCAATTTCGGGCCGTTCTGGCTCTCCGTGCAGCTCGCGTCCGTAACGACGGTCGTGCTGATACTCGCCGGCACACCGATCGCCTGGTGGTTGTCGCGGACGGCTTCGCGCTGGAAACCGGTTGCGCAGGCAGTGGTTGCCATGCCCATCGTTTTGCCGCCCACGGTGCTGGGCTTCTACCTGCTCATCCTGCTGGGGCCTCACGGCGCTATCGGCAGCTGGTGGGTAGAGATGACGGGGAGTGCGTTGACGTTTTCGTTCACCGGACTCGTGATCGCCTCGTGCATCTACAGCTTGCCATTCGCGGTTCAGCCGATGCAAAACGCCTTCGAGTCATTGCCCTTGCAGACCCTCGAATTCGCCTGGACTCAAGGTGCCTCGAAGCTCGACGCCTTCTTCGCCGTCGCGGTTCCGATGTCCGTGCGAGGTTTCATCGGCGCGGCGGTCCTGAGTTTCGCCCACACATTGGGTGAATTCGGCGTCGTACTCATGGTCGGCGGCAATATTCCCGGGGAAACCCGGGTAGTCTCGATTGCAATTTACGATCATGTCGAGACGCTGAACTACGGTGCTGCCCACCGGATGTCGTTGTTGCTACTCGCGTTCGCCTTCGTCGTGCTGCTGGGCATGTACGTCATCAATCGGCGCTGGAGCACGCGATGACGGCACGGTCCACAGGCGCCGGTGGTGACGTCATGGCATTCAGGCACGCGCTCAAGCGGGGGAGTTTCGAACTCGACGTCGATGTGCAGATTCCCGCGAAAGGAATCACGGGCCTGTTCGGCGAGTCCGGGTCTGGAAAGACAACGTTGCTGCGATGCATTGCCGGACTCGAGAAAAGCGCCGCCCACGCCGGGCCGCCGGCGCACAAGCGTGGCGTAGGATACGTATTCCAGGAACCGCAGCTTTTTCCGCACATGGACGTCCGCGGCAATATCGAGTTCGGGATGCGCCGCTCGGACTCGGCGAGGGTCGACATGCGGCAGGTTGTCGAGATGCTGGGTCTGGACGAGATGCTCGATCGTGACACGCGCGGCTTGTCCGGCGGCGAGGCGCAGCGCGTCGCGATTGCAGCCGTATTGCTGCGATCGCCCGATCTCGTCCTGATGGACGAACCCCTGGCGTCGCTCGACCAGCGGCGCAAGGATGAATTGCTGCCGTATCTCGATCGTCTCCACGATGAGCTGTCGGTGCCGATGGTCTACGTCAGCCACAGCATCGACGAGGTCAGCCGTTTGTGCGACCACCTGTTACTGATTGAGGACGGCAAAATCGTCGCCGCGGGCGAGCTGCACGAGTTGTTGGCGCGGCTGGATATCCCGATGCTCTGGGGCCGCAACGCCGGCACGGTAATCGACGCCAATCCCGAAAACTACGACAGCGATTACGACCTGACGCAGTTTCGATTTTCCGGAGGGCAATTGCATGTACCGGGACATTTCGGCTCGGATACTCCGAACCTGCGCCTTCGAATAGCGGCCAGCGATGTGAGTATCTGCCGGTCACAACCTTCGGAGACGACTATTCTCAACGTGCTGCCCGCCAGGGTCGATGCCATCCACGAGAGCGGCCCGTCGTCCGACATGGTACGGCTGGCGATGGGCGATGACTTCCTGGTGGCCCAGGTAACCCGCCGTTCCGTGGCCAGGCTCGGTCTCAAGGCGGGCGACGAGGTGTTCGCCCAGGTCAAGTCGGTAACCGTCCGGCATTAGCGCCCTCGAAAAAGCCGGTGCGGTTCCCCGCACCGGCCTACTGCTTGTTGTTATTCGTCGGCCATGAGACTTCGTTCGTAATTCAGCCGCTTGGCCGCGTCCAGCGTCATGAGCTGCATGAAGTTTTTGACTTCCATGTCCGAGCCGACCGGCGTTGTGCCATTGCCACCGCCACCGAACACGTTCTGTGGCACCGCACGCTTGGCGAAAGCCTCGGCCCAGATTCGCTGGATTTCGATTTCCGCTTCCAGTTTCTGCGCGAGGGCGTTGTCCGCGGAGAGTATTTTCGCCTTCATGTACGCTTCCGCATCAGCAGCCACCTTTACGGCTTCGGCGTCGATCCTGGCTTTCGACAGCAGGATCTTCGACGTTTCTTCCTGAATCGCGGCCTGCTGTTTTTGCCGTTCGGCTTCGATCAGCGTTTCCTTCTTGCGGGTTTCCGCTTTTGTCGTCGCCTCGACCTGCTCGACCTTCATGGCAGCCTGGCGTTCGGCGACTTCGCGGTCACCACGAGCGATGGCAAGCAGGCGTTGTTCCTCTTCCTGCACCTTCTGCTCGCGGGCAATCGCACGCATCGCCGATGCTTCCTGCTTCTGCTCCATGCGGCCGACGAACTTCTCGTTCGGCTTCATGTTGGTAACGCGAGCTTCATGTACCGTGATGCCGTACAGAGTGAACTTCTGCTCCTTGCGAACGGGCAGTCCGGTATCCGGATCGGTGAGCTTCTCAACGATGAATACCGTTTTCTGCTGGTCGCCGAATTCATCCTGCAGCGTCGGGTTCGACGCGTCTGCTTCGGACGTCTGCCGTTTTGTGCTGTCGCGCAGGACCTCCTTGCGTTTGACGATGTAAACACCCATCTGCATCTGGTTCTCGAACTCGTTGATGAACTCCGTTCTGCCACCCGAGTAGTAATCCTCAGCGGACATCAGGGACGCAGTCGCCTGCAGCGTTTCCTGGAACGACGGAATCAACGCGACTCGCAACAGGTTCTCCGGCGTGCGGTACTCATGCGCCATCTTCAGGAAGGTTGCGCGATCGGACGGCAAGCGAAAACGAACCGCGGCCATCGCATCGGCATCCACCTGGTCGAGGAACATGATGTTCAACGGCGGCAGGCTGGCGCTGGCGGTCGAAGACTCGCTTTCCGCGTTCACGCCGTCAGCCGTGGTGTCATCAGCCAGTACGGTCATCGCCTTCTTCCAGGCGTTGACACGGCCGAACAGATGCATGCTGTAGCCGACGCCGTCGACCACTCGCTCGGTACCTGTGATGGTACGCACGTGATAGACGTAACCCGGCTCGGCGTAAAAGAACACCTGGTTGAAGGTCACGGCAACCAGACTCAACGCAACTGCCGCGACGATGCCAACTCGCATGCCTTTCGGCACACTGTTCGGCAACGACAGCTCACGGCTGTCCCCGCTGCGGCGGCTACGGCGCCACATCCAGACGGCGGTACCGATTGCCAGCAAAATAACAATGAAAAGTGCTTCCATGAACATAATGTTCTCCTTCTAAGGACACGCTTATTCGCGCTTGATTGACTTCCTCAATTCGTCGATCTGGCGGGTCTTGTCCGCCAGGAAACTGTCCAACGCTTCGAGGAAATAAATCTCCAGCTCGCTGTCCTCCGCACCTAGATTGCTAATGAGTAACTGATACAACTCCTTGACCCGTGGGCTAACCGACAAGACGATCTTCTCGTCGCTGAAATGATCGTCCAGCAGCCCACGTATCAAGCCGGACATATTCAGGCCCGATGACATCACGCGCTTGTGCTGCTCGGGCCGCACCAGGATATTCACTCGCTTGAAATGTTCTGAGCCGTCTTGGGTCATACGCCTTCGCCTTCTGGGTGTGTATGTATATGTAGCTTATCGGCTATAATACATCGAGATACACATAATTGTCAATAAATGTGTACTAATGTGTATGTATAGCAAGGCGACTGAACATAATCTGGTAGCGTGGCCGCACGCGCAGGAACGGCGGGGCCGCACTTGGGAAACGGGATTAGAGTTCGCGTCAGGCGCTCAGGAACTGCGCGACACGGCGGCGCCCATCGGCTCGTCCGCGCGTACGAATATCCACAGAAGGGCGCCGATGACTGCAAACAGGGACCCGGTCACCATCGCAGCCGGCCAGCCAAGGAGGTTCGCGGTGACGGGGACCAACATGCCACCTACAATGCCGGGGAGATTGCCACCGGTGTTGAGCACGCCCGTGGCGACGGGCGCATGCTCTCCGGACACGGCCATTGTCGCGACCCAGAATGGCGCCTCGGAAAGCTGGTTGAAGGCGAAACAAAAGCACAGCATGACGACGGTGATAACGACATCGTCAGACATGGCGCCGACGTAAAGAAAAGCCGCCGACAACAGAAGCGCAGTCATTGTCATGTAGCGAGGCCCGAGCCGGATACCCAGTCGTCGCACCAGTAAATCGCAGGTGAATCCTCCTGCGGTGGCACCGACTGCGCCAAGAATCCATAACGCCGCGGTCAACATGCCTGCGTCAGACGCGGCAAATCCCTTGACGTCGACGAGGTAGAAAAAGAACCAGCTGAAAAACAGGTAGAACACGTAGTTCATGCAGAAATAACTGATTGTTATCAGCAGTACATTGCGGTTCTTCAATGCGAGCTTCCATGCTCCTTTCTCCGGTCCGTGTTCCTCCGGCGGCCGGTCGGACTTGATGAACGCAAGCTCCTTGGGCGAGATCTGTGGATGGTCGGCCGGATCGTCCGTCACGTACCAGCGGTAAACCGCAGCAACGACGAATGCGGTCGGCGCGGTAATCAGCAGAGCACCGCGCCAGCCATGGATCTCCATTAGCCAAACGACGATTGGCGCCGTCGCCGCGGCGCCCAGCGTCAGGCCGGTGCTCGACAAACCGTTCGGCAAACCCCACTGTTTGACTGGGAACCAGCTCGCGATCGTGCCGCCAATAGTGACAGGGAAGAATGGCGCGTGTACCGCACCGACAAGGAATCGGGTAACGACGAGTGCGGCGACGATCGTACCGACGGACAGTACGTCGGTACCCGGGATGGCAGCGGTGATAATCGTCAGCACGGCCCACGCTATGGCAATGGCGGTAATCGCGAATCGGGGGCCGTACTTGTCACCGAATATACCGCCGGGAAACTGGAAGATCGCGTAGCCAGCCGCGAACGCAGAGAACACCAGGCCCAGCTGATATTCGTTCATGCCGAGGTCGTGCATCATGGTTTCGCTGACGATCGACAGGTTCGTCCGCAGCACGTACGCGACGAAGCTGGCAAAGATGATGATGGCCAGAACGACCCAGCGAGTGCCTCTCACGACCGTTTCCTCGTTATTATTCTATTCGGCTTGCTGCGTCCCCGTACGATAACCCATGACCGGCCTCAAAGCGCATCGCTGTCTCAGCCCGAGCGTCTTTGCCGTGACTTGCCGTTCTGCGGCGGACGGTTTCTCGGCCCAGAGCGCTTCCCGGCCGAGTTTCCCCGGCGCTTTTTCGCGCCATCGTTGCGCGCGCCGTTCGCGCGCCGCGAACGTCCGTTCTCGATGGGCTCCGCCTTGATACGCGGGTCCGGTTCGTAACCCGGCACGGTCTCCTTGTCGATTTCCGCGCCGAGCAGCTTCTCGATGTCCCGCAGCAATCTCAGTTCGTCGACACAGACCAGCGATACGGCATGGCCTTCGTGACCCGCGCGCGCGGTGCGGCCGATGCGGTGCACGTAGTCTTCCGGGACGTGCGGCATCTCGTAGTTCACGACATGCGGCAAGCGGCTGATATCGAGGCCACGGGCGGCGATATCGGTTGCGACCAACACTCGAACGGTGCCGGACTTGAAGTCCTGCAGGGCGCGTGTCCTCGCAGACTGAGACTTGTTGCCATGGATCGCGGTGGCCGTGATGCCATCGGATTCCAGTTGCGTCGCGAGGCGGTTCGCACCGTGCTTGGTTCGTGTGAAGACGAGTACCTGCTGCCAGTTCTCCACGCCGATTCGATGGGACAGCAGTTCACGCTTGCGACCCTTGTCGACACGGTATACGACCTGGCTGACTTTATCCGCCGTCGTGTTTTCCTGCGCAACCTGGATCTCGGCGGGTGAATTCAGCGTACTGGCTGCAAGACGCTTGATCTCGTCGGAAAACGTTGCCGAGAAAAGCAGGTTCTGTCGTACTGCAGGAAGCACTTTCAGAATTTTCCGGATATCGCGAATAAAGCCCATGTCGAGCATGCGGTCCGCTTCGTCGAGGACCAGCACCTCGACCGCGGAGAGATCGATCGTGCCCTGCTGCATGTGATCGAGCAGTCGCCCTGGCGTCGCGACAACGACGTCAACGCCTTTGCGCAGCCGGCTGATTTGCGTATTGATACTGACACCACCATAGATAACGGCGGTCCTGAACGGAAGATAGCGACCGTATTCTCGAACGCTGTCGCCTACCTGCGCGGCGAGTTCGCGCGTTGGCGTCAGCACCAGTGCACGAACGCGCCGGCGGTTCTGGGTGCCGAACTGCAGTCGCTGCAGCAGCGGCAACGTGAAACCGGCGGTCTTGCCGGTGCCCGTCTGTGCGCCGGCGAGTATGTCGTGGCCTTCGAGAATGTGAGGTATTGCCTGCTGCTGGATCGGGGTAGCTTCGCTGTAGCCCTTTTCATCGACCGCACGCAGCAGTTCGGCCGACAGGCCGAGTTGATTGAATGACATTGTGGTATTGCTCCGGGTCGCCTGACCCGACCGCGACCAATCAGTCGCGCAGGGTTCGGTCCAGGCTGGAATTCGTTGGGTGGCTCCGTAACCGGCGAAATTGCCGCGATCGGAGTAAATGGCGCAGACCGAAGTGCGCCAGGACGCGGCGGACTATAACAGAGTGCCCGTCAATTGGAAGGACTAAAGTCGTCGGGCGGGTAGTCACCCTGAATATGGTCGTCGATATCGAGACCCCAGGTGTTGATCATGCAGCCGATCGTGATGTACATGCCGTGAATCGCGATGATGTCCATGAGTTGGTTGGCGTCGAAATGATCGGCCAGCTTTTCACGGGTTGCGGCGCGGATGGAGCGTCCTGCTATGAGTTCGTCGACTGACTGCAGCAGCAGCCGGTCGTGCTCGGACCACTCCGCCGCCTCCGGCCCCTGGCGAACCCTGTCGATCTCCTCGATCGTCAATCCGGCCGCCAGCCCGCGGTCGACGTGCGACGCCCACTCGTACCAGCTTCGCATGTGTATTGCGACGCGCAGGATCACGAGCTCACGGTCGCGCTGGTCGAGCGAACCGCCGCGCACCGAGTAGTTGCGAAAATCCCACCAGGCGTGCAGCAGGCTCGGATGGTTCGCCATCAGGCTGTGAATATTGAGAGGACGGCCGTCCATGTCATCGATGACGTGCTTGAGTGACTCATCCCACTCGTTCAGTGGCAGCGGCTTCATTGGCGACTCCGGTTATGACATCGGCTTGCGAATCGATTCAAGAGTGTAGCGAAGATCAGGATCTTCGGCAGGTTGGCACACGTTTCCATCGGACAAGCATACGAAAGTGCGCATGGCGATCAAATGTGACTAGTACTTACTTCGATGCGGTACGATAGTCCATTGCGAGCAACACAGGGTAAACGGCATGGCAACGGGCGACAGACTGGCGGGTGTCATCGGCGGCATGGGACCCGACGCGACGATTGACTTCATGTCCCGGGTGCTGGCCTGCACCCCGGCGACCAGAGACCAGGACCACGTGCGGATGGTGGTCGAGCACGACCCACGCATTCCGAACCGGCAATTCGCGATGTACGGTGAAGGCGCCGATCCGGGGCCTGCCATCGCGACGCTGGCAGCGCGGCTCGAAGGCGCCGGCGCCGAGTTCATTGTCATGCCCTGTAATCTCGCACACGCCTGGGAAGATGACATACGTGCCGCGATTTCCATACCGTTCATCAGTATCGTCAGCGAGTCGGTCAAGAGGGTAGAGCAACGCTGTACCGCCGGTGAGACGATAGGGCTGTTTACGACACCCGGTTGTTTCAAGGCCGGACTTTACCAGGAGGCGCTGGCGGGCCATGAACTGGTTCTGCAGACGCCGGACGAGCTGAGCGAAAGCATGGCTTTGGTCGAACGCATCAAGGCAGGCGACAAGTCGGAGCCGGTCGCCAGCGGTCTGCGTGCCTTGGCAGTGCGGCTGGTGTCCCGAGGGGCACATGCACTGATCGCGGCCTGTACCGAGTTTACCCTGGTGCTCGAACCGTCGATGTTCGCCGTACCGTTCATCTCGTCGACCGATGTTCTGGCCGAAAAAACCGTGGCGCTCGCACTATGTCAAGAACCCCTGCCTGAACGATAAGGAACCGGTCAATGCACCTGGCTGACTTTCCGCGTGTCTCACTCGCGCACCTGCCAACTCCGCTCGAACACATGCCACGCCTGAGCGAGCATCTCGGCGGACCGCAGATCTACGTGAAACGTGACGACTGTACCGGGCTCGCGACGGGCGGCAACAAGACACGCAAGCTCGAGTTCTCGATGGGCGATGCACTGAAGAATGGTGCCGACACGATCATTACCGTCGGTGCCGTGCAGTCGAACCATGTGCGACAGACCGTGGCGGCGGCCTGCAAGCTGGGCCTCAAATGCGAAGTGTTGCTCGAGCATCGGGTCGCGCACCCAAGCGAGCTTTACCGCAGTTCCGGCAATGTGTTTCTCGATCGCCTGTTCGGCGCCAATCTGCGCGAGTACGACAAGGGCACTGATTTCGACCTCGAGATGGAGGAGATCGCGGAGCAGGTCAGGTCGCAAGGTGGCACGCCGTACATCATTCCCGGCGGCGCCTCGAATCCCGTCGGTGCAATGGGCTACGTGACCTGTGCCGTCGAACTCCTGCAACAGGCGGAAGACGCGAAACTGGAGTTCGATCATTTCGTCACGACGTCCGGTAGTGCGGGCACACACGCCGGCCTCGCGGTCGGTCTGCGCGCTAGCGGTTGTGACATGCCGATACTCGGTATCGGCGTCAATGCCGCCCAGGACCCGCAGGAGGAGCGCGTTTACAAACTTGCCTGCGAGACGGCGGAGTACGTCGGCGCGCCGGGCGTGGTTGCTCGCGAGGACATCATTGCCGACGGTGCTTATGTAGGTCCCGGCTACGGCGAGCCTACCGATGCCATGAACGAGGCCGTGCTGCTCGCGGCGCGCCTGGAAGGCTTGCTATTCGACCCTGTTTACACCGGCAAGGCGCTGGCCGGAATGATCGACTACATTCGTGAAGGCCGTTTCGATGACGCGGACAACATCGTGTTCCTGCATACCGG
>CALZMQ010000012.1 GCA_945788625.1 uncultured Woeseiaceae bacterium
CTTATCGAGACGATTTTTACATCCGTCGACAAGCAATATTTGTATCAGCTTCGACGGGACGGCAGCTTGCTGGTCAGGAAATCCAACAACTGGCGGCTGATCGATAAGAACCCGGCCATTCGAAGCGTATCGGCCGGTTTCGGCTGGGTCAGCCTGGTTCATCGCAACAATGCTCTCTGGGTACTCGCCAATCCTGAATGCGAAAGGCGAGAGGACTGCATCTGGCAGGAATTCGGCCATAGCGAACACGTCGCCCGGCGTACCTTCTCTGCCGACTACGTACGTACCAAAGAAACCTTGCCAACCGGTGGCACTCGCCTCAACGATCAGATCTGGTCTCTGAAGAACGGCGGTGCCATTCATTTCTACCCGGCCAATTGCAGTACGCGTTGGCGCGGCAATCCGCCGTGCCTTGGCACGTATGTAGAGACAGACGGCAATACCATTCGTCTGTTTCCGAGCACAAATCAGAGCGAGCTGCTCAAGTTGCACTACACGGGGGCGCTGTATGCCGCGACGATTTTCGGTTGCGTAGAGGAACCACGTTGTCCGTACGGCCAACAATGCGGTGACGAACCAAGATGTAGCTGGCGACAGATTGACAATGATCCGACTATTACTGACATCTTTGATACTGAGCGTGCGACGTTCAAGCTCACTGAACCCGGGACCGTATATCGCTACATGCCGCGTACCCGGTCGTGGCAGTCTATCTCAGGCAGCACGGCGATAAGAAAGGCCGATGCGACGACAACGACCGTTGACGTTCCAGAGCCGCCGACTTATGAGCAGTATCGTTTGACCTGCCGCTGCGGAGGAAATCTGGTCAGTGCCGAGGGATGCTTCAGCGAAGAGCCGGGAGAGTCATGTCGCCAGATCGACCGAAATTGCTGGCTGCAGGGTACGGTGACGCCACTTGAATCCTGCGACTCGCCCAGCAACTTCGCGGTGACACGGTCGACGCCGATCCCGCCTGCTGATGCTCCACCTCCAGCGTCAGAAGCATGTCGGGTAACCGTTATCGCACAAACTAAAGAATGCAAGAACGTGGATGGCACGCAATCGTCGATTACAGACAATCCTTTCATAGCCGCCGGTTGTGGATCCGACAAAGATAACGCCAAAGCACGCGCCCTGACGTCACTTCGGACGCAGACCTGCATCAGTGAGGGTGACGATCCGGATCCCGGATGCTGTACCATCGAGGAGTTGGCCATCGAAACCTGCCTGTGTCGTTGAATCGTGTTAGAGGACAGTGCGACCTGTGACACGCCTCCCACTATTAGCGGTCGCTAGACTACGGAAATGACGGCGACTCAGGCCCGGAGCTAGTTCTCAGGTCAGGCTCAGCCATATCCGTAGGCGTGAATACAGCAGGTTCGAAATGAACACCGAAGTGCATCCGGCTATTGCCGCGCTGGTCCTGACAATGACCGCTATCGCCGTGGGTCTGTGGGTGTGGGGCTCCGGAGTGGCTGGCAGTTTCGGCGGACCTGCGGAACTGAATGGTGGCCCTGACGGACATCGCTTCGTCCAGATCCAGAATTATCTCGTCGAGCACGACGCCGATGGCGGGTATCTCGTGTCACACGATCTCGGCGAATTGGATGTCGAGCTGTTACTCGGTGGCTACGCGTTCTTTTCCAACGGCGACATCTTGTTGCGCCGGGGCACTGATCCGCGCTCGTTCCTCGACAACGTCCGAGCATACAAGCGAGAGACAAATCAAACCTCCATAGTCCCTGACAGCCCTGACAGCGGGTTATTCCGGTGCAATCTCGACACCTTTGCCTGTGAGCGCTTTGGGGAGGAGGGGATCGATTTCAAAGCAGCGTACGGCGTCTTTATCGACTGGCAGACTGACGAGGTCTATATCAGCGATACAACCCGTCACCTGTTGCGAAAGTACTCGGCGGATGGTGTCGAACTGGCGCCGCCGGTTGGTGGATTCAAATTCCCGAACCAGCTGTTGCTACATGACGGGCAGGTGCTGGTCGCGGATACCAATCACCATGTCATTCGCAGGGTCGAGTCACAGTCCTCAACGTTCGCCAAGTCCATAGATCGCAAGGACGTTTGGCCAACCGCCGCGAAGCGGGCGCGGCATAGCTGGCCAAGCCATTTCGCTCGTGTCGGCGAGGACTGGTGGGTCAACAACATGCAGACCGGGATGAATCTCGGGGGGCTCTACGTGTTCGACCACGAGTGGCAATATGTTCGGCGCGTCGAATTGCCGCCGGATGCCGATCCAATCTCGATCCTGCCTGTCGGGGATGCGGTCTGGGTCAGTGACTGGAACAACGATGCCGTACGACGATTCTCGATGGCGGGGGAACCACTGGCGGACCTCGAATCCGCAGGACTCGAGACGATCCTCGCTACATCAAGGCTGGAGCGCCGCAAGTACCATATGCTCAGCTACGCCGGGATCGCCGCGGTTGCGTTGATGCTCGCCGGCCTGAGCGTGCAGGCACTGGCGCGCAGCATGAACAAAACACCGACTCAGCGTTAGCAACCCGAGACGCTGTGGTGATCCTGGGGCTGCTTGCCTACGGCGCCGTGAAATTAGTTCCGTGAACTGTGCGCGTTTGCAGCAGCGATGACCTGAATACTCGGATCGCCGCGACTTCTGACGCTAGAGTTCGCTGCGGTTGAGTCCGCCTTTCAACACGGCCGTCTCGAAGCCCCGCTGTTTCAAAATGAAGGCTGCCGCTGAACTGCGCCGTCCTGTATCGCAATAGACGACATAGGGAGTCTTGCGATCCAGGATATCGAGCTTATGGCGAAGCAGGTACAGCGGCAGATTCGTGGCGTTCGCCTTGCTGAATGCCCTGAATTCACTCGGAACCCGGACGTCGAGCCAGTGGCCGCCCTGGGCGACTGCTTCATCTGCATCGTCATGATTCAAAGACAGGATCATCGGCTCATTCAGGAGAGCCTGAAAATCGTCCCGGCCCAATTGCATCAAAGTACCGTCAGTTTGCATGGTGATCGTCGCATTGCGAGCTTCATTTGAAATCAACGCTTCCTCTCCGAACGTAGCGCCTACGCCCAGTTCGGCCAGGTCGATGTTTTCCTTGTTCGCCGGCGTCTCGCGGGTGACCATGCAACGACCGCTTCTTATGATATAGAAATGGTCGCCATTGCTACCTTGACGGATAACGACGTGTCCCGCCTTGAAATCGACTCTCTTCATGCGCATGAAGATCATCTGGATATTCTGAGGTGGTATAAGCTGAAAGGTCTTGGTTCGTAACAGGGCGCTCATCCAGTCGCCTTCGGCCCCGTTCAGCTCAGTGCCAAAGTCGCCAACTTCATAGATGCCCGTTTGGTCCAGGGTTAGCGTCACATCGAGGAGTTCGCTGTCGATACTGAAATACCGAACATTGTCCATTGCAACCGCCGACTGTTGGCGCGGTAGTGCCGGAGCGATAGGGTTGCGCGCCTCGTCGGTGCCGCCTACGACGCTGCCCAGGACCTGATCGCCGTCGCGCAACGAGATCGTCCCGGACAGCAGGTATATAGAGCGCTTTTCCGTGTCGTCCTTGTTGAACAGCACCTGGCCCTGGGTCGCTTGCAGGACTTCAATGTCGTCTAGCAGTTTGTCGAGATTGGTGGACTTTAACGCGTTGAACGGCGAGAAATTGCCGAGTAACGCGACATCCATGCCCTTGATCATTGGCCTTGTGAACTCCAAATTCAGGCGAAATCATTTCGCGAGATGCAACACACTAGCACCCGACGTCGTGTTATTTGGGGACGTATTTCTCAGAATACGAACCCGACAGCTGGGTATATGGCTGCACCGCTACATATGGGGCCGTAAGCTCCCCCGTTTCTGACACAAGCTCAGCTTGTGTCAGAAACGGGGGAGCTTACGCAAATTCCCAGTTTCTCCACAACGTAACTGCTGGTCAGGTGCTTTGCGACGTCCATCGGGTCGCAGCGCCCATCGGGATCGAAATCGATTGGGCCAATCTTCACGGCGACCTTGAGGGCGGCGGCATTGAGCACTTTGTTTCGCTTCCCGATGCCCATCAAGGCTGTAGCCATCGACATGAGGACATCGGTGGACTGCTTTGCATACGTTTTCTGGATGTGTGCAATGTGTGAGAGAAAATAAGCGTCGTCCGGAGCGCTATTCTTCTTGCTCTTGGAGATTTCATAGAGCAGGCCATAGCCGCAACCTCGGCGCACGGGGTCTTTGCTCTTGATCCACTTGTTGGCAAGTTCGACGACGAATGGTGCTTTGGCGAGTGTGGCATCGCAAGACGAAAAGACGTGCGCCAGGTAACCGCCTTGCAATTGTTCGACCTGTGTCTCGGCCTGTTCCATGGTGATGGTTTTGGGATCATCGACAAGCAATGAAATGATCTTCATCTCGTAGATATTGGATTTCCAAAGCTGCCGGGCGAGTTTCGGATCTCTGCCGATGGTCCTGGCGAACTTGCGCAGCTTCGTCAATCCGAAGCCGAAGCTCTTTAGCCCACCGGACTTGTCCTGGTGTTTTTTCCAATGCGCGATTCCCCGCGCGTCCTGATTCGATTTCAGGTACTCGAGAATGTTTGATTTGTTCATGGGCAAAGTATATACGCGCAGAAAAGTGCAGTAACGGGGTGAGCTGAGGCATTACTCCGCTTTGGTGGAGTCCTGACTGTCTTCGGGGGGGTCCCGACCTGTTGTCGATCCACGGTTTTATCGAGGTGCCGCAACCTGCCTGAAGCGGACTGTTGTCACGTAACTTTGACAATGCCTGAAACTGGGACCGACGTCTCAGATCTAGGTAAAGCGAAAGTTTTAAGGTCTTCGTCGGGAACTTTTTGGGCACAATGATGATGCTCCTGAAGCAACTAATCGAATCGCCGATTACATCCTCGAAGCTACTCGTTTGCGACCCTTTTCGAGAGCATGATCAAGAAGAATTGGTCAAAGAGGTTATCGGCCTGGCCAACGCCGACGTGGACGGCCCCAGGAACATCCTGTTTGGTATCAACGCGGGAGGCCTGAACGACAGCGGTATCGTCGGAATCGCCGAAAGCGTCATGGCCGATCTGAAGAAGGCCCATCGGACCTTATCGGCCCTGATCGAACCCGTCCTGTACCTGGCATTTATCTACGACCGGATTAACGGCAAACTTGTTGGCGCCCTCGAAATCGACGGCTGTAATGACAAGCCCTATATCGTTGGGCAGAATTTCTCCGAGAGCCTGACTCGTGGCCAGTGCTGGATCAGAGAGAACCGCAATCTTCGCGCTGTCCAGCCTACCGAACTGGTCCGGACGGACACACCTGAGCCTGCCAGGAAACCGGCCAAGATGGGCAAGCCACCACCGATAACGGTGGGTTTCAATGACGAGCCGGACTGCGAGCTGCTCGAGCTGGCCATTCCTGATACGTCCGATCCGCCATTTGCCGAGGAAGAACCCCAGGCAAAGCAGCCGTTGGATTTGAAAAAGACAATCAAGGAAAAAATTGGCACGGTAACCACCCGGATTCTGCGAATAGGGGGCGCCCACAAGCGAGGTCCTGGGGCCAAACCCGATGAAAGCGGTATCGACGCACAAATCGACAAAGTCGACGAAACTGCAACGGTTGTGGCCAACGCTAATAACCACTATTTTTTCGAAGAGAAAGCGCTGCGACTGAATCTGTGTGTTTGCAACAAGGGATCTGAGGGTGTTGAGAATGTAAGTATCAAACTCGGCTTTCCGCGAGTCCCGGATTTCGATGTGGTTGACCGCCTGTATACCAGTCCGTTTGATAAACGCCCGCAGCATGTAATCAAGAAACTGGGCTACCCAGACGTCGAGCACAGGGACGACGCCATTCTGGTACGCGGCTCTCTGGACCAACTTGCCCCGAATAGTCCGAAGCAGGCATTCAAATGCGAATTGCGCCTGGCGGTCGGGCCGCGGATGCAGGGAAAGAAAATAGCAGTCCTCTACACGCTTCGCGGACCCGACAACCGAGCTCTCGGCAAGGGGCGCCTGAAGATCAAATTTGGCCGGGTAGCGGCCAGTGGATCATGATTGGAAGCATGAGCCAGAACTTCAGCTTTTCGGATTATTCAGAATCTGACGCTTCAGCCTGTGAGCGCAGGGCCCGACTGGCCATCCACCTGTTGAGCAGGACAAATAACGCCAGAACGATACCCCACTGCACCAGGCAGGTCATGATACTGAAGGGAGCGAACGGATCGAACCAGCGATCCGGGGCGTAGACAAAGGCAGCCTGGTACAGCCACCAGCCGAGGAGCACGACGGCGAGCGAGGGAATCGCGAAACGAATTGCCGTGTCCCACAAACGCCCTGCATTCCAGTCGTGGTCCTGGTTGTCGATACTCTCGGCACGAAAACGCGCGGCACCGTAGCGTATGACCGCGAACGCAATAAATGCGCCGGAGATCATCAATGCGACGCCCCAGACGAAGTCCTGGTTCGCGAAAAAGTCCAGGTTGATGGCCGACGGCAAACCCAACGTAAAACCGATGGTGCAGACGCCGAGAATGGCCTGGCGGCGTGCGATGCCGAAATCGACGAGTATCCGGGTGGTCAGTTCGATCATCGATATCAGGGAGCTGAAGGCCGCAAACGACAGCCCGAGAAAGAACAGGATGGCGAATACGTTGCCCGCCGGCATCTTCGCAAAGAGCTGCGGCATCCAGATGAACGTCAGCCCTGTGGCGGCAGGCCCACTGGTCTTCATGACGTCGAGCACTTCGCCCTTACTCATGTCAGCACCGAGAATTGCAAACACGGTGCCGAAGATCACGATAGCGGCCAGCAGCGACACCGTGTTGTTGCCGACACCCGTGATCACTGCATTCTGGACGACCCCGTGCCGGCTTTGCATATAGGCGCCATAGGTCAAGATAAGGCCCCAGCCGGCGCCTGTATCCCAGGCATTTTGCGTGAGTGCCTCGAGCCAGATACGAGGTCGTGCAAGCGTCGACCAGTCGGGCGTGAACAGGAAACGGATGCCCTCGGATGCACCGTCGAGCGTCAGCGTACGCCCCAGCGAAATGAGCACGATCAATAACAGGGCGGGAATGAGTACGCGATTTGCGCGTTCGATCGAGCGAATCCCGTTCCAGACGACAAAGGCTCCGAGACCCATGGCGAGTGCATGAAACGCCACCGGGAATCCGCCACCCTGGAAGCCGTCCCAGACACCCTGTGCCGCCTCGGTGCTGAGGGGGAGGGGGGCAGTGCTCATCTTGATGAGGTAGTACACGCACCAGCCGGCGACGACGGAGTAGTAGAACATGATCGCCGTTGCCACGAAGCCGACGAATGCACCCATCCACGCGAATTTCTTGCCAGCAATCTTCGCGAACGTTCCGACGACGCCCATGCGTCCTCGACGCCCAAGGGCGTATTCCGCGATGATCAACGGCACGCTCCAGACAAACAGGAACACGAGCCATGCGACGAGAAAGGCGCCGGCGCCGTCGTCACCGGCATTCTGGGCGGCGATGCGTGGAAAACGCCAGATATTGCCTGTACCGACTGCGATGCCGAGGACGCACAGGAGCATCCCTAAGCGCGATGAAAACCGCTGATCTACATGGTTCGTCAAGAGTGATTCCTTCTAGCGCTCGGATTGCGCCTCGGGTTCCGGTCCAAGAGCAGCTGCGACGCGCTCTTTGTAGGTGCGGTGACAATCGAAGCAGCCTTCGATCATGCGCTGATAGCTTGAAATCGCAACGTCACGATCTAGTGCTTTGGCAGAAGCGCTAATTTCCAGTGACAGGTCATGCACGAGAGTATCGAGTTGTTTGAACGCTGCCATTTCCGGTCCCAGTGCGGAGGCCACGAGTTGTACCTGCGCAGGGGCGATCTTGGGGTGCTCTGCAATCGATGTAGCGCCCCGTATGACCTGCTCAAAGTCATCTGTCAGCAGCCCGTCGGAAATCTCGACCAGGTTGTTGCGCAGCCCCTGCATGATCTCCTTCAATGAGGGTGCATCACCGGTCATGGCGACCGTTGGCGCAAGGGTCAGCAAAAGTCCAATCGCCTGAATGAGTCGTTTTCTTTCCATCATGGCTCCATCTACTCAGAAGTAGTACTTCGTGCACGATGAGTCTACGCGAGCTTGGCTACATTCGTCCTCACCGCTTTGATCGTTCCACGTTACCGCGGTCCACGTGCCCTAGGGGTAAACTTCCTAGAATCGACATTCAGTATCACTCATAAGTCATTGAAACCATGGCTTAGGCTAGTATACGAAATGTAGTTTTGGCCGAATCAGACCTCTGCGATGCACTCAACGTCGAACACCTGCGTGATATCTTCCTCATTGACCGCTAGTTACACAGAGTGGCCTCGAAGAGACTAACGCGGGAATCGCCATGAATCGATCCATTTCTATTGTCTTGCTTGCCTCGTTCATGACTTTCATGGTGGCGGCGTGCAGTCAATCGGTCGAAGACAATTCACGCAGGGATACCGTAGAACCGCGGCCCAATCAACCTGAATCACGTGTATCAATAATGTCCCCAGAAGGACAAGCGGGGGTTCTGATCCTCACAAATAGGCCTAATTCCGGACTTCCGAGTCACTGCGCCGAATTCGTCGTTTGGGACGACGCTGCGGTCGCCTATTACAGAGATCTGGGTAAGCCGGATTGTGTCATTGAAGTTGGCAAGAAAGGTATTCCATCGTACGAAAAAGCTCGTCGTGATCGCGGACTACCGCCAGGTACATACCGAGTTGTTGACGAAGCAATCAGTCGATTGAAACGCGATTTAGAACGTCAACTTGAGGAACAAGAGGTACTTCAAGAGCAGCAAAAAAATGCGGAGCGACGTGTTCGGACGAATATCGCACTGGATCGTGAACTCGGTATCAGTGCCTGTTGTTCCAATTTGGCAAATGGGAGCGGGTATACGGACGAACCTGTTCGCTGGTTTGCTACCGGTTGCAGCATTGCGGAATCGCATGCACGATCAGGAAAACCTCTAGTGGTGACCGAGCGAACGAGCGAGTGCCTGATTGAATGTGCAAGTAAGTACGAGATTACCGGAATTCGCAGCACGTTTTGTTCTGATGGCTGCGAAACATTCACAAGAAATTTTCAGAGTGGTGTACTGCAATCACGAGTGGCAGGCTGCGCCGGCGATTGATCCGAAGATTGTAAGACACAACGTACTCATGCGTGACGAGTTGTAGGGCGAGCGGCCGTTCGGTCCTTTTGTTCTTGTCCTCGTGGTGCAGAAGCTGGCGCCGGCTGACTAGCGGAGCGAGCGGCCCGGGCAGGCTGCATGTGGAGCGCGACGGACCACATGACCTCAAGGGCACGTTATCAAGGGCACGTTAAGAATCGGAGTTCACTAGCGAGAGGTCACTTTGTCGCTTGTATTTCCAACGGAGATAATCAGAACCGAGTAGATGAATCCCATTGTCTGGCCCAAAGTTGGGGAGCGGCGGCGCCCTGACTATTGCCCAATAGAGTCCTGACCATTGCGTTTGTCTGCGATTCCGTTCATTTTCCAGGAGATTGCACAACGTATTTCGACCGTCTAAATACTCGTTTGGAAAGTGGATTTCCCTCTGCACAGAAGTTGATTAACGGATATGGGAAAAATCGCGTATAGTAGTACGTCCTTGTATGTAGCCGGCAAATCTTACCTGTATCTCGGGTACATATTGAATAAAAAGAGCCAAGTGATTGTTTTGGGAAATTTTTTGCGCTGCCTCGCGTAGTTTGTAGTTGCACGATATTAATTTTAGGCATGACGGGTGGCCGGCTATCGCGCAAAGACGGCACATGCTGCCGGAAAACGGGTGACAAATAGTAGACGTTGACTGATGGCAATCAAGGTGATCATCGTTACGGATGTCAGGCTGTATCAGCAGGGTCTGCTACGCATACTAGGGGAACAAGACGGACTGAAGACCTGCGGGGCAGTGTCGACAATTACGGAAGCACTGTCCGCAATTGATGCGAGTCAGCCGGATGTCGCTCTCGTTGATCTGGCTATGCAAAATAGCCAGTCTGTCATCCGGCAAATAGTCTCGTTTGCTCCGGTAACCAAGGTGCTCGTTATGGGCATCTCCGAAGAGGACAACGATATTATCGCCTGCGCCGAGGCCGGAGCGGCGGGCTACATAACGCGTGATAGTAGTGCGAAGGACCTTGTTCATTGCGTAAGTGCTGTTGTGTCCAACGAATTGAATTGCTCACCACGGGTGGCCGCATTATTGATCCGGCGGATCAACAGCTTATCGGTACCTGAAGACGCGACAGTGCAGCCGGGTCTGACACCCAGGGAAACGGATATTCTCATTCTCATCGAGGAAGGGCTTTCGAATAAGCAAATCGCACGCCGGCTCAACATAGGCGTCAGCACCGTCAAAAACCATGTTCACAGTGTCTTGGCGAAGCTTCACGTAAGTCGTCGGACGGAAGCTGCTGCATTAGTACGCCGTAACCAACTCCGGTAGGACACCGCCGCCAACTACTCCCAACACGCGGAACTGATTCGCTCGCGCTAGCGTGGCCTTGTGCGGGCGATGTCGCGGATCGGAAAACCCTGGAATTGAAGTAGATCGTTTCTAGATCCTTGGTTTGATAACTGTTGGCCTCCATCCGGGTCCAAAGTACTGGACCCATCACCGTGAACGCTCGCCGTCAAGGCTTTCATGTTTGAAGGACCGCGTGTTATCGCACCAGGTATCGAGCACATGGGTGCAGTCCTTCATCTGGATACCGAATGGTCCCTGAGATTCATTACTCCCTTTGGCGAGCACGATACCGTTAGTCCGGCTTACGGGCGGTCTCGATGACACAACGTGTATTGATTGTCAAATTGCCCTCTTTGTTGCGGCAGATCATTTTGGACGCGTTGGAAGTTGATGGCCGCGCAGAAGTGGTCGACTGTGGAGACGACGACGAAGACATCAATCTGTTGGAGGCGATCCAGCAGCATGAGCCAGATGTAATCGTCACAACTTTGACAGATCGTGGACTTCATCCGGCATTCGAGGACTTCCTGTCGGAAGAAACCGGCAGACGTGTGCTATCCATCGAGCGAGTAGGACGATCGGCTTATCTGTTCAGCATGCAACCCGAGCCGTTGTCACTTGGCGAAATGTCCACGGAATCGTTGGTCAAGGCGATCCACAACAATTTCACTCGACACTGAGTTCAACGGGAAATGGCGGACTATCGAGCAATAGCAGGCGTATGTGAGGCGGTGGTTGGACTCCTCCGCACGAGCTGCAGCGCCGACGACTTCAATAACGAATTGGAGTTCAAGCTGTTCACGTCAAAAGACTTCGCCGAGAACACGATCGCCAACGGCGCGTCGTTATTCATGTATCGAATTTTCTGCAATGGCGCTCATCGAATTCCCGCGGGACGAATCGGACTGGACGGCAGACGACTGGATACAAAGCTGCCCTTGGAGCTGCACTTTCTTCTTACAGTCTGGGCCAAGGACGCGTCGCTGCAGTATGCACTCGCAGGCTGGATCATGAGGGTGCTGGAAGACACGCCTGTGTTGCCGGCTGGTGTTCTGAATTCTGCGTTGCCGAACGTTTTTCATCCGGACGAGACCGTCGAGATTGGGCTCGCGGACCTTCGTACCGAGGACCTGTTCCGGATCTGGGACGTGCTGGGGCTAAACGTGTATCAGCTGTCGATTCCGTATATGGCGAGGGTCGTGCACATCGACTCGACTCAACGCCTGCGTGAATTCGGAGCCGTACAGGAACGCGAAATCGAGGCGGCCGCATACGAGCCGGTCCTTCCGGGGCAGAGCTGACATGTGGCACGTTCTCGAATCTCAGAACACCTATACCCCGCTGGGAATCCGATTCTGGGATCCCGTGATCGACGAACAGATAGGCGAAGCGCTACACGTTCGTGCCTGGCCGGAAGATGCTAATCAACCGGTCGTTCATGCACATCGTACTCGCTCCAACATCTACGCGTTCGATAGTCTTCCGGGCATGCGGGCACTCGAGTTCGGCCCGTCAAGGGCGGGAACGCCAACTCGTGCCGGCGAAGTGCAGAGCCCGCCCGCCAACCGCGGTTTCGTGGTCGAAGTCACTGATCTCAAGCGACGTTATCTGGACGTCGGTTTTCGCGTCAACCTTCCGTTGCCGTATCGCGGCGTGTTCTTGCTGAACGGTTCGCTCAGTCCGCCGCAGATCTCCCCCAAGGGATTTCATCTTTACTCCGCACCGACGCGGACACTGCCGCCGGCGACAACCGTCATACGCGGCGAGTTCGAGGATCAGTGGACCGGACGACCTGCGCCTAACGCCGTCCTCCGGATCACTGCGGAGGATGATTCAATCTGGTACGCACTTGCGGACCAGCGTGGAAGATTCGCGGCAATCCTTCCGTATCCGACATTGATCGATGGACTCGCGTCGTCGCCCCCGGCCGGCGGCAGGACCCTGTCGGCGCACACCTGGCAATTGCTCGTGGAGGTCCTGTACGAGCCACATCATGTTGCTGATCTGCCAGGTACTGCACTGAAAGATTATCCGAGCGTCTTGACACAATCGACAGCAAATATCTGGTCGAGACTGCCCGAGCACGGCGGCTCGCCGCGACCGGATCTGACCACTCAGATTCGGTTCGGCGAGGAATTGACATTACGGACTGACGGACTGGCGGCATTGCGCGTTAGCCCGTCTTCCTCGCCCCCCTGAAGAGCTATGGAGGAATAGCCATGCCTGAATATCTGGCACCCGGTGTTTTCGTTGAAGAGGTCAGCTTTCGACAGAAGTCGATTGAGGGCGTAAGTACGAGCACAACAGGATTCGTCGGTCCGACGCGCTTCGGGCCGATGTACGGAGAACCACCCTTGCTGACGAGCTTCGCGGATTTCGAGCGAATCTACGGCGGCGTCGACAGACTCGAGTTCAGCAATCTGTTACCCAGCCATAACTACCTCGCACAGGGCGTCCGCGCGTATTTCGCGGAAGGCGGCCGACGCCTGTACGTGGCGCGGGCCTACAACAGCCTCGAAGACGTGACCACCCAGAATCCATTGCGATTGATCGGTCAGAACTGGTCGGACGGTCGTGCTCGCTGGGAACCGACCGAATCGCCGGTCGGTGAATACGACCTTCGGGCGCGGCACCCCGGCGCGGCTGGAAATATGACGGTAACGTTCGTCTTCAGGCTTGGTCAGAACATTCTCGATACCAGCGACACCAGCAATCTGAGGCTTCAGGGCGCGCAAAATCAGGAAGTCGTTTACGCTCGAACGCAGGCCGAGCAGGCGCAGTCACCGCCGGCGTCAGGCCAGCTGTACTGGCTGGAGCGCTATTTCGACGAATCCGAGCGGAGGGACACATTCCGACTCCGGCAGAACGACCCGAACGAGGACGCGACAGGCGCTGTTCAGTTAGACCAGCTCCATGAGGTTCAGCTCGTAACCGTATCCGTCATCGCAGGCGCGATGGGGCAGTTCGGCGAGGAGCAGTCCTGGGATCAGCTCACGTTCCACCCGCAGCACCCGCGCTCGCTGTCGGAACAGTTCATTGAGAATCCGACACGGACGTCCGTCACTCTGTACAACCCGCTGGTATTCAACACGTCGCTCGCAAACGGCGCCTCGATTGCCCGGGCCTTGATGCGTCAACCGAACATCTCGGACCGGACATCCGTCTTCCAGAACATTGAGAGCTCGAGCGACGCGCGCAGGACTGTGCGTATTCAGTTGGCGGGTGGCAACGACGGTCAACTTCCGCAACCGAACCACTACGATGGCGACTCGCAGGATGGACTCAAGAGCGCGCTGCTCGCCTTCGAAGACCTCGAGGACATATCCATCATCGCGGCCCCCGGCAGTACTGCGAATCTCGAGCGAGATGCAGACCATGCGGACGCGGATGCGATAACTCGATTCCTCATCGCGCACTGCGAGCGGATGCGCTATCGCGTTGCCGTCCTGGATTCGGTACCTGGCCAGATCGTCGGCGATGTCCTGCGCATGCGCGGCACAATTGATACGACCCGTGCGGCGCTCTATTACCCGTGGCTCGAGATCTTCGATCCCGTCACTGAGTCCGAGATCCTCAACCCGCCGAGCGGTCACATAGCTGGCATCTATGCTCGCAACGATGTAGATCATGGCGTTCACAAGTCGCCGGCAAATGAGGTCATCCGGCTGGCACTGGGCTTCGAGTTCCTGATCAACAAGGCGCAACAGGAAGCCTTGAATCCGGAAGGCGTAAACGCGCTCCGCTTCTTCGAAGGGCGGGGCCTGCGCGTATGGGGCGGGCGGACAGCCAGCTCGGATCCGGAATGGAAGTACCTCAACGTTCGCAGGTACTTCGCCTTCCTCGAACGCTCGATCGAGCGAGGCACGCAGTGGGCCGTGTTCGAAAACAACGGACCGGTCCTGTGGGCAAACGTCCGCCAGACGATCGAGGATTTCCTGTTCAACGAGTGGAAGGAGAACCACCTCCTCGGAACGACGCCGGAGCAAGCCTTCTTCGTACGTTGCGACCGGACGACGATCACCCAGAACGATCTGGACAACGGGCGACTGATCTGTCTCGTCGGTGTTGCAGCGCTGAAACCTGCCGAGTTCGTCATCTTCCGTATCGGCCAGAAGACGGCCGATAGCAACGGTTAATGGAATCAGCTGAGGAGCAACGACAATGGCAATCCGAAACTACCCGTATTCGCAGTTCAACTTCACCGTCGAGTGGGACGGCCTCAATGGAGATACGATCCAGGCGGGGTTCCAGGAAGTTTCCGGCCTCGGCATGGAGATCACGGTTGCGGAGTACCGCGCCGGCAACGCCGCAACCAATGAACCTCTGAAGGTAACGGGAACGGTGAAGACCCCGGACGTCACGCTGAAGCGCGGCGTCATAGGTTCGCTGGATTTGTATGAATGGCTGCACGCCGTTCGCGACGGAAAGCAGGACCAGCTCAAGACAGTAACAATTACGATGAAGAGCGAGGACCGGGAAAATGTCCTGAAGTGGATATTGAGCGGAGCCCGGCCGATGAAGTTCACGGGCCCGTCGTTCAACGCCAAGGGGACCGATCTCGCGATCGAAGAGCTCGTTCTGGCCGCTGAGCGGATCGAGATGAAAGACGCTGCGTGATGACCCAGGCGGCGCAGCTCTTCCCGGACGTCTATTTCGAGCACGTCATTCCGCAACCCGCGGATACGCTGCCGCGGATGGACATCGCCGGCTTCGTCGGATTCGCCGCGTCCGGACCGTTGAACGTGCCCGTGCCCATCGAGGCGCCGGCCCGATTCCGCGAGATCTTCGGCGACGACGTATCGCTGGCGTGGAATGACGAAGAGGGCCGGATGGAGATGAGCCAGCTTGGTCCCGCCGTGGAGAGCTTCTTCCGGAATGGTGGGCGCAGATGCTGGGTCGTCCGAGTCGCCGAGCAGCCGCGGACGCATTGCGTGCCTTTCAATGGGATCGTCTCTGCACGGCCCGCCAGTTCGGCAACGATCGATCTCGATGCTCGCTCGCCCGGCGATTGGGCGCTGCCGATCGGTTTGAGCACCGTTCTGCAGCCGACACAGCTGGGGCTCGACAGGTCCGAGAATCGCTCGGAGCCCACAGTGGTCGTGGATTCGTCCGGCTGGACGATTGACGTGCGGTGGTCTCCCGACGACCTCGCGGCCGGCGACCTTGTCAGGCTCATTCTCGACGAACAGACAAGTCTGCTTCTGGTCGTAGATAAGACGGCGGAGTATCTGGGAGGGATCCGCCTTACCGGTACCCGGGGTTTCTGGAGAACGCTTGATCCTGTCACAAGTCCGCCTGTTACTCACGGTTTACGGGAGCCAGGGCAGGACGCTGACGCGGACCCCATAGCAAGTTTGATGTCCCTTCAGGAGGCGAATTCCCTCGGCCGGAACTTGCGCTGGGCGCCGCCGGGGAGCCCGCCGGAGAACCGGCCACGCGTGCAGCTGCTGCGTTTCGAGATGCTCACATGGCGCGGCGATGCGGTGGAGCAGCGGCTCTCGAACCTCGCATTCAACCCGCCGCATCCACGCTTCTGGGGATATCTGCCGTCCGATGCCGAGCTGTTCGGCCTGACCAATACCGGTCTGCCGACGCTGCCTCGAGGAGCCGAGACGCTGGCCGCCACAGTGAGCGAACCGCGCTTTCCGTTCGCCGGGACGCGCCCAAGCAAAAATGCTAGAGCGATCGCCGCGTCGCAGGATGGGGCGGCAACGGACGACGAAGTGTTCCTCCCGGCTTCGATGAGTTCGGCGATCGACAAGGAAGGGATAGCATTTCCGAACGGGTGCGATGGCGCGGACCGATCCGGGCGGGAAGGACTGACCCGATACGGTGCGCATCTGTTCGTCGACGAGGCGCTTTCCAGACTCAGTACGGGCGCCTTGATGGCCGAGGCGAAGTCTCGAGCGATCCTGTCACCGAATCCAGTGCCGCTGGAGGGGATACACAGCCTGACATTCAACGATGAGGTCACGCTGATATCCGTTCCGGATGCGCTGCATTCAGTATGGGATCGGACCCCTCCGCCTCTCGAAGAGACTCTGGAAGCGCCGCGCCTCCAAGAAGTGGATGTATCCGAGGACGGCTCTTCTGTATGCCTCGAATGGTCGGTCGTAGCCGAGGCAACGTCGTTCGTGGTGGAGCGAGACGACAATCCCGATTTCGTCTCACCGCAACGTTTCGAGGCGGACGGGGACGTACTCGGCCGGGTCGGGCGGCTGGAAGACCTCATTCCACCGCCGCCGACGGAAATGAAGATCCCGCTGACTACTGCCTGCCGTGGCGATGCGTATTTTCGCGTCCGAGCCTTGAGGCGTGGCGAGGCAAGCGCCTGGTCCAACACGCGAGTGTCGCTTCTGCCACCCAGCGCTTTCCTCGATTGTGCGGCGACGGATGGCAGCCTGCTGGAACTGAGTCTGGACTCGCAATCCGTTACCTCACCGCCGCAAGGTCGGTTGTTTACCTGGGAACGGGATGCGGTATCTCCGCCTGTTGTTCCGGATACCGATTACTTCGAGCTGCAGGAGTCTCCGAACGTCGAGTTCACCTCGACCCGAACGCTTCATAGCGGCTCTGCAACGCAGTACATCCACGACGAACCCGCCGTGAGTGTCTTCTACTACAGAGTCCGGGCGCGGCGAGGGGCGGACGCCGGACCGTGGTCGAACACCGTTCGGGTTCCGCCTACGATCCGGCCGCAGCTGACGCTAAGAAGCGCCGGGGAATTCAGCGGCGATAATCTTATTGGTGTGCAACGCGCGCTGCTCAGGCTTTGCGCCGCGCGAGGTGACATGCTTGCCGTGCTATCGGCACCCGAGCACTACCGTCAACAGGACATCCTCGATCACGTGACGCTGCTCCGCACGGCAGGTGGTTCCGCCACATCTTCGACGAACGCCAACGGTGACTCCGTGACGGTGCCGGCACTTACCTTCGGCGAAAGGCGAGTCTTCTCATACGGCGCGGTTTACTACCCGTGGCTGATGGTTTCGTCCGGGGCCGACGCACCGCGCTCGCTTCCGCCAGATGGAGCCATGACCGGCGCCATCGCGCGGCGGACCCTCGAAGAGGCCGCATGGATTGCCCCCGCGAACGATCCCCTGACGGACGTTATCGCTGCTGCGAACGGCGTTACGCGCCAACAATGGACAGCGCTTCAAGCGTCACGGATAAATGCGATCCGCTCCGAGTCACAGGGGCTCATGACGCTGAATGCAGAGACGCTCGCGTTCGAGACGGACCTCATCAACATCAACGTACGCCGCCTGATGATTCTGCTCCGTCGACTCGCACTGCAGGAAGGCGACGAGTATGTCTTCGACAACAACGACGAAGCGTTCCGCGATCGGGTCCGGAACGGTTTCGACAATCTGCTGCTCGATCTGTTCATGCGTGGCGCGTTCGCCGGTGATACGGCCGAGGCTGCGTACCAGATCGTCACCGACACAAGCGTCAACCCGCCGCAATCCGTCGAACGCGGTCGATTCATCGTCGAATTGAGGGTCGCTCCTTCAGAGCCGATGCGCTTCATGATCGTCCGCCTCATCCAATCCGGTCCGGGCCAGCTCAGGGCACAGGAGGTTTGAATGGCGGCAAATAACCTGTTCACGACCTTCAACTTCCTCGTCCAGCTTTCGGAGACGACGAAGAAGAAGGAAAAGGCCGAAGGCGATGCCGGCGGTGAAGACAAGAAGCCCGGGAAGAAGAAGTTCCTCTGCGAGGCCCAGTTCTCCGAATGCAATGGGCTCGAAATGGGCATGGCGACGAAAACCATCAAAGAGGGCGGCAATAACATTCAGCAGATACACCTGGCGGGTCCTGTGACGTACGGGCAGCTGACGCTGAAGCGTGGAATGACGAAGGACTTCGGTCTGTGGGATTGGTTCGAAAAGGTCCAGGAAAACCGCAGGCTAAGACTGAGCGGAGACATCTTCATGATGTCTTCCAATCGAAGGATCGAAGATAAGAACAGGAAAGACGTTCATTTCGAGATCCGAGGTTGCCTTCCAATGAAGATCAAGGCGCCGTCGCTCAGCGGCAAGGACGGTCAGATCGCGATCGAAGAAATGCAGATCGCTTACGAAAGCCTTTTCAAGGCGACACCCAAGAAGCCAGAGGAGCAGTAGTCGTGCCGAAGCCCAAGACAGTTGCAAAGGCGCTGATGCAGGAAATCGCCTGGGACAAGCACGGCAAGGTCAAATCGGAGGGCCGGCGATTCAAGGTGCAGTTCAATCCGGAGAGTCTGAAACTGACGTTCGCGAACCAGATAAAAGGCGGCGACAAGTCCGGAGGTTCGGCGATTCAATTCTCCGGACCGGGCAGCACGAAGCTGTCCTTCGAGCTCTGGTTTGACGTCTCCGCGCCGAATGCCGAGGACTCCTTCAAGGGAATCACCGATGTGCGGCGGATTACGAAGCAAGTCTCCGAATTCATGAAACCGAAGCAAAAGGGCAAGGCCAAAAAAGCCAAGTTCTTCCCGCCCGGTGTCCGGTTTTTGTGGGGCAGCTTCCTCTTCGAAGGCGTCATGGAATCGTTCAACGAAACGCTCGAGTTCTTCTCCGAAAAAGGAGAGCCGCTGCGAGCGAGCGTGTCGGTAAGCATGACGAAGCAGGACGTCGAAGTGAAATTCGGCCCGAAAGGCGACGCTAAAGGCGAGGGCAACGGCAAGAACGACGGTAAGCCGGGCCAAGATCCGGTCACGACGCCGAAGGAGGGTGAGACGCTGCCCCAGACAGCCGCCCGGAACAACGTCAATCCCGAGAAATCGCAGGCGATAGCTCTGGCCAACAAACTGGAGTCGCTGCACAGCTTGCCGACCGGCGTGAGCTTGAATGTCAATCTGACGGAGAACATCGATGCCAGTATTAATTAACGATTTGGAAGTCGTCGTGGAAGCCCCGCAAGGGCCAGCCGAGGAGCCGGTGGATGTATCACAGGCTGCCGAGCAGAATGAGCCGCAGCGCCTGTCGCCGCTGGACTGGGTATTGGTGCTAACGCAGCAGGCTGAGCGTCTCGAACGCATCCGCTCGCACTGAGTCGAATAGATGCCTGACGTAGCAACGACACTGCCGCTTTACTCAGCCCGCCCGACGATCCGGGTCGACGGCGAGGGCGATGAGCAGCTGACGGCGGGCCTGCTGCAGATGACGGTTCACGAGTCCGATGACGGCGCCTATCGGTGCGAATTGGTGTTCGGCAACTGGGGTGCGAATTCCGACAGCGTCGGCTACATCTACTTTCCGCTCGACCTCTTCGACTTCGGTAAGACAATTACTATCGAGGTCGGCGACGGTGACGCCGAGGCGCAGGTCTTCGAAGGAAAGATTACGGCCGTCGAGGGCCGATACGGCCAGCAGCGTGCGCCCGAGATCCAGATACTGGCCGAAGATCGGCTGCAGGACCTGCGGATGGTTCGCCGGTCCAGAGCGTTCGAAGACGTGACGCTCGACGATGTCGCGCAGACGATCGCCGGCGAGCAAGGGCTGCAAACCGATATCGACATCGATAGTCCGAACTACGCTGTCCTCGCACAACTCAATCAAAGCGACCTTGCGTTCCTCAGAGAGCGCGCTCGCGGCATCGACGCGGAAGTCTGGGTCGATGGCGGCACGCTGCATATGCAATCGCGCAGCCGTCGCGAGACCGGCACGCTGTCTCTCACCTACCGGCAACGCCTGCACGAATTCTCCGTAATCGCAGATCTCGCGCATCAGCGCACTCACGTGGCGGTCGCCGGTTGGGACGTCACCGCGAAGGAAGGGTTGAAGCATGAAGCCGATAATTCCGCGATCCAGAGTGAATTGGACGGCGGAACCAGCGGCGCGCAGGCGCTGCAGTCGGGATTCGGCGAGCGACGCGACAGCATCGTGCACCTCACCCCGGCGACGAATGACGAGACTCAGACGCTCGCCAAGACTTACTTCCGCAAAATGGCTCGGCGCTTCGTTACAGGCCGTGGCGTCGCTGAGGGCGACGGCCGGCTCCGGGCCGGCGCCAACGTCGATCTCGAGGGTTTGGGCGATCTGTTCAATGGCACCTACTACGTTTCGAAGGTCACCCATATGTTCACGGCCGACGGTGGGTACCAGACGAGTTTCTGCGTCGAACGGCCGGGGCTGGGCACGCAATGATGCTGTCGTCGCCGCTTCAGGAACTCTTCAACTCACGAGTCCCGCACGGATTCGGCGGGTGCTTCTACGGCGTGTATCCGGCGATTGTCACCGACATCGTTGACCCCGACGGGCAAGGGCGAATCCGCATCAAGCTGCCCTGGTCACCCGATGCTCAGAGTAGCGACTACGAAGCATGGGCGAGGCTGGCCACGATGATGGCCGGCAACAATCGTGGCAGCTGGTTCATTCCCGACGTCAACGACGAGGTGCTCGTCGTCTTCAATGCAGGGGACCCTCGGCACCCGTACGTCATCGGGGGGCTGTGGAACGGTCAGGACGCGCCGCACGAGACAATGGATTCCGGCGGTGAGAACAACGTCAAGTCGATACGGTCGCGGAACGGGGTCATCGTGAGTTTCGACGACAGCAGCGGCCAGGAACAACTCAAGCTCGAAACGCCCGGCGGACAAAAAGTGCTCTTGAAAGACGGCCCGGGCGCCGTGGAGGTCGAAGACAGCAATGGGAACTCCGTCAAGCTCGAGACGTCCGGCATCACGATCAATGCCTCGGCGAAGGTGACCATCAACGGCAGCATCGTCGAAATCTCAGCCGGTGCAGTCACGGTCAACGCCGGCATGTCTCGGTTCAGTGGCGTCGTCCAGGCGGACACGGTCATCAGCAACAGCGTCATTAGTGCTTCATACACACCGGGAGCAGGGAACATATGGTAGTCGCCGTCCAAGAGCATGACGTCAAATGGCTGGCGCCAACGCCGGTATGGTCGCGCGACCGTTTCGGTAGCGAAAATTATCGCAATGGTGCGTTCAACAAGCCCGCGATTCTTCGCTTCGACAATGATGAGTTCATGGAGGAGCTCATGTCGATGATCGCGTACGACCCGGACCGCATGCCCGAATGGCTTGCCGTGGAAGAAACCTGGCGTGAGCCGATGCGCAAGCCGCCCGCGGTCGCCACGCTGCAGCGTGCGGAGCCCATTTCTCGGCTGTCCAAGCGACTGCAAAAGCTACGTATCGAGCAGAAGACCGGCGGCACCTTACCGGCTGTGCCGGCGCCGGCTCAGCCGCCGATCACGTTGAACGCGGATCTGCCGTTCAAACTCTATCAACCGGCTCAACAGCGTTACTACCTGGTCGCTGCAAGCCTCGTCTGCCGAAATGCCGGATTGCCGGACAGGACGATCGATGCCGGCAAGCAGGAGCAGGTCCGGTTCGTCGTCCGTCGCGTGGCGCCGAACGATGAGAATCAGACCGATTCCCCTGACCTGAGCGGTTCAGACTTCACCGAATACGCCTTCGTGACGACCGAGCTGGGCTTCATGTGGAAACAAGTAGACCCGGATAACGCCCTCGAGCTGGAAACGGACGAAGAACGGCTGCCGCTTTTCGCCATGAATTTCGATCACAACAAGCAGAAGCGCAGGATACTGTCCGGCCTCGTGCCGGTGGGTCGCCGGGAAGCGTATCTCGCTGCGCCGCGAAAGGAAGACATGGAGGGTCCGGTCGATCTGGGTGAAGGGATCGTTGGGCCGACGTCCCCGCTCGGCGTGCTGTTCCAGTCGGAGGTGGCGGAGCCGTGGAAGGTGCTCGAGGAACTGGCGTTTACCGCTGAGGAGTCGATGATCCCCGACACCCAAGGGTTGATCCCGGACGATGACCTCGATGCGAGGAACGCGGCCGAAGATAATGCTATTGCCACGCTGAAGGCCACACGCGAACAAATACAGACAGCGTCTTGGTACGTTCTGCTGGATTTCGCCATCTTCCTCAGAGACCGGTTGCCGAGAGTGTGGGACGAACTGAACGGTCATACCGTTGTTCCCGGCCTCGAACTTGATACCGAAAAACAGCTGAAAAACACCATCCTGAGTATTTCACAAACATCAGAACTGCGAACAGAACTTAGCGCGGATTCTGGCAGTCATTTCTCGACGACACCTACATCTCTTCTCGCCGCGCTGAATGCCGCCTTGGCTGCGGAGGACGATCTGGAAAACATCGATACCGAGCTCAACTTCGGTGGTGCCACGGCGGCGAACACTGACGCGCAAGGTAATGCTTGGCCAAGCTTTGTCTTCCCGTTGGCTCATCCGCGGGTCGCCATCAACGAATCGCCCCCGCTCGTGAGCTCAGTCCTGATCGAATCGGATGACTATCGCGGGCCGTATGCCGAGACTGGGGGAGGGGCCGGATCGGCCGGACGGCTAATCGACCTTCAGGCTACTCTGGAGAAGATCGACGCGCTGATACCTCTGGTCGAGGCGTCGCTTCCCGACACCGGCAAACCACCACCCGAGTTGGAACCGATTCGGCCACCGTTCGAGACCCGCGAACCGTGGTTCGTCATACGCTGCGTCTATGAACGTCCCAACCGAACCGACGCAACCGTTCCAACTCGCGTCGTTCTTCGATTCGGATGCGCCACAGCGACCGATCCGGATCCCGATGCCGATCGATATCTCGCCGGCCGGGCTTCGAAAATACAAGAAGAACGCGACGCTTCAGTTCTCGGACATGCTGTGCGGCAAGGTCAGCAAGATCAAGAAGCTGACGTTTGCGGACCTAGTGCTGTCCGTACTGCCGTGGCCGTTCCATAAGGATCTGCCCAGCGTTGGCAAACCAGGACCCTGCAGGGGCAATCAGGGCAGCTTCGGGATGTGGTGCTCGCTGTCGATTCCGATCGTCACGCTGTGCGCGCTGATCCTGCTGATCATCATGGTCGCGCTGTTCGATATGTTCTTCAAATGGATTCCGTTCCTGTTCCTGTGTCTCCCGATACTCGGCCTGAAAGGTAAGAAGAAATGACTGAGTTGATATCACCAATTGGAAAGGGTGTGCAGTTCCCGCCGAAGATCGGCAGCGACGGCCGATGGGCGTGGTCGAGCGGCGGCGAGAACGTTCGAGAGTCGATCCGCGTCATCCTGCAAACGGAGCCGCTGGAGAGAATTATGCTGCCGGAGTTCGGTGGCGGGCTGAAGAGCGTGCTCTTCCAACCCAATATTCCCGCGACTCACAAGCTGATCGAAGAGGCGATTATCAGGTCACTCGATCAATGGGAACCGCGCATCGCGGTCGATGCCGTGGATGCAAGCGTCAATCCCGACGACAGCCGATCCGCGTTGGTGACGATCCGATACACGCTGGTGGCGACGGACCAATCAGAACAATTGCAACTGCGCGTCTTGCTTGGAGGTTAGACGAACAATGCCTCTTGTTGAACCGAAATTCGACTCACGTACCTATCGGGAAATCCTGAACGAAGTGCTTGCGCGAATCCCGGCGCACAACCCTGAATGGACGAACAGGAGCGATGCCGATCCGGGTGTAACCATCCTGCAGCTATTCAGCTTCCTGACGGAAAGCGCGATTTTCAGGGCAAACCTGATCCCGGATCGCAATCGTAAGAAATTCCTCAGGCTGCTGGGGCAGGGCATGAGAGCCGCCGCAGCCGCGAAAGGCATCGTGACCTTCCGGAATCCGAAAGGCGCGTTCGAGGTCTTCACACGCGACGCAGGTGACCAGGTCAACTCCGGGAATGTCCCATTCAGGACCGAGAACGGTCTCGAGATTCTGCCTATTGAAGCGCGTCTCTACTACAAGCGCCCGCTGACAGAGAACCGCAGGGCGGAGATCGAGGATACCTATCGCAAGCTTTATGCGAGCTTCGACCTTCCTGAGACCGATATCGATTTCTATGAGACCGCCGTATTCGAACCAGCGACCAACGGCGTCACGCTGACCAGTCTGGACATCTCGCGCGAGACGAAGGACGGGGCACTCTGGGTCGCACTGCTTTCGCGCCCGGATGAGACACCGGTGCAGGCACGATCCCGGATCGCCAATCGCATATTGTCGCTGGGCATCCTGCCCGCACTCGACGAGGAAGGCTGTGCGCTGTATCCGCTAGGGCCGACCGCGAGTGGCGAACGCCCGGAACTCATCTTCGAACTGCCGAATACGAGCGACGAACGAATCCGCTACGAAACGGCTGACGTCACTATTGATCAGGACCCGCTATCGGGACCCGGCATCGCCAAGATCAGTCTGCCCGGCGCATCGAAACTCGGCGTCTGGCGGGACGGCCCGCTGACTGCCGGCGTTGGCGGACGGCCGCCCTCACTGGAGGAAACCGCGGACCTCGATCGTCTCATCACGTGGATTCGAATCCGGTCACCGCAGATCGACACGGAGACGGAAGCTTCGACGCGGCAGTTGTCGATCCCGCTGAGCTGGGTGGGCATCAACGCTGCTCGGGTGATCCAGCGAACCGAAGTGCCTGCTGAACAGTTGCCCAACGGCGACGGTGAACCGGATCAGACTGCCGTGCTTACCAACAAACCAGTGATCGGCGGGGAAACCTTCCGACTGACGGTCAACGGCGAGGAGTGGCAGGAGATCGACGATCTCATGGCGGCACCGCCGGAAGTTCCGAAGCGCATGCCAAGACTAGCGTCGGAATCGCGCGAGGAAACGCAGATTGTCGACTCCAGCAAGGTCTTCAGCCTCGACGTCGAAGCCGGACTGATTCGATTCGGCGACGGTGCGCACGGCATGCGGCCGCCGAACGGCGCGTCGATCCAGGTCGCGTACTCTCACGGCGGAGGCGCGCAGGGCATGGTCGGCATCGACTCGATCAATCGAGCGTCGAATCTGCCGCCGGGAATCAAGGTGTCCAACCCGGTGCCGACATGGGGCGGCAGCGAAGCCGAGACTGTCGAGGATGCGGAAAAGAACATCCCGGCGCTCATCCGCCACCGCGACCGAATGGTCTCGGAAATTGACTGTCTCGACATCGTTAAGCGCACGCCGGGTATCGATCTCGGACGCGCGGAGATCCTGCCGCTATTCCATCCGAAGCTTCCCCGCCAGACCTCGGATGGGGTGGTGACCGTCATGGTCATTCCGAAGAACGACCCCGAGCAGCCGCGCGCGCCCCGCCCGGACCAGATCTTCCTCGAGGCGGTGTGCTCGTACCTGTCGCCGCGGCGGATTCTGACTACCGAAGTTCATGTCCGCGGGCCCGAGTACATTCCGATCTGGATCGCTGTTGGCATCGACGTGGTCCCCGGATTCGATCCGGGTCCGGTCCGCCGCGATGTCGCCGAGGAAGTGCATCGCTTCCTTTCACCGCTCGAGGGCGGCTTTGAAGGCAAGGCCTGGCCGCTGCAGAAAGTCGTCGACATCCTCGAGGTCGCGGCGGCGGTAACGCGCGTGCGGGGCGTCGCCAAAGTCACCGGTGCGAGGCTCGCCACGGCGACCGGCGGCGAGTTATCTGAAGTGCCCATCGAGGGACTCGAACTTCCGTACCTGAAGAAGATCCTTGTCGTCGAAGGCGAACCGCCGCCGATCGACGAGGTTCGGGACGGCGAAGAGGTGCCGGTGGACGAAACCGGCGAGGCACCGCAGATCGTGCCCGTGCCCGTGATACCGGAGGAATGCTGAGGCTGCCGTAATGGACGTCAACGGAACACGCTACCACCTGATGAATGGCGCCGCCGACTGGTTGCCGATGGTCGTCGCGGATGGCGCCGACAAGCTGTGGTGGGACGAAGAGCAGAGCAGTCTCCTGCTGAAGCCGGAGGTACCGCGACTCCCGCCGACGAAGGATTCGGACATGTTGGAAGCGTCGGATCGTCGCGGTGCCTCGTTCGACCATTACGGCAACGTGTACTGGATCGATGAAGGCAACGACGCGATCCTGTACCGACCGGCCGCGGCACCGTTCGAAGTCGGGACGTTCTGGTCGGTCGATGAGTTGACCCGCGAGTGCGAGCCGGAGCAGGACGACGGAAGCTTCAAGCCGCTCGTCGAAGAGGCACCTCCGCCCCAACCGACGCTCCGCGGCATGGCCGTTACGGCACACGAGTACATGGTCGTCGGCACGCTGTCGCCTGCCGGATTGCTGATTTTCGACCTTCACCAGGGTGGGCCACCCGAATGGTTCGAGTGGCCGGAAGCCATCGATTTCGATCCCTTCGATATCGCTCCGGCACCGGATGGCGGTATCTGGATTCTCGACCGCGGGCCGGCCCTCGGACAGTCACGATACTGGAGGCTCGACCGATTCTTCAGGATCGTCCGGCCTCACGGCGCGAACGTTCAGCTCGAACCGCAGTCCGTCGACGATTTCCGACCCGTCGACGGCCAACCGCGCGTGCAGCGGGAGATCCTGTTCCCAGCGGGCGTTGCCATTGACATGAGTTCGCCGATCATGGCAATCGATCCGGTCGCGATCGAAGGGCTGCCCGATGGATCGGTCGTCGTGCTGGATGCGAGTTCGTCCGGGTCAACTTCCGTTCTGCACTTCTTCTCCTGCGACGGTGTTGCGCGGCGCGTCGTTATCGACGAAAACGTCCTCGGAACAGTCCTCGAACCGCCGCGTGTCTTCGGCCACGACATTTCGTTCATACCGGATGACGAGCAACCGAAAGGCAGCGTCAAAGGTAAGTTGTACGTTGCCTCGGCACGTGGGCAACAGGCCTTTGTCTTCGACGCGACGCTCAATTCGGCTTCGATCTCACTCGCCCTGAGGCCTTCGCTCTTGCCCATGCGAGACTACTCGGGCAAGGGCCTTATCTGCGCACAAGGCGACGTCTACTACGACTTCGATACGCGGTGGCTGCCGCTGGCCGATCAGCCTCGACGCCGCTATGTCGGCAACGCCGAGATCGATGGTCTCGTATTCGACGGCAAGGAGCCCGACTGCGTCTGGCATCGACTGTTGCTGGATGCCTGCATACCGGACGGTGCGAGTGTCGTAGTTGCGGCGAGGTCGGCGAACGAAGAAGACGAGTTGCGCGACGCCGAGTGGCAGCGGCAGCCGATGCTCGTGCGTCGTCCGGACGGTTCCGAGCTTCCATTCCACGAGCCGTTTTCGGAACGCGAATCCGAGTCGCAGGGCGTCGGCACGTGGGAGCTGTTGTTCCAGAACGCCTTAGGCCGATACATCGAAGTGCAACTGACTCTGATCGGCACACGTCGCTCCACGCCTCGGATTCGTGCGATGCGTGTCTACTACCCGAGATTCTCCTATCGCGACAGGTTCCTGCCGGCGGTGTATCGCGACGAGCGCGCCACCGGCAACTTCCTGGATCGCTTCCTCGCGAACGCCGAAGGCGTCATGACGGCTCTCGAGACGAGGATCGCGCATGCAGAGGCCATCTTCGACACGCGAAGTTCGCCCGAGGAGTACCTCGAGTGGCTGGCAGGCTGGTTTGGAGCGAATCTGGACGCGTCGTGGGGCGAAGCTCGTCGACGTCTGTTCCTCGACCACGCCGAACTGCTATTCCGCTGGCGTGGCACACAAATCGGCATGCGTGCGGCGATCCGGCTTGCGATCGATCCGTGTCCCGACGCGAGCATCTTCGACGAACTTCGCGATCAGCGCGTGTATCAACTGGGGACCTTGGGCGGGAACGTCGTCCGCATCGTGGAACGCTTCCTGTCACGTACCCAACCCGGCATCACGCTGGGCGACCCGACGGCACCTACGCAGCTGTTTCGCGAGTCGACAGACGAGGAATGGCAACCCGAACAGGGGCCGGACCCGCTGCACCTGGAATTTCGTCGCTTTCTCGAGCAGATCTACGAGTCGACGACAGTCGACGGAGCGCAGGCACTGCAATCGGTATGGGGCAGCAACATCGATGCCGTCACGTTCGGTCCGACGGTACCTGCTGACGAAGTTCAGGCTGTCGACTGGCGACGGTTCACCCGGGAAGGCCTCGCGTTCACGTATGCGGCGGTCACGTCAGAAGACGCGCCGCAGTATCGCGAGTTCCTCGCACGTCGCTACGGCGCCGTCGACGAACTCAATTCGGCCTACGGTCTCGATGAGACGAACGAGTACACGACCTTCGACGACGTCGACCTGCCGCCGGAGCTTCCGGAGTCTCGTGTCGTGCTGACGGACTGGATCGAGTTCGTGTCTCTCGCCGTACCCATCAAGCGCGACGCGCATCGGTTCACGGTTCTCGTACCGACACTGCTGGGTGAGACGCCGGGCAGCCGAGAGCAGCGTCAGCTGCAGGTCGAAGAAATCGTACGCCGCGAGAAACCTGCGCACACCGACTTCGACGTCAAACTTTTCTGGGCGCTATTTCAGATCGGCACCGCCCGCCTCGGCCTGGATACCACGCTAGGCGAGGGCACCCGGTTTGTCGCGCTCGTGCTCGGTGCCAATTACCTCGGCCAGACATTCCTTACAGAGTCGCACCCCTGGAACGTTCGCGATCGCCAAGTGATCGGCCGCGATCGCCTGGGTGCATCCCAACCACGGAGCAATGGAACATGAGCGATTTTTCGACTGCCGTCGTTCAGGCAAAACAGCTCGATCGTTACCGGCGCGTCAACTACGTACACGGCTTGGTACTTGGCGTCGATGAGTTTCTGCAAGAGGAGGCGTACCTGCTGGAGAAGGATCAGCTGCACAACAGATCCTTGCACGGATACGGGACCGTCTGCGGCCTCGCGGTCATTTCGGATGATGGCAGTGATGGGCCGAGGATCAAGGTTCGCTCCGGTCTTGCAGTCAATCCGCGCGGCGAGGAGATCCGCGTTCCGGTCGACCAATGCGCGTCACTCAACGAATGGCTGCTGAAGAACCGGGACGACGTGGACGAGGCCCTCGGTTCACCGCCCCTCGGCCCACTGTCGATCAACGTCGTTCTCTGCTACCGCGAATGCAGTACTGAGCGGGTCCCCATACCCAGCGGGCCTTGCCAGTCGCTCGAGGAGACGACGAAGCCGTCGCGTATTGCTGATGATTTCGAGCTGCAATTCACCCTGGATGAGCCGCAGCGTGCCGAAGACGAGGCGATCCGCGAGTTCATCCTCTTTATGAGCCAGATTCGCATCTCTGCATCGTCGCCGGGGCTGGAGGAGCAAGAGTTGCTCGCGCTGATACGTGCGGAATTCTTGCCCGAATCGCCGCCCGAAAGTCCGGTGCCGGTCAGCTCGCCGCCCGGCGACTGGACCCTGCACCCGAGCGTCGCACGCGAGCGCTTGCGCGCAGCGATGCGTCTCTGGATCACAGAGATCCGTCCGACGGTTGGAGAAGAGGGTAAGAACTGTGCGTCGGGACCGCCCGACGAGAAGTGCGTGTTACTGGCCCGCCTGACGTTCGACGTCGGCCTGAATGAGCTCGGCTATTTCTACAATGACTCGGAAGTCCGTATCGATGAGGACGACCGGCCGTACCTGCTATCGACGATGCTGTTGCAGGAACGTCTGCTGCAGCAGTTGGCAGAAGGTGATGGCGGCGCTGGTGGCGTGACGGCGCATGCCGATCTATCGGGTCTCGCTGATGCGGCTGATCATCCGCAATACCTGCTCATAGACGGGAATAGACCCCTGGCAGGACCCTGGAGCGTTGGCGGGCAGCGGGTCATGGACGTCCCGGTCGCCAGCGACGACAATGACGCCATCCCTCGAATCGAAATGGACAATCGGCTGGCCGCGCACGCCGCCGCCGACGAGCATCTCAATTACCTGCATCTGGATAACCCCCCCGGTCGCGCGATGCGATCTGAGCTGGACGTTGGTGGAAACCGGGTAGTCAGGGTCGCCGACGCCAGGCAAAACAGACGTGACGCTTTGCCGATGACTCAGGCGAAAAGGCAATTCGTGCAACTGGAAAGTCTGGTCAATGGTCCGTACCACATCGTCGCCGGAGGCAGATTCGACATCGACGGTAATGCCGTAGGGAATTCCTATAACAATCTCCGAGTCGCACTGGCAGGAAACGTCGGGAATATGTTCCTGTTCGAGGCGCGCTACGATACGTATCTGAACCCGGACGGCGCGGGTGCGACCCATGCTCTGATCGTGAAAGGCACGTCTGAGGGTCGCACGGGCCGAACTTTTCTATCCGTGGTTCGCTTTGAAGCTAACTCCTTCTTTGTGTCTGTTGGCCCGAGGAATCTCGAGCCATCGGGATTCTCTATTGAGGTCAGTTTCGTACCGGGATCATAGGCAAGGGAGCTCGGATTAAGAGATCGAGGTGACATAGCGTGAATCTTCTAGAACCCGTATTGACGGGGATCAAGAGCACCAACTTTTTTGAAGGCCGGCTGCTGACAGCGCAGGACCTTCGTGAGCAGCAAACAGCCAACGAAGAGCATCGTTGGCGACTTGGACGGGCGATCGGCTCCGGTGTCGTAGAAGGTCTAGAGGTAACCTTGCTGAACAACGGCTTGGTTGGATCGCCGCCCACTCTCGTGCCGCCGAAAGTCCGCGTCGACAAGGGCATGGCGATAAACGGACGCGGGCAGGCGCTCGAACTGACCACGGAATACGTGGAATTAGAATTGGCGCGTGAGCTACCTGCACCGGACTTGGCCGATCAGACGTTCAACGACTGCCAGCCGCCGACCACATCGAACATCCCGAACGGTGAGGGCGTCTACCTGCTGGTGATGTCACCCGCACTTGGTTTTGAGGACTACGCCCCGAAGAGCGGATTGGGTCTGGAAGGGAAGGCTATTGGTTGCGGAAGACGGTACACGGTCGAGGGCGTCCAGTTCCGTCTCGAACAAATCCCATTGAGTTCGTTCGATGCCATAACTGCGCCTCGGAATGCACTGCGCAATCTTGCAGACACTGCCACGAGCATTGAGACAGCCCAGGCTGTCTCGCAACTACGCAATGCGGTTGCTCACTCAGCACTGAACTCAGCGTCGGCGGCCGAACAGCGCGGCCGGATTCGGTCAGGTGAACCGGTCGCGTTCACTACGACAAGCAGTATTCTGGACACGAGTGCGCTCTCAGTCTGCGATATCCCGCTGGCGATTCTGTTCTGGGATCTGACGGGCGTGCGCTTTCTCGATATGTGGTCCGTCAGGCGACTGGCACGCTGGCTGGTCGAGCCCGATGACATCGCACTGTTTCCGCAGCACGGACTCGAACAGCTTCTCCAGTTCATCGATCACGCCCGCGAGTATATCCGTCCCGACCTCGACACCTCGAACTTCGATATCCGAGATCTTTTCCGCTACATACCGCCGGTCGGATTCGTTCACGTCTCAAGACCCGGAACCGTAACCGGTTACAACCCCGATACATTCTTTGCTGACTACACACGCGGTCAGCCGCAAGCGGCGCTCGCGGGAAGGCTATCCGATATGCTGTTGAGTTCCTTAGCGTTCGGAGCCGTTGATCTCGATGACGATACTTTCCTGCAAACCTACGAGATTACAGAGAACGACGAGGCTGTAGACGCAGGGGATGCATCGAGCAAATACCTCGTCTACGCGACAAGGGACACCAATGGCCCAATGACCCGCGACGGAGTCGCCCGCACGTTTGAAGATGCGTGGGAGGTCTATGGGGGTCTGATCAAAAACAACACCTTCTCACCGACGGCATCGGAGGCGGCCAACGTAGTCAAGCTCATCGTCGAGGCGACCACCGGCACCGCTCTTTTCGATACCTATGACCTGGTTATCAATGGCTTCGCCGTTTTCGCCAACTACGACCAAAACGCCGATGGCGTCCTCAGCGCGCAACAAATCACCAACGGAATCAACTTGCAATCGTCCAGTACCGGCGTGACCGCCGCACTGTCCGGCTCAGACCTTTGGTTGAGCGCTGCGGACGGTCGGGACATCAACATCGGACAAGAATTCGGCGGTAACGCAGGCGGCGGCATTAGATTGGGAATCGGCGGTTTGCAGACCGGTGATGGCGTGACATTCAGGGACGGCACCGTGGCCGTAACAACTGCGATGCTTCGAATCACAGGCGCTGTGCGCGAAGTGATGGACATGGCAAATCGGCAGGCTGCCATCGCTCTTAGCAATGCGTTGGATCTGACTGGCGCAGTTCATGCGTTTCGGCAAATGCATGCCGTGCAGCGGGAAATGACGACGCTGTTCCAGTCAACGATTCCGGGCATCGTCGATACCCGAAGGCGAGAAGAATTCGCTGCTCAGGTGGAGCAGATGCTCGACGTCAGCCTTCCTTCCGGAGAACCTGGTCTCGAACCAACCATTGTTGCCAACGATCTCGTAGGAGCGATTGACGCGCAGAACGTTATAAACAATTTCGTCGGCAAGTGGACCGGTGAAGGCGTTGCCGCTGGGCCGTTTGGGGTAACTTACAGACGCAGTGAACAGGGAGTTCAGCTAGTTCCTGGCGAGCCGCCCATTCCACACGTCTTCGAATTGTTCAACAGCACGGATCGAGCAGTAACGATCCGGGTAAGCGCACAGATAACCGGGGCAGCTGGGACTTGGGCTCGCCCGACAGTTCGAGAATTCGAAACGGGCCCTGATATCGATGCCTTTGTCCTGGCGCAGGATACGACCCGTGAGGTACTGGTGATGGTTGGGGCGCCGTCGAACGCGAGGGTCGGAGACATGCCCGATCTCGCGGTAACCGCGTCAATTGATCCACCAACGAACAAATCCGTAACTTTCAATCTGCGACGCACTCTGCTCGTGGACCCGTCCGGAGGCGATCCGGTGGATGGTGTCGTGGAGATCGCCGGGATTGGTGCGTCCGGGATCGACTTGGGGGACCTTGTGGGCGCAGTCCAGTTCACGCTTGTACATATCTTCCGCTACACCGATTCCTCGCCGCGAGACTTCAGACTGGAGATCACCGTTGATTCGACCACGCTGGATTCATGGGATTTCCGCGACTCTGTCGGTGATCCGCTAAATGTTGTTTCCGAAACGACGAATCAACGCGTATACAGCGTTGATGTGAACAACGTCAATCCATCGACGTTACTCAGACGGATTGAGGTGCAGATCACGCCACCAGCGGCGGCAGGGTCGGCGGTGCTAAGCCACGTAATCCGGACTAACGATGGCGGATCAACGCTTACGGACAACTTTGGAGAGCAGACGACTGATCTCGTCGTTCAATGAAACGGGAATACCAATCTGTACGAACCAAGCCGGGTCATGGCAGGAGCGAAACAATGAAACTGCATTCACACCTTCATCACGCACTAACCACTGTAGTCGTCGGACTCCTCTTTCTATTCGCGCCGGGCACAAGTGATGCAATATCGAGCTGCGCAATCGGTCTAAAGCCCGACGTCGATATTAATGTCAATGGATCCGAGGCCAGCGGCGAATGGGATGGCGTGGACGTAGGGCATATAACGTCATCTCACCCGTGTCTGGACGACAATATCGACCACTTGACTGAGGGAACTCCGCTACCTGTCGAACTACGCGATATTGATATTAAATCCAAACGATTTCAGCGGCTCGGGCAGTGGTTTTACGGGTTTCTCATCGAGGTCGACGATGTTACGAACAGCACGTCTGACTGCGGCACGCTGTGTTTCGGCGAGCGAATCGTTATTCAGTTCAACGATGATATCGCAGATACCGTCCTGGACAGCAGCGATCGACAGTTGCTCGTTACGATTTCGCGAGGGACGACCGGGACTACTTTTGAAAGGGGCCTACATGCGCCGGTCGATGCAAGCGGGTCCGGTTGTACGAGCCCAACTTTGAAATGGAACAATTCTCTCGGTACTGCGTTGCCAGAGTCATCGCAAATTGAAGTTGCCGTGAGCACGAACGCCTCCTCCTACACGGTCGAAATCGCTATTCCAGTGAGTTTGGTCAATCCGGATCCGACGGCAGATATTGGGATCGCGATGGCGATCATTAACGATACCGGCACTTTCGGGTTCTTTGACGACACGCCCGAAGTGTGTGTTGCCGGCGGCGCGCTGTGTGATGCCTATGGGGCTACATTTCCTAGCGCAATGTCCGTCAGTAATGCAGAGAATCCGTTGTTCGAGACCTGCCATCTAGGATGGGTCGATCCAGTTGCCTGGGGGGTTGGATACGCCAATGATCCGCCGGGTGATGTAACGATCTCCCGGGATCCTGTTTTCTGGTCAAGCGAAGCGATCGAACTCTTCCGTTGCGGTACACCGGGATATACCTATTTCCCGAACACGCCATGCAGAATCACGATCAGGGGAACTTTGGATAACTCCGGCTCGGCGACGGCCCGCAATGTCGTTTTCTTATGGGCCGACCACGGCACCGGCGATCCGAACAACTACCGATTTATCGATATCCAGCGCGTAAACATCACCGGCTCCACGTTCACTGCAGAGTCGTCAGAATGGAATCCGCCTATGGGCCTCGCAAACCATCCGTGCCTGCGCGTGTATATTCTGCCGGATGTGCTGAGTCCAGATCCGACTCTGAATTTGACCCAAGCGACTCAGACCAAGGCCTATGTGGACAATTGGGTAGCACATTATGGTCTCGGAGATCATCACTGGGCGCAGAAGAACATCAGCATTCATCCCACGCAGCTTAATTGTACGCCTGCATCCTGCGGCATCAGTGAGGTGATTGGAATCGAGGAGAGCTCCACTCTTCTCGCGTCGAATGACGATCAGGGAATTGTCTGGCTTTCGTTCGCACAACTGGCAAGTACGAGAGGTCGCGATCCTGTAGTCGGTGCAGCGCTGCGCCGAATTAACCTGACCCCGACTGAGAGAGCCAGGTACGCCGAAGACCACGTGATCGTGCAAATCCAGGCTTTCGATCAAATCGAGAGAAGCGGATTGCCCGTTCCACGCCAGAATTTCATCGAGCACCTCGGCGGCGTCATACAACTCTATCCAGTGGAACTGATCAATGACAACGCCCGGCTTCCGCTGGAATTCGTCATCAACAACAGCAGCCCATACACGAAGACAGTAAGGTTGCAGACCGAGATCCACGTTCCGTCGGGTGTCGGACCGGTCGAGATCGAACTCGACACCGGCCCATACCAGCTCGATCCGGAATCGACTAGTCGTGTCGATGGCGAAGTCGTCAATACGTCAATTTTGCCGACCAGCCCGTGGTCTTTCAGCGCCCATCTCGGCATCAACTCGCCGCAAGGCACCTTCGGCAACTTCTTCGATGGTGGCCTCAGCTACGGTATTGACGTCGAGTATCGATGGAATCAGCAGTGGGCCGCCGAGCTCTTTGTCGGCAACGACACGTTCGATGGCTCATCGGGCTTGCCTGACGTCGACGCGCTTCAGCTCTCCCTGAACGGCAAGTACTATTTCCCGTTCGGCGTGAAGGAAGGCTACGTACTGGCAGGCTTCGGGACGTACGATTTCGATCCTGGCTCTTCCGAGAGCGGCTTCAATATCGGCTTAGGCATGGACGTCGTTGTGAATCAGGTCTGGACGCTCGAAGCTTTGCTCAAGTGGCACACTGTCGATGCTCCAGGAAGCAGTCTGGAGTTCTACACCTTACAAGGCGTCGTCAGATTCGGCGGACGCTAGGCCGGGCCTCGTTCGGTGCTGACGGAGATTTCGACAACGGTAGGCAGCGTCACCGTCCGCGCGGGCGGCGGTGACGCGCACGCCATCCGCCAGTCCGTATCAGGGCAGCTTGGCTGCGCCGATCTGACCCCGGCCAGTCTTGCACCGTCGGCATTCCTGATCGTGCGCCAGCTTCGTGATCCGATGCCTGGTCGTATCGGGAACTCCCAGGATCAGCCAGGGATCAACGACGAATGGGAACGCGCTGCGGTGGAGAAGCTGAGCCTCGTACACGAGCGGGCTGCGCGTCCGTCTAAAGGCGTGATCCCGGCGGATTGTGAGGCCGTCCTGTTCGCCGATGAAGCGGAGATGATGGCGTGCCTGTCGATCGATTTCGCCTACGGCTGCGTCATGCACCGCTGGTGGTGGGAGCTCGTTTCACGCTATCTGCCCGGTGGACCGTCATCCGCACTGTCCGTTGGCAGTCTGCTCCACAACAATCGCCATCTGGTACCAGCGGCACTCGAATATGTTTCGGAGTGGGGTCTGGTCGAAAGCGTACTGAGCGAGTTGTCAGCCGAAGAGGCGCTCGGCGTGCTTTCCGCAATCCTCGATCACTTCGGTCTACCGGAGCTGAATCGAGACATCGGTGAGATCGTTCGAGGAACGTCGCATTCGGATCATTCCTCAACAGCGCAACCGCGTTCGCCTGGTGGTAGCGAATCCATCCGCTCCGAAGGCCCAAGCGGGCTCGCAGCATCAGGGGCCGATGCGAACGGCGCTACCTGGCCACGCCAACCGAAGGTCCCGTGGGCTCAGATCGTCGGACCCGCGACTTCCCCGCCATCGCTCACGTGGGCGCAATCGCTGTTGTTCGGCGTTGCGTTGACGTTGCAGCGCGCGCCCGCGGTGCTCAGGCGGGCCGAGTTTCAGTCCGGCGTCGCTCGTTGGTTGCGCGCCGAGATGGAAGGCCACGAACGATACGGGAACGAGTCAGTCGATTTGCACGCCGCATGGGTGGATTCGGTTGCCGACGATACCGATCGAATTTTCATTGACGATGACAGGACACCCCCTGCCGGCGACGGCTTGTCGCCCGCGGCGAGTGACATCCGACTTGCGGCCGACCTGGATCAATCACTCGATCGAGTCGATCCAGATTCTGAGCCGTCAGCGCAGTTTGCCAGTTCTCAGGCTGAGTCCGTCGACGATTCGTTGACTGACGATGAAGAAACTCTGAATGCAGCGGAGTCGGACCTCCTGTTCGCAGGGATCGATCCTGTTCGGACGGCGTTCGGCGGTGTGTTCTTCCTGATCAATCTGATCACGTTTCTCGGCCTGCCGGAGTCATGCGCTCGATGGCGGCTCGGCCAGCACGTGGGGCAATGGGGACTGCTTGAGTTTCTTGCGAGGAAGTTGCTCGGTGCCGGGCCCGCTTCGCACGATCCGCTCTGGGCCGTGCTGGCCGAATTCACAAAGACCGATTCGCCCGGGCTCACTGGCGCATCCCAGGGTGAGTTGACGAATTCTCGTCTTCCCATCGAGTGGAGCGGCCATGGGGCCGTAGCCGGGGAGTCTTACGGCTGGTCTGCGAGCCGTGATCGACTCCGGCTTTGGACGTCCGAGGGCTATCTCATCGCCGACGTAGCCAGATGCGGCCAGCATCCATCCCGACAAGCGCTCGACGAGCTGCGTCTGCACCGACCGGATTGCAACGCCGGCAACCTTCGCCGCCAGGCCATTCGCGCAGCGCAGGCCACGATTGGAGCGGCCATCGACGCCAGCCAGTTGGATGACGACCTCCAGCGCTGGTTCGCGTTCGTCCAACCATTCCTTCTCACCCTCCTGAGACAGCAGATGGACATGGCGAAGGCCGGGCCGGACGCGATCGTCGACGAGCTGCTCAAGCGTCCCGGCGATCTGTTCGTCACGAAGACCCATATCGATCTCGTCTTCGACATCGAGTCGACATCGATGGCGGTGCGAAGAGCCGGACTGGACTGCGACCCGGGTTGGCTGCCGGAGTTCGGTCGCGTCATCAAGTTCCACTACCAGTAAGGACCAACAATGGGCAGAAAGGCGAAGAACGCATTCGATCACGTACAGCGAACCGTCGGCGGACACTTCGTCATCAGCCTGTACGCGGGCATCTATCGGCTCCTGAACCAGATCCGACGCCTGCACGTCGTCGGCGGCGACTCGCTCGAGACGTTTTTTAATCGGCTGCCGTTCCTCGCCGACTACTTCAACGAGATGCGCGAGCACATGCCCGAGGAGATTCACTGGGAGGACGCGACCGAGTGGTGGCGCCAGCAGCTCGAGAGGTGGATCGTCGAATGCGAGACGCCGCTGCCTCTCAGTCGGATGGAGAAAGAGGCCGGCCTGAGTTTCGCGAGCGTGCTTGCCTTCATGTTGACGGGGCTTGTCGAAGAAGACTCCCGGTTCGCAACGTTGTACGCGGAACTGCAGCAGCCGCTGACCCACCGGCGGCCAACGCTCGAGCTGGTCGGCCAGATGATGATCGACGATGCGATGGTCGGCGAGGCCGACCCGTGGTCGATATGCCGGCCATTGATCGAGATGGGCTACCTGGAGGCCGACAACCGCGAGGCGCCGCGATCGGAGTGGGTGTTGAAGGTGCCGCCGGTGCTGTGGGATGCCGCACGCGGCGACGTGGATCGAGAACCAGCGCCCTGGTGCAGCTACCGCGAGCACGCAGCGCTGCGTGGCATGTCCGACCTGATCGTCGACGACACGCTGCGTCAAAAGCTCGCGAAACTGCCCGATCTGGTGAACGCGAATATGACGCGCCTGATCATTCTTCGTGCCGTCCCGGGCACGGACACGCACGAGCTCATGGGGGCGCTCGCGCACAGCCTCGGACGGGGGCTGGTTGCCGTCGATCAAAAAGAAACGGCGAACGCTGCGGTCCGCGCGCTGGGTCCTTTGTGCACCATGTGCCACGCGATGCCGGTGTTGAGCTACGACCTCGCACCGGGCGAGACAGTCGAGCCGCCGAAGCTGCACGGCTACGGCGGGCCGATCGGCATTGTCATGGGCTTCGAAGGCGGCCTCGGCAGCCACGTCACGGAGAAAGCCGTCACGCTGACTATCCCGACGCCGGACATCGAGCTGCGAAAACGCTTCTGGGCGCAATCGTTCCGGTCGAACGAATTAGAGAGCCTCGACGACATCAGCAAGCGATTCCGGTTGCCCGGCGGGTACATAAAACAGGCCGCCGAGACGGCGTTGGCCAATGCCGGGCTCGAAGGCAGAGAAGAGGTCTGTGTCGAAGATATCCGAGTGGCCAGCCGAACCTTGAATCATCAGATGCTGGACACGTTGGCCAGCCACATGGAAGCAAATGGAGCCTGGGGCGACCTTGTGTCGGGTGAGAGTACGTCGTCGAAGCTCATGGAGCTGCAGCAGCGCTGCCGGTATCGCGAAGAGCTGCTCGGCTACCTCGGCCGTGCGTTCCGCTCCGGGCAGACCTGCGGTGTCCGTGCGCTGTTCACCGGTGCCAGCGGCACCGGCAAGACCCTGGCCGCGAAGATCCTCGCCGCCGAGATGGGGATGGACTTGTACAGGGTCGATCTGGCTGCCGTCATCAACAAATACATCGGTGAGACCGAGAAGAACCTTCACCGCGTACTGTCGCGCGCAGAAGCGCTCGACGTTGTCCTGCTACTGGACGAAGGCGATGCGCTTCTGGGCAGCAGGACCGAGGTGAAATCGGCGAACGATCGCTATGCGAACCTGGAGACGAACTATCTGTTGCAGCGCCTCGAAAACTATCAGGGCGTAGTGCTGATCACGACGAACCTCGTCGAGAACATCGATCGGGCGTTCCAGCGCCGCATGGATGTCGTCGTGCCGTTCTTCCCGCCGCAGGCGGAGGAGCGCCTGCAGATTCTCGATCTGCATCTGCCCGACGACCACGAAGTGTCCACGGATTACATGATGCGGGTCGCGCGTCGCTGCGCGCTCAATGGCGGCCAGCTCAAGAATGCGGCGCTGCACGCGACGTTGTTCGCGCTCGATGAACGCAGCCAACTGAGACCAATCCATCTCGAGGAAGGTCTGCGCAGCGAATACCGCAAATCCGGCGCTACGTTTCCGCTCGAAGCGGTGCGCGACGTCCGCGAAAAAGACGGCGGCATGCAGACGTTCCTGGGCGCCCTGGGAGGGCGAGGCTGATTACCGATGGCCCAGAAGGAATTCACACGCAAGAGAAAGATCGCGAAGCTCGACATCGGGCGTTCGCAGCGCAAGGCGGCCGGCGCTGCCAGAACTTCTGAGGCTCCCGCTCGAGCCGCGCCGACGCAGGAAATCCTCCACTCCTCGGGACCGCTCTACGGTCTGGGCAGCACAGCGCTGGCCTGGCAGCCGGACGACGTAAGTGACAACGCCGACCCGCAGCATCCGGAGAGCTTGGGCAAAGAGCGAGCTGAACACGCCATAGAGAATCCGCCACCGGGTGAGCGACTGGACCCCGTGATGCGGCAACGCATGGAGCAGCATTTCGGCCGAAACTTCGGTGATGTAGAAGTCCATACCGGGCCGATGGCTGAGGAAGCTACCGTCGCACTCGACGCTCGTGCGCTCACACACCGCCAGCACATTTGGCTCGGACCGCACGTCGACAAGAGCGATACGAAAAGTATGGCCCACGAACTTGCGCATGTCGCGCAGCAGGGCCACGCGCCACCGCGGCAACGCGGCGCGCATCTTTCCCTGGTAGGCGGCAGCAGCAAGCGCAGCGCCCCCGCGAGGAATCAACCGGGCGCCACAGCTCCGGCGAAGTCGTCGGGCGGCGTCGGCCAACGACTCGATTTGTGGGGAGCGGTGAGGAGCGTTGGCGGCGCGGTTTCGTCCGGCGTTCGCAGTGTCGCTCGTGGAGCGGCCGGTGTCGTCGAAGGCGTCATGGATATGGGTCGTGACGCGCTGATGGCTGTGGTTCGGCGAGTCGCGCCCGACTTCGCGCGTCTTTTCGAGCGCGACGGCATACGCGGATTCCTTAGCGACATGGTCGGGCGTGGCCTGCGGACGCTGTTCGGCGGTCCCATGGCCGCGATCCGACGCATCTTCAACTTTGGCGGTATCAGCGAACGATTCCGTCGCGTGGCGAACTGGTTCGTGACAATTGGCGGGCAGCTTGCCCGCAACGACTGCAGCGGCGTCACAGAGGCCGCGCAGCGCTTCCGCGAGTTCATGTCCACCACGTTCGAGCCGGTCATCGAGAAGGTCCGCGACGTTAGCAGTTCGATATCCGAGTTCTTCGGCAGCATCTGGGATGCGGTTGGCGCGCCGATAATGGATCTGCTACGCCGCATCGGCGGAACGGTATGGGAAAGCATCCGCGGGTTCATCAGCGACATCGGCGGCATGCTCCGGCGCGTCAAGGAAGCCCTCGGCGGAGCGTGGGACCAGGTCAAGGAGTGGTTCGGCATCGGTGCGGAAGAAGGCACCGAAGAAGGCGGCGGCCTCTGGAACTGGATCAAGGACAAAGCCGTCGGGGTATGGGACAGCGTCAAGGGCCCACTGCAACCCGTCATGGGGCCGCTGCGCACCGTCGGCACCGTGCTCGCATTGATTTCGCCTGCCGGGCCGGTACTTGCCGTTATCGCCGCATGGCCGCACCTGCGCCGCGCGTTCAACTGGGTTCGCGAACGTTGGAACGATCTGAATCTATTCGTACGTGCACGGCGCTTCATGTCGAACACGGTGCTTCCGGCCGTGATCGGCGCCGCGCGCAGGATCGGTAATGCACTCCTGGGCGGCGCCGACTGGATCCTCGGTCTGCTCGGTCGAGTTGCAGGAGCCGTCGAGGGTGTCGGCGGACGGCTGTCCGGAGGATTGCTTGCACCGCTTGGCCGGATCATCAGCTTCATGAGCCAACGCTTTCAGTCGCTCGTGACCTGGGCGCGTGACGGACTTCGCTTTGTCGCGACCAATGCCCATTCATTGATTCAGAAGCTGATCGAGTTCATCCAGCCGATCATCGATGCGCTGCGTCGCTTAATCGCCATCGCCGTGAACCCGTTCGGCATCACCGGCTTCCTGATGGGCAATCTCTGGAAGATCCTTCCGGACTGCCTGAAAGGACCGATCATCGATTTCATCCTTGATGTGATCATCCGTTTCCTTCGGTCGATACCGCCGTTGTTCTCACTCGGCATACTCTGGCCGTTTATCCGCAATGCCGCACTCGGTTTCCTCGAGCGCATTCGTAGTTTCACCGTCGAGCGCAAGGTCAACGTCTCGAACAAGATGGCCAACATTGTTTCCGGTGGCAGCCCGAGCTTCGCCTTCGGCTATCTCAAGGGCATCGTCATAGGACTCTGGAACGGTATCACGGGACCGTTCCAGGCCATCATCGCAATTTTCGAGCTGCCGGGAATGATCCGGCAGTTCCTGTCCAGCCTCGGACTCAGACTGTGCGAACTGATGGCAGCAATCCGTTGCTTCGCTTCGTCGATTACTGAACGTGCGATCGGCACGTTCAGCATGCTGATGGAGGCAGCCGGAGATCTGCTGTCGAATCCCAGCCGGATCATTGAATTGATCCGCTGTGGGATCGAATCTGCGCTCGATGCGGTAGGCAGCATCGGTTCTTCCATCGCCGATCAAATGATGGAGTTGTTCGAGGGCCCTGACGAAAAGATCGGCGACATGCTGGGCCGGCTGACCGGCAGCTTCCTGGTGGATGCCGTACTTGCGTTCTTCACGGCCGGCGCATCGACAGCGACGAGCGTTATTCGTCAGGTGGCCAGTGTCCTGCGGACGGTCGGCAGGAACATGATGCGGGTCTTACGTGTCGTCGGAAGATTAGTTCCGAAGTTCCTGAAATTTATTAAAAAAATCGGAGGAATTTTCCGCCGTGCCGGCAGCGGCGCGGGCAGCGCGCTGGGCCGAATCGGCCGCTTCTTCCGTCGCATAGCCAATTGGTTCAAGAAGCTTCTTACTCGAGTAGGTCGACGATTCCGACGCGGTCGCGGGCGCGGCAGAAATCGGTCGCGACGTAATGACCGCCGTGTATGGGGGCGGTTCCGAACGGCAGTATTTCAGCGTCTTTCGCAGGTCGGTGAGCGAGGCATCCGTCGGGAGCGTCTGCGCACGTTGTTCCGCAGCATACGAGGACGATATCCAACCGTCGTGCGATCGAGTCTGAGGCCGATCCGCCGCGATGAGGCATTCTGGGAACTCTTTGCAAGGCGACGCGGTCGGCCTATTTCACAGCGAGTAGGTCGCGTGCTGATGGATCGCGATACGCGGTGGGATGAAGGTAAGAAAGCGATCAAACGATTGGTTCGTCGAATCAAGCGGCGTCCCGGCAACATCGATGCAGGAGATCTTCAGCAGCCGTTGCGCCGCATCCGGCGGCAATATCATTATCGGACTCTCTCAGTTCGATACGAGAACGAGAAGAACAATTTCAACGTTCGCGGATCGATGAGCAACACGGATTCAGTAGGCGCGTTCCCTCCTGAGCTTTCCAATCCGAACGACTTCGACTCAACGTCGTCGGGTGCTGAGATCGACAATCTTGCCTACAAGCACCCTCGCACGCCTGCGACGGGCGACCCCCATTTATGGGGAGAAATCAGCCGAATTCGTAGTCGTCGAGACAGCACACGGTACATAAGAGGTCACCTCGTGGCGGGGTGGTTTGCACATGGCCGGGCCAGCAATCTGACACCTATCACGCGCAACGCGAATGGCGATATGGCCAGGAAGTTCGAGACACCGCTCAGAAAGAGCCTCCCTTGGGAGAGTGGATTGCGCGACAAGCTCAACGATTTCGTGCCGCAGAACAGGCTCGATGAAATCGATGTCTACCATCTGAAGGTCGAAAAACTTGGAACGGCGTCCAGACAGCCGCCGCTGCGACGAATCAAGAACAAGCCCAACGACGCACCAGAACGGGTCTCTGCCGAAGCAGATCTCGCGCACGAGATCAAGATGACATTAACCAAGAAGAAATACGTCGGTAACAATTGGACGCTCTCTTCAGACGCGATAAACGTCACCGGCCTGAACAATGGGCACATATCGAAGAACGTTCCAAACGACGAAAAATTCAGCGACAACGGGGGGTATCCGAAGGGCGATGTAAGGCCTAAGCCGAGTTCGGATTCCTCAGATCAATGAACCAGTGCTGCAGCAAAAACTCAGAAAAGCGGTCCAAGCGCCCCGGCGACAGCGCCACGCGGCACGATCGCGGCTCTGATTACGACGTTCAGCCGAAGTTGAACGGTAACGGCAAGGTTGGTGCGCAGTATTCGATGGGTGCGGCTGTGCCTCTTGCCGCCCCCGTCCAGACGAAGGTCACGATGGGCACGCCGGGCGACCGCTACGAACGCGAAGCGGACGACGTGGCTGATCGTGTATCCGGTGGTCGTTCCGCTGGCGAGATTTCGACACTGCCGCCCGGCGGTCTGCGTTCGCAGTCGAAAGAAGAGCCAGAAGCCGCACAAGAGTTAGTCCAGCGCGAACCGGTTGATGGCGCTGAGCAGGAGAGCGTCGAAGACGAATCCGGTCAGGAATCGGTTGCTCAGCGCGAAGCATCGGGCGATGAGTCCGGCGACGAATCGGCTCAGGGCAAGTGCGAATCCTGCGAGGGCAATGAGGCGCAGTCCGCATCGACGGAAGCTGAGAACGCGCAGCCGGCCAGCGTGCAGATGGAGTCTGAAGAGCCGGCCGAGGCCAAGTCCGATGCTGAGCCTGAGGCAGCTGCCCAGTCCGAAGATGACGCCGAGAGCGCATCGACGGCGAACGCCGAAGGCGACGCCCAGATGGAGGGTGGCGAAGAGACGCAGGAGGCATCCGAAGCACCCGATGAGTCTGCTGCTCAGACCGCCGATGATGGCGGTGGTGAGCAGGAAGCTGGCGGCGCCGCGCAGGAATCTGCCCAGATGCAGGAAGAGGGAGGCTCCGATCAGGAATCCGGCGGTGGCGACGCACAGATGGAGGACGACGCAGGCGGCGATTCGGATGCCGAGACCGCAGAAGACTCGAGCGGCCAGACCGAAAACCTGGATGCGGGCGAGGAGCGGGACGAGGGGCAAACCGAGGCGCCCGGACAAGAGATGCCTTGCGAGTCCGCTACCGAAGGTGGCGGCGACGAAGGCGCCTCCGAATCGGGAGGTGGCGAAAGCGAGGGCTGTGGCGCGCAGAATGCGGAGGGTGAGGAAGAACCGGCTGATGGCGGCGAAGGCGGTGAAGAGGCTGCCGAGAGTGCCGCGGAAGAGGCGGGAGAGACTCAGGAAGCCGAGAGCGAGGGCAGCGGCGAGGAGCAACAGGAGTGTGGTGCCGCGCAGACCGCCGCCGAGGATTCTGAAGGTGCGGCGCAGATGCAGTCGGAAAACGGATCCGAGCCTGACGCCGGTCAGCCGGCCGAAGACGACACAGCGGCTCAAGAGCAGAGCGTCCAGATGGAGGCCGCGGATTCCGAGGCTCAGGGCGCTGACGAGCCTGCGCAGGAAGAGTCTGAAGACGCCGAGGCCAAATCGGCTGATGAACCTGCGCAGGAAGAGTCTGAAGACGCTGAGGCGAAATCAGGTGACGAGTCCGCACAGGAAGAGTCCGAAGAGGCTGAAACCAAGTCGGTCGACGAATCCGCGCAAGAGGAGTCCGAGGAGGCGGAAGCCAAATCAAATGACGAGTCCGCGCAGGAGGAGTCCGAGGATGCACAAGAGGAGCAGGAGGACGAAGCGGCGCAGGGCAAAGCAATGCCGCAGCCGAACCGCTCGAACAAGCGCCGCCGCAGTGCCCTGGCAGCGAGCGCCATTCAGAATCGAGGTGCCGGCGAGCCGCTGACTCCCGAAACTCGCAGTTCGCTCGAAAGCAGCATGGGCGTTGATCTTGGCGACGTGCGCGTGCACACCGATTCGCGAGCGAGAGAAACCAACCGCGGCCTGAGAGCGAAAGCCTTCACTAACAAGAACCACGTTTACCTTGGGCCGGGCCAGTCGCAGTCCAATGTCAGACTGATGGCTCACGAGGTTACTCACGTTGTTCAGCAAGGTGGCGTCGACCGTAGCAAGAAGGCAAGCATTAGCAGTACGCCCGACCGCGCTGAACCCGCAGGCGCCGGGACCCAGTCCGTCGCGCCGGCCGCCACCGATGCCGAAGCCACAGCTCCCAAGTCGGCCACCGGACCGGCACCAGCCGGACCACAGGCGGCGGCCACGACTGACCCGCTTACCGGCGAGGCAATTGGTCGGGTCGAAGACGCTCCCGATGCAGCGTCGGCGAAGGGCGCCGAGAAAAGACCGGCCGCCGCCGGCGGCGGCGCACCCTCAGACGCGGCAGCGCCCGCAGGGGAGGGCGGAAAACCGGAGGCCGGCGAAAAGGGAGACGGCAAGGACAAGAAAGCGGCGAAAGGCGGCAAAGGGAAATCCGGTGGCTCGGAGGGGGACGCAGAGCAGGCTGATGTGCCAATCTCGCCCGAGGGCGACCCGCGCTATCAGGGCGTCATGAAACGCCTCGACCGAGTTGCGAAGAAGGAACGCGCGCACGAGCCGGCGAAAGCTAAGGCTGCCGAGGTCAAGATGGCGGTCAAACCGCCGGAGAACGAGCGCAGCAGCCAGGCGCAGGCCATCAAGGTCGGCGATATGGCGGCAGAGTCCGCCGCCGCTGAGCCACCGAAAAAGAAGGGGTTCCGTGAGCTTCTCGAGGAGAAGTTGGAGGACATCGTTCCAGAGAAGCTGGAGGAAGTCGACGATTTCAAGAAGAGCGGCAAGGCCAAAACGCTCAAGGCAGATATCGCCAAGAACGTAAAGGAGCGGAAGGAAGCATCGACGCAGGGGCTGAAGAAAGCCAGCGATGCACAGCCGCCAACGAGCAAGGTACCGGAGAAAGAAGTCAAAGCGCTACCGGAGCAGAAACGTGAGCGCTGGCCCGGTGGAATTGGTGCAGCCAACGTCCTTCCGCTGCCAAAGAAGTCACACGAGATCTCGGCAGAAGACAACAAGAAGAGCGCCGACCAGTTGATGGCCGAGAATGACATCGACGAGGATCAACTGAAGCGCGCGAAGGAACCGCGGTTCACGGAAGCGCTGGAAGCGAAGAAGAAGCTCGATGAGCATGCCGACAGCGTTCCGGAGAAATATCGGGAAACCGAAAATGCGTATCTGCCCGGCGAGAAGGACGCGGCGACGGCCGATGAGAAGACCGGGAAACGGCAGTTGCGCGGCACTCGCCTGAGCAGCAAATCGAAGGTCAGAAAGAGCCAGACGAAGGCGCAGGAGAAAGAAGAAAAAGAACGCGCCAGCGTCGCCTCGACGATAGAGGGTATGTACACAGAGACCAAGGGCAAGGTCGACAACAACCTGAAGCCGCTCGACAAGGAAGTCACCGACATGTTCGACAAGGACGAGACCCGTGCTCGTTCGCTCTTCGAGAACTACGTCGATTTCAAGATGAAAGAATACAAGCGGAAGCGTTACAGCAGCTTCGGCGGAGGCGCGAAATGGCTGTGGGACAAAGTCGCCGGGCTTCCGGACTCCGTAAACAAATTCTACGAAGAGGGTAAGGATATCTACCTCAAGCTGATGGGGCACGCTATCGACCGGATCGTCACAACCGTTGAGAAACGCCTCGCCAAAGCACGCAAAGACATCAAGGAAGGCCGCAAGACGATCGATGGCTTCGTAAAGACTCTCAAGGGCAATCTAAAGACCTACGGGAAAGAGATTCAGGGCGATGTCAACGCGAAGTTCGACGAACTCGAAGACAGCGTCGAGAACAAGAAAGAAGGGCTCGCCAATAATCTGGCGCGTAAGTACAAGCAATCACGCAAGAAACTGGATGATCGCATCAAGGAGCTGAAAGCACAGAACAAAGGCCTGTGGGACAAGTTCAAGGCGCTGGTCAAGGAAATTATCGAGGTCCTGCGTAAGTTCAAGGAAGCGATCGTCGCGATCTTCAACATGGCCGGCAACATCCTCCGGCTGATCATCAAGCACCCTGATTCGTTCCTCGGCAATCTCCTGAAGGCGGTCAAGAAAGGCTTCAATCAGTTCAAGACCCATTTTGTCAAGCATCTCAAAGCCGGCTTCATGAGTTGGCTGTTCGGCCAGATGTCCAAGGCGAACATCGCAATGCCGTCGGAGTTCAGCTTCAAAGCGTTATTCGGTGTCATCCTGAATATCATTGGCATTACGAAGGACTGGATTCGCAAGCGTATTACGCAGCTCATCGGCGCTAAGAACGTGGCTCGGATCGAGAAAGCGTGGGGCGTTATCTCCACGGTAATTTCGAGCGGAGTCGGCGGACTGTGGGCCAAGGCCAAGGAGTTCCTAACGGGCCTCAAGAAGAAGCTGTTCGGCGATATCAAGGACTGGCTGGTCACTCAGATCGTCAAGCAGGGCGTCATCTGGGTTGTAAGCCTGTTCAATCCCGTCGCGGCGCTTCTCAAAGTCATCAAGATGATCTACGACGTTGTCATGTTCTTCGTCGAGAACATCGACCGGATTCGTCGTCTGGTGCAGACAATCCTCAAAGCGACGCAGAAGATTGTGGCCGGTCAGATCGGAGCAGCGGCCAATTGGATCGAGAAGGCGATGGCCAGCACGATCCCGATGATCATCGGCTTCCTCGCGAAGATCCTCGGTGTCAGCGGCATCGGAAAGCGTATTCAGCGCTTCATCAAATCGGTACGTCGTCGCGTTCGCCGCGCTGTGGACAAGGTGCTGAAGAAGATAGTCAAAGGCGCTAAGAAGCTGCTGCGAGGCGGCAAGACCCTAGCTGCGAAGGGCAAGAAAGCAGTGAAAGCGGCAGGCAAGAAGATTGCCAAACTGCTATTCCCCAAGAAGAGATTTAGTGCTGGGGGCGAGAAGCATACTGTAGAGGCCGTCCCGTCTGGCCGCAAACACAAAATCATAGTGCGGAGCTACCCGAGATCAGTACCTAAATTCATCGCTTGGGCAAGATCGGAAAACAAACAAAAGCCGAATCCCAAGGTAGAACCGGCACTCAAGAAGCTCGAGGCCCGGTACGCGAAGTGGGTACCGATGAAGGTCGAATCGGATGCGAGCGCGGACAAGGTCGGCTCAAAGTCGAGGGCAAAGAATAAGGAGTACCTGAACATATACAAGGACGTCCGCGACATCATCGAAATGCTTCAAAAGGACGGTGACCCACCTGTATCGCGTGTGACCTGGGGTGGCATCGACTCGAGAGGCAGAGCGACCAGCGTCGAGGCAGATCCGCTGACCGTTAAGGGTGCCCTGGGCAGCCGGCCATCAAACCGAATCCCCGGCTGGAAAATGGGGCCCGAGAGCCAGATTCGCGCGCATCTCTTGCACGATCGATTACATGGACCGGGCAAGCGCTTCAATCTGACGCCGACGTCCAGAAGCATCAACGGACAAATGTACCACCGGGCGGAGAAGCCAGCGCTTCGGAGTCTCGGGATAAGGAAGGGTATTCCCAAAAACGAACAGTTCGAGCAGCTGAAATTCAAGACCGAGGTGGAGTACGGCGATGACAGCACTCCTCCGACTCTGATCGACGCCGCGAAGACCATTACCGTCAATGTCGAGGGAAGGGATCCAAAGACAAATAAACTCACTCCAATCGTGACCAATTGGAAGGGTTACAACTATCCATAGCCAAGAGGACCAAGAAATGAAAACACTCGCAAACTTCATCGCCACGACAATCGTGCTGGCGATCATCGGCGCGCTGCTGTACGGCGCGTATCTCGGTTCCATCGCGCTCTGGTCCGTACTGAGCGCGCTCAGCTTCGAGACGCGGACCGTGCTGCTGTTCGTAGCCGCAGTGGCTCTGTTGGCGACCATCATCGTTGCCGCGTCACTCAGGCGCGCAAGCCGCACCGTGATGCGCGCGCAAGCATCGGCGGAGCGCCTCGCAGTCTATTCGGGGCTGTTACAGATATTGATGTCGGACGGTCAGGGCACGCCGATATCAGACAGCGAATCTCTCCAACCGCAGGACCTCGAAGGCGATCTGATGCTCCTTGCGAGCGGCAAGGTACTTAAAGCGTACTTTGCGCTGCGAGAGACTCTCGAAGACGGCCGCGCAGGGCCGGAAGAGCAGTCGCTCGCGCTGAACCGCCTCGTGACAACGATGCGTAACGATCTCGGCCACAGCTACGAGTACGCCGATTTTGCGCCATGGTCGCAAAGCTCGAACGACACTTCGAAGCGCGGACATCGTGACGCCGGAACGGACGAGCCGTCACACATGCCGGCGTAACGACACATGAGCGTGACTAGCGGACAGCGTCATGCTTGAGCACGGCGGCTCCTTGCCTGCCGTGCCTGAGGCTTGTGCCTCGGCTGCGGCACAACAGAGCGAACAGCTACCGCTGGTCTCGTGCATCATGCCGACTGCGAACCGGCGTGAGTTCGTCGCGTTGTCGCTTGAATTCTTCCTTGCACAGGACTACCCGAACAAGGAACTCATCGTACTCGACGACGGTGATGACCGCGTCGGCGATTTGTTCGAAGGCCAAGAGGATGTGCGCTACGTGTGGGAACCGCCGGGTCAGACGCTTGGCGCCAGGCGAAACCGGCTATGCGAACTCGCGAGTGGGCCCGTCATCGCCCACTGGGACGATGACGACTGGCAGGCGCCTCACCGGCTGACTTACCAGGTCGGAGAACTTGTCAGGACGGGCGTGCAGATGTGCGGCATCACCGACCCGCTGTTTTATGCGCCGGTGTCACGCGGTGCATGGCGATATCAGTACCCCGGTGGGCAGAAGTTCTGGCTGGCAGGTAGCACGCTGGTCTATCGGCGGAACTTCTGGGAGGCGCACCGGTTTCCCAGCCTCGACGTTGGTGAAGACGCCCGTTTCGTCTGGAGCGGTAAACCAGCGGAGATGCATATTCTGGAAGACGCATCGTTCCATGTCGGTATCGTCCACGACACGAATGCAAGTCCCAAGCAGACGCGGGGTTCACGCTGGCAGCCTGTGGAGACCGACACCATCGTACAGATGATGGGCGCCGACGCCCGGCACTATACACAGAACGATGGACACGACGTTCAGGTGGCTTCGGTCAAGCCGCGGAAGAGGGCGCTTGTCGCCGTGGCATACGGCATAGGGGATGCGCTACGGGCGACGCCCTTGGTGCGTGCCTTGAAGAACCTCGGCTACGACGTAGATTTCCTTGTGGCGCCGGACTTCCCCGAAACCACGTCGCTGTTCGACGGCTGCGACGACATCGACCGTGTTCTGCACTACGAGGACTTCCGATCCAACCGAGGCTCCGTGCCGGTGCACGGGATCGATGGCGTCGTATACGACGCCGCTGTGCTCAGCCACTGGGCGGGCGTGCTGAGGCCGCGAATCAAGGCAGAGAAGATCCTCGAGGTGTCGAAGCAGGACTGGCTGGCCAACGGCGACTCCGCCTGCTTCGCAAACGTGGCGAAGATGCTCGGCTGGAAAGGCGATATGCCCGAGGCGTTCGCAGTACCATCCGGCCGGCAGTTCGACCTGCCGCCTGGCACGGTCGCCCTGCACCCGGGTTGCAAGCGTGATTGGCCGTGGAAGAAGTGGCACGGTTTCGACGAACTGGCTCACAAGCTGCCCAACGTCGTGATCATTGGGACGGAGTCGGATCTTGACAACTCGGATACCTATTTCAAAAAGCCGTTCGACTGGCCGGCTCATGCGCAGGATTTTGTCGGCGAACTGTCGATCGCTGATACCGCAGCGTTGCTCAGCCAATGCGCCGCACTGATTTCGAACGACTCCGGGATGATGCAGCTCGCCGTCTCACTTGGCGTGCCCACTTTCGGCATTTTCGGGATTACAAGCCCGGCACGCGAAGCGATCCCACAGGAGAACATGCATCCGATCACGAAGGGGCTCCATTGCGAGGCAGCCTGCCATCGCGGTTCCTGGGGCCGCCGGAATTGTGCACACAGCCTGAAGTGTCTCAAGACCCTGACACCCGAAGAGGTCCTCAAGAAGGTCGAGCCGATCATTGCACGCGAGGACGGCTTGGCCGCCGCTTCGAATTCGTCAATTTCAAGAAACGAGGTCGATAGGAGTATGAACAATCAGCAGCTCTCGCTGACTTACTACGGCTATGTGTTCGATGCGTCCGGGTACGGGCGCGCAGCGCGCGATTACATACATGCACTGAACGCAGCCGGCGTGAAACTGTCCGTCGTCGATCTGGCGGACCGCGGCAGACAGGTCAACGATCCTCTCATTGAGTCGCTGATCGGCACACTGGAGGACTCTGACTTTCACCTGTTCCACGGCATCCCGTCGCAGTGGAGTCGGCTCGCGTTCTCCCGCAGGAACTGCATCGGCATGACGGTGTGGGAGACGGACACGGTGCCTAGCCAATGGGAAAACCCCCTCAACCATACGCTGGATGTCTGGGTGCCGAGCAATTTCAACGTCGATACATTCTCCGAGAGCCTCGAGTCGCCGGTGTTTCGACTGCCGCACCCAATGAACGCGAGTTATCTGAACGGGGCACCGAAGAACGGCATCGACATCAATGGGCGACTCGGAATCGGCAAGGACGATTTCGTGTTCTACAGCATCTTTGAATGGCAGGACCGCAAGAATCCCAACGGCACCCTTGAGGCCTACTTCGAAGCCTTCCGGACAGACGAAGGCGCTGTACTCGTCATCAAGGCTAACCCCGGCGCTGCGCACACGGCTCAGAAGGTCCTTGATGATTACCGGCGCCGCCACGATTCTGACGCCCGCGTCGTCCTTTGCTGCGAAGCGCTGACCGATGAAGAGATTCAGATGCTGCATCGACGTGGCGACTGCTACGTATCGCTGCACTACGGCGAAGGCTGGGCTTACCCGCTATTCGACGCCGCCAGCCTCGGCACACCGGTCGTCGCGACACGTTTCTCCGGTCCGCTCGACTATCTTGACACGGACTACCCGGGGCTCGTGGATTGCGATCCGGCGCGCGTGGCGCAGCCCTACGTGTACTACAACCGATTGATGCGCTGGGCCGTGCCGAGGCCGGACGCTGCCGCCGACCGGATGCGCTGGGTCTTTGACAACTACGACGAGGCGAGGGTACACGCCAAGCGCAATCGAAAACGAATCATCAGTGAGTATTCGGCGGAAAGAGTCGGGGCAGCTGCGAAGAGTCGTCTCCTGGACTTGCTTTGTAAGACACATCGAAGCAAGGGTATCTACCTGAAGCGCCTCGAGCTTGCTGAAATTGAACGCCCCGATGCGCCGATACCCGGCGACTGGTACGACAGCGACTACTTCGAGCATGGACTGAAGAGCAACTGGCGTGAGGGCTACAGCTGGCAGCTCTATGGCAACCTGTTTCGCGATACGGCGAATATGCTGACCGAGATGTTCGCATCAGCCGAGTCCTTCCTTGATGCGGGTTGTGCGAAGGGCTTTCTTGTCCGTTGCCTCCGCGAATCGGGAAAGGACTGCATTGGCGTCGATCACAGCAACTGGGCGATTGGGCAGAGCGACGCCACGACCCGGCCCTATCTGCATGAAGTGAGCATCGACAAGTATTCGCCCGATCGCCAATTCGACGTCCTTCTGGCCCTGAACTTGTTCGAAAGCCTGAGCGAAAAGCAGATTCTCAGACTCATGAGACGCGCGCGGAAATGGACCAATCAGGCGATGTTCGCAGTGATCTCGACAGTCGAGAATGAGAAAGAGCGGGCGTGCCTGGATTCGGATATGGATTTGTCGCACGTCAGCCTCAAGTCGCGCGCGGAATGGGACCAGCTGTTCAGGAAGGCGGGCTGGCGGCAGGATGCGTTGCATCAGATGGCGCAACGGACCGTTCAGGAGCATCCGCTCTGCAAAAAGATGGACTGGCGCGTATTCGTGTACAGCCCTGTCTGAGTCGAACTCCCGGAGGGATTGCCTATGTTGCCGAATTACGTTCTGACTGACCGCGCCGAACTCGAGACGCAATCGAGGCTTCGCCAGCAGACGGCCTACCTGGGGCCCGGGAGACTGCTGTGTCGGGTGCTTGGCCAGTACCTGATGTACGTGGATCCGGATGACCTCGGAGTTGCGCCGCACCTCTGCATGAACGGCTTCTGGGAGTCATGGATCACCCTGGCGATCGCCCGCTGTCTGCGCCCGGGTTTCCGTTGCGTAGACGTGGGCGCGAACCATGGCTACTACACACTACTCATGGCCGATGGGGTTGGAGATTGCGGACATGTGCTGGCCTTCGAACCGAATCCGCAACTCGCCGCGATGGTGAAACTCAGCGCCGAGATCAACGGATTCGACGACCGCGTTTCCGTTATCGAAAGGGCGGCCGCGGCCGAGAGTGACAAGACCGTCGAACTCCTCATCCCGGAAGGGCGCGCCGGCGATGCGTCGATATGTGTCGAACTCGACGGCGAGACCCGCAGCGAAACGGTACAGACAATGTCGATCGATGAAGCAACGGCCGATTGGCCATCGGTCGATCTCGTGAAAATCGATGCGGAAGGAGCGGAGGATGAGATATGGGCCGGCATGACCGACACCATTCGCCGCAACCCAAATTTGTTGGTCGTGCTCGAGATGACGCCGCACCGGTACAAGAACCCGGAGGGCTTTATCCGTAGATTCGGGGAAGACGGTTTCGTGCTGCGCCAGGTTGATTCGGACGGTACACCAGCGGAATTGTCTGAAAGCGAAGTCCTCGAGAGCAGCGATTGGCGGATGCTGTTTCTGCAGAGGAGTTAGCCATAGACCGCTTGTCAGTCAACGGGTCCCAGCGACTCAACGGGAAGGGCAGTGCGCTGGTGCATCTTGCCGCCGGCATCGGCGACATCGTGCTTGCGACGCCGCTGCTGATCGCGCTCGATCGCATGGGCTACGTGGTCGATGTCTGGCTGAGCGCGGATTACGAGGAAACGGACTCGCTGTTTGGCGACTGGAGCGTTATTCGGCGAATCCACGACGGCAACATGCCGACATTCGACATCGGCGCCTACGACGTCCTGATACCGGCCGTTCCGCCGTTCTCCTGGCGGCGCTTCCGGCGTTTCTACTGGTCCAGAGTCCAGACCGTACAGCGACCACCCGACGCGCTCTATTACGAGAACCAGCGCAACTATTACCTGCGGTTCTCGAGCAATCTCGGTTACGCCGGAGAGGCACCGCGAAGCTACCGATTGCCCATCTCCGTCTCGGAGATCGACTCGCTTTCAAAAAGAACCATAGGCCTGTTGCCCGGCTGCAAAACCGGGGAGATGGCGTCCAAGCGGTGGCCGTACTTCGACCGTCTCGCGGAGCGTCTCGAGGACGTTGCGATTTTCGGCACAGACGATGATCTGACGTTGCCGTCGGGACAGAGGATGGACTTCCCGGAGCACGCCAACCTCTTCGCCGGCAAGCTGACGTTGCGGGAGACGGCCGAAGCATTGGCCAGCGTCGGGATAGTTGTCGGAAATGACAGTGGGCTATCGCATGTCGCCGCAGCGGTCGGCACGCCGACGATCATGTTGTTCGGGCCGACGCCGGACCATTGCTTTCAGCCGCTGCCGAAGCATGTGACGGTCCTAAGGTCGGATCTGACCTGTCAGCCTTGCTGGTTCGAAAGAAGATTAACAAAATGCAATAAGCAATTGACTTGTTTGAGAGAAATAGGTGTTAGTAGTGTGATCGAGTCAATCACCGATGTCCTGGGCAAACAAGCGGTTCGTTCGTTCGTTCGTCCGCTGGCTTCGTAAGGCGCGACGGTGACAACGATCGAGGACTCGAGGGATAACAATACAATGAGCAGCCTTCCGATTTACGTCATCAATGTCTGGTGGGCCGACGAGCGTCTTCGGCGCTTCGAGGCAAACCACAGCGGGGCTCTTCTTCCGTATACACGGTGGGAGGGAGTCGACAAGAACAGCTTTCCGACCGACGTCAAGGGCTGGGCACGCGTAAGGGCGGGTGAATCTATCCTGGACGGAATAGTAGCGATACCTGGCCGATACAAACCGGGGAAGCTCGCGAATTTCACCAACCACTTGGCGATAATCAGGGATATCATAAGTTCTCGGGTTCCCGCAGCCATCATTTTGGAAGATGACGCTCGGGTGGTACGCCGGTTTCCTCTACGTCTCGAGGAGTGGCAGCTTCCTGGTGACACAGACATTGTGTTCCTCAACGATCGGGTCTCTGCCGACAATCAAGAAACCGTTGAAGCGACTCCCGTGGGCACTCTACATCCGATTGCCGGTGGATGCGGTACGGACGGGTATCTCGTTACGCAACAAGGCGCTGAAAAGCTGGCGGATATTCTCACCCCTGTCGGCTCTGGCTCTTGCTGTACAGATCTTGTGATTCTGGCGCACACCGCGTCTTTACAGGACCGGAATCATTCTCTGTATCCGAAGTGGTGCAATCAGCATAAAAAGAAGGTGCGGTTAAACGGGTACAAAATAAACCCGTCGATTGTGCGCAATGAACATGGACCATCGATGCTGGAGGCGGGGGTTACGACGCAAGGAGATGAAAGGAACCGACCCTGGCGGCGCCAGTCATCATTTGATGCTGCCGCAATTATCCTTCCCTTTCTCAAGCGGACGCTAAAGCTCCGCGCGAAGTCCGTCGTGGATGTTGGCGTTGGCGGCGGAGAATGGCTGTGCGTCAGCCGGATGCTGGGGGCAACGAATCTCGTGGGTATTGGCCTCGAACCAGACCCGCATGGCGCTCTCGCTAACGAGAAGAGCATTGAACTGATCAAGATCGATTTTAACGCTCCGCTCAAATTGCAAAGGAGATTCGATCTCGCTATATGCCTCGAGACTGTTGAGCACGTGAAAAAGTCGAGGTCGACGGCACTCGTGTCTGAAATTGCCGGCCTTGCAGATACGCTCGTGTTCAGCGCAGCCAGACCGGGGCAGGGCGGTATCGGGCACGTGAACGAACAGCTGCAGAATTTCTGGGTCGAGCTTTTCCAAGCTGAGGGTATGGAGTGCTACGACATCTTGCGGCCGAGATTTCTGACCGACAAGAGGCTCGTGTGGTGGTATAGGCAGAATCTCTTGCTGTTCACGAAATCGAAAGAGGTGCGGACGCGGGCCCGCCGACTGATGGCTGACGGGCCTGTTTTGGAGATTGATCTCAAGAGGAGTTGTCTTCGCTAGTCATGCAATCAAATCACACTCGCCGGCCTCTCGTAAGTCGAGGAACACGCGTCGTGCCCCATAGACACCACCACTGGCCGCATACGAAGCACGTATTAGCACGAGCAGCCTTTGGTCTTCGATGGGTTAACCCCTGATATCGCCGACACATCTGAAAAGGCCGATAATGGCCGTGGAGGAGTGTCCTGCCAAAAAGAAGAAATTACTCGGCGGAGTTCAAACGCAGATACCGGCACGCCAGCTTTTTGAAGGGAAATCGGGTGGTTTTCAATATTGGCGGCAACAAGTACAGACTTGTGGTGCACGCCAATTATCCGTTTCGAATCCTGTGCATTAGATTCGTAGGAACGCATGCCGAGTATGATCGTATTGACCCGGAGCAGATTTGAATGACTATTCGACCAATCCGAAATGACAGCGACCACGAGAGTGCCCTGAAACGTATTCGCGTGCTCATGTCGGCACAGAACGATACGCCTGAACGTGACGAACTCGAGGTACTCGCGACGCTGGTCGATATATACGAGCAAGAGCATTTTCCGATTGAGGCACCGGACCCGGTCGAGGCGATCAAGTTCCGCATAGAGCAAATGGGCCTGGAGCGGAAAGACCTGGAGCCGTTCCTTGGATCCCGCGCTCGGGTATCGGAGATCATGAACAAACGCCGCGGGCTTTCATTGGCAATGATCAGAGCGCTACACGAGAACCTCGAGATTCCGCTGGATGCACTGATTGGCGGAGAAGGTTAGGCGCATCGAACGTCACGCGTTACCGCGGTAATTTTGTTCGAACCTACGTGAAGTAGTGGCCATAAGCTATTGATTCGATGGTTTGGACCTCGGGTCAGGGGGCAAGCGTATTGTTGATCGCCTCGATCAACGTATGGGGAGAGACATCGTCGCCGGTGCCATCATCCACGCGCAGGTTGAGGTTTTGCTCAATGTGCAACCAGCGTGAACCCGTAAAACTCGTTGCAGGGTTCTGGCAAGGATCCGGTTGACCATTGACGTAGCGGCCAAGGGGGTTGGTCGTGCCGCAAAGCTGCTTGTCCGCGACGGGTTCACTGCAACTCAATGCGGCGCCCAGTGAGTAGGGCGCCAGTTCGTCATTGAGCGCATTTGTCAGCTGATTGACGGTTTCGTCGACAGGGAGGTCGAGCGTTGTTCCGGCGCTCAGACGAGCAACGATGTCGCCATCGTCCAGGTTTGATGGGCAGGTCGAAGACCCGCACCCGTGAACCTGTAAGGTCATGGTCGTCGTGCTCTGGTCGTGTACGTTTGTTCCGAAATGATGAAAGTACGCATCAACATTATGGGCCGCATCGGAAACTTTGTACGGGCCAGCTGCTCCACAAACTGAGGTGGTCCCGGAACACGCTGAATCTGCGTTGTTGGCGCACCGATGCGAGGTCGACACGGACAGGAATCGAGCCCCGGTGCCGCGCATGACAGTGACCGATTCGGTGTTGGTGTCGCGATCGTATAAAGGGTGCGGCGCTGATATGTGGTGCAATGCAACCGAGTCAAAATCAACGCAGTAAAATCCCTGGCCCCTGAGAACGAGCTCGCGAAGGCAATACAGCTCATTATTGCCATTTCCGGTGTCGGTCAGGCGAATCAGCTCGAAATTCAATGCAGTCGCCGTTTCGAATGCGGACTGCGTTTCTCCGGCAAGGAGATCGACGAGAAGCGCGTCAAATCGATCCAGGTCCACTTGAGACGGAATGACGTAGCCCTCCGTGCCGGACTGGACGTACGGCAAGGTTGTCGTGACATACTCCGACAGGTCGGCTGACAACCTCGGTATCTGTACTGCTGGCGGTGTCTGTACTGGAGGCGGTGAACCGCCACCGCCACACGCGACAATTAGGCCCGTGAGAAGTAGCGCAGCGAGAGTGAGTGTCGGGAGCGGGCTCATTACAGTAGGAAACTACCAATTGCCGATAATGGCGACCAATGCAGTTTTGGGTCGAGGATATAGCCGATGTCTATAAAGCCGCCGGATGCATCATAGTGCGTATAATGTATATTATGTTAAATAATTTATTTGGCTGGGATCGCGTATCTGCCTGAAGGCGCCCTGCTGTTGCTGCATAACCACTTCTCTCGATACCGGCAGGAAGAAAACCAGGAAGCACCGAGCCGTAACACTGAACAATCTGAGCCGCATGACATTACGCAGCGACCGATTTTCGCCGCACTCCCTGTCTAATAATAAGTAGCACCACAAATATGGGCCGATGAATAAGCGGCGCATGCTTTAGCTGTGTGTCAGGGAGAAATGACATGAGAAAGACACGCAAGAATCGTTTCACCGCTGCAATGACTGCGGCAATCACATTGATCTCAATATTCGGAACTGCCTCGGCCGGTGGTTTGTTGGCGGTTCCCTTCGACCAAGGTAATTTCGGCGCGTCAAAGAGTGTCGATAACCCCTATTGGCCCCTGTCGCCGAATATGGCGGCCACGACGTTCATTTACCTTGGCGAGACCGAGGATGGCTGTGTCTTCGACAAGATCGAGTCCAAACCAGCGCTGGTCAAGATGTTTACGGTTGCCCCGTACGATGCGGTCATGCCTCTGGTCGTTGTAGACACAGAGTGGGAAGTCGAGATGGAGTGCGGTGAAATTCGCGATGCGCTCGACTCGGACCGGAACTGGGTTCCGGAAGAAGGCCTCGGGGAGCTGACCCACGACTGGTACGCAGAGGATAATTTCCAGAACGTCTGGTATATGGGTGAAGCCAGCCGGGACTTCGGTGACGTCGAAATTGGTGATGAAGAGGTTGAATGCCCGTCCCTGGACGATTTGCCACTGGGGACAGCGCGGGACGATTGGCCCGAAATCGTGCCTGGCTCCGATGACCTGTTCCTGGCATGCACAGGCGGCTCATGGGAGGCCGGTCAACCAGGCCAGGAGGAAGGCGAAATAATCGGGATTCCCGGGATCGTAGTGCCCAGTGATACACCGTTCGGCGATGGCACGGGTGCTCCGCTGACGCCGGGAACCTACTGGATGCAGGAAGTTGCCGAAGGCGCCCAGGACATGGCCAAGGTGCTCAGGACTGTAGCACCTTTGGATGACTACGAGGCATGCCGCAAGGTCAAGGAGTGGAACCCGTTCGAACACGGAAAAAGTGTCGAGCACAAGTGGTATTGCACAGACGGTGACGGGCTGCTGCTCATCCAGGGAATCGGAGGTGGCCCGACGGAAGTCGAGGAATTGGTTTTGGTATTCACCACTCCCTAGACGATGCGCTATGGCACGCGACAAACCCCGCTTCGGCGGGGTTTTCCATGTCCCCTTCTGACCGTAGGCAGAATCGATCACTCCAGCTCGAACATGACATGCACGGATTGCCGCAGCTCAATCGTTGACGGCTCGAAGATAGTCCTTTCATAGGGCGCGTTGATATTCATCATTGCCGGATAGGCTCTGTTTGCGCCAATTGCAAAATTCGCGACCGATGAGCGAATTGGCGATCTGGATATCGCATATACAGCCCCAACGGTCCGTGAGATCCCCTGGACGAGGTTTTCGCCAGAGCGTCGCGCATCGGCGCCCGCCTCGTTCATCAGGCGAATTTCAATGGCTTCACGGTCAGTAACGTCAAAACTGGCATCCAGCGATGCGACGTTGTCCAGGCTCGCGATATCGGCGATAAGTTCCGAAAATTGTGAGATGTCGAGCAGTTCGACCTTGAGACGACGCGACACGTGATAGCCCACGATTTCCAGCTCAACCCGGTCTTTCCGGTCTCGCTCGATTTCTTTGACGAGGTTGAAGCTGGTAATCGCGTCGTCCGGGATCGCGTACTTCTCCAGCGTACCAAGCAGCGCGGTCAGTTGTTTCTGGACCCTACCGACCGCGACAGCTGATTGAGGATCGAACGCGGATACGCGGACACTCAAGGTTGCTTTGTCTGGTCGTACCTCGGCGACAGCCTTGCCTTCAACCAGCATGAATGGGAATGGTGGCAGATCATCCGCTAATGCGGGAATCGGAGCAGCAATTGCGAGCGCGACGGTAAGAAGGAAAGTACAGAGAAGATGATTCATGACGGGACCCACTCCTTCGTGTGTTCCCGCACGCAACAACAATACCTTGAACTACGAGGTATGTCCACCGGTCTTTGTATCACGGCACCTGGATCGCGTTATTGATCTAGAATAGGTATTACACAGTCGGAATCCCTGGAGGATGGATCATGGGCACACTCGTTGCATGGCGTTATCCAACGGTTTTATTCGCGAAGTTGGCCGATCACACCTACGTCACCTGCGGAAATGGCGGCGCGCGCTGGAAATGCTGGGGCGGCGATACCGGCGGCACGGCGCTTCGCCAGGGACAAGGCAGCACCAAGCGTGCGGATGCCATCGCCGAACCCGATGGTAAGGCAGGAATAACCTGTTATTTGATCAATGGTGTGTGCCATCAGGCGGCCAACAGAATCCTCATGCCCGCAGGAATCACGGTCAGGGGCGCAAAGGGCTATTACGTTTCCGAGTCGATGTTCGGCACTTACGGCAGGCCCCGTGGCTTTCTGGGCGCCTGCAAGGCACCCTTCCATCAACACCCAAACGTCAGCGGCGAACTGGCTGAATGCGAGGAAGGTACGGGTGGTCTGTCCGACGATGAGTCAGAGTCGGTTGTCGCTATAGAGAGTCTTGAAGCCGAATCAAGCGACTTCCAACAATATCTGGGGCGCGTAACCGCCATGTACGAAACGGCGGAAATGGAAACGCTGGAGGTTGAGGCCGAACAGTCGCAAGATTTCCAGCTGAGCCTGTTCAGCGAATTGGTGAGCTTCAAGTTGACCTCGTCCTTCATGGACACCAAAAATGCCTCTCACGCCTTGGAAATCAGGGGCAGCGTCGAGCAAAAACGCAGCCCTCTCGAAGAGAGCCTGCAGGCCAAAGAGATTGCGATTGAGGAATTCCTGGAAGAACACAATCGCCTGACCGAGGAATTTCAGTATGACCTCGCAAATTCGCTGACTGCCGATGAATACCGCTCGCTGCTCGAACTTGAACCCGGGGACGTCGTCATTCTTGGCGACCCGGATATCATGAAGGAAGCCTACGGTTCCGGCGGAGAACTCACTTCCGCCACGTGATGGCGAGCGGTTCGATGGCAGAAGGATTCGATTTTGGACCACGACTGAGCGACGAGGAATACGATCGCAGCGTCGTCGAATTGCAGGCAAACCTGCCACCGATGCAAAGCCGTGAGCAGGAACGCCAGCTTCGCCGCCAGGAACTGGAACTTGCCATCAATCATCGCCTGGGTATCGAGTTCCCCAAGGCAAGACGGGACGCCTTGTGGGCCGTCAAGGAGCGCATCGAGCGCAAGAGAATGCGCTTGAGCGCCAAATACTTTGTTCGGCGATTATTTGGCAGAGCGGCCATTCCGAAAGGCCTTGCCGAGGATGCCCAGGGCCTGGCCGGCATCATGGTCGACGCTTTCGCCGAAGTACTCGACGAAAACGAACTGCGCAGCTTCTTCGACCTGGAAAAAGGCGAGAAACCGTCGTTACCGATCCCGAACGAGGTGAAATGAGAAGCGCCCTACTCCCTGCCCGTACTTTTGAATAATCTCGAGAAATCGATGTCCGGTAATCAACTCAAGCCGTTGCCCACAGACCACTCTTTCAAGGGCCTGTTCGACCCAATCACGCAATACGACTACCTCTCGCAGGCGGTAGATTGCGCTTTCGATTTCCGGGCTACTGAATTTCGAGCGGTTAATGCCTGGTGGTTGGCTGAGCTATCAATGCTGGTCTACGTTCGGGATGAGTCCTTTGTCCAGGCGGTACTCGCCCGCTCCGGCCTGACGCTTGTTCATTATCATCAACAGGACGATACGAACACGCAATATTTCCTGGCCGCCAACGACGACTTTGCCGTGCTGGTATTCAGGGGAACCGAGGTCGCCGAGCGCAGAGACATCGTAACTGACATCAAAGTAGCGCGAGTCGCGGCCGGGAAAACCGGAAAAGTGCACAAAGGTTTCAAGGAGGCCCTGGATTCAGTGTGGAGAGAACTCGAAGCGCGGCTGTCGAGCCTGAGCGACGATTTGCCCATCTGGTTTACAGGCCACAGTCTCGGCGCCGCACTCGCGACGCTCGCTGCCGAGCGTTTCGATCGTACCAGGGCCGTCTACACCTTCGGTTCCCCCAGGGTCGGCGACCAGGCGTTTCGCGATCACTACCCCGTCAAGGCATACCGGTTCAGGAACAACAACGACATCGTCACGCGCGTTCCACCGCGTGGCTTTTACGCCCACGTTGGCGAGATCCGCTACATCGACCACCGCGGCCGGATTCGCGCCAAAATCGGTTTCTGGAAACGGCTGCGCGACCGATTTGCCGGTCGCCGGGCTCACCTGGCAAAAGTTTTCAGCAGTTGGAAGGCCGGGTCCGTCGACCAGATACCGTTCGCGGAGTTGGTCGATCACGCGCCGATATTCTACGTGGTCCATGTCTGGAACGACTATCAGCGATCGCTGGGTGGCGAGCCCTGAGCGCACCACGCTGAACCAGCCGCGAAGAGACATATCGCGCAAGCATTATGTCAAAAGGGTCTGAAAAACATGGGTTTCCGTACCGCTTTATCGACCATATAGCTATTGAGCGCAGGCCCTTTTAGACATAAGCTGTCTCGACTGCAGGTTCAAAACAATAAAACTCAAGAGAGGCGTCGGGGGATGCTCCGCTACAGTTCCACCAGGCATCGACGATTGATGGATGCGTCGGAGTTCGCACTGCGTGACGCGACCGAAGCAGCGTCCGCGCACGACTCCCGAATTGCAAACACCGTCCTCGACGACAGCCGGAAATACCGCGAATGGGAGTTGCGGCATGCCAGGCTGTTGCTGCCTGTTGCGGAGCATCGTCGTAAGAAACCCCAGATCGTGGCGTTGCGTAATGCCGAGGTTCAACTCGTCCACCGCCGGGCATTTTTCAGGTATTTGCGCCGCCATGAAATCCAGGGCGAGCGGCGGCGGCAGCTGTTTCGCCTGTTTCACTCGACACTCGACTATAGCGAGGCGGTCCTGTCCGAGCATCGCAATTACGTACTGGCAGTCTCGAGCCGCATCTCCACCGATCACATCATCGACGTGATGCACGACAGCACGAGCACGCGCCTGCTGAAGCAATACGAGAGACTATTCGCACGCTATTTCGATATGAAGTGCTACATCGCGTGTGCAACAGACAGCACCTGCACCGCTTTGGTGCGTTCCTCGTACGACGACGTCCAGCGCGAACTCATGCAATTAAGGCGGCTCATCGAGACCGAGCCGCCGGACGGGTCGGGCGGCAACTTCGATCGCGAGGAATTGCTGTCCCGCAGCGGGCGATTCCCGGTGCTGAACTACCTCAACGCCTGATCCCGGAGGCGCTCAGGCGAGCCAGCCGAATACGCCGCCGGTCAACACCGCGTAAATAAGCGCATCGAGGAAGCTCATGGCCGTCGATGACCATTTGCGGCCGAACCAGATGCTCTCTTGCACGTAAGCCATACCGTAGGCAACGAAGGCAACGGCACCGGCTACCCGGAACACCGCGAGATAATCGGCGCCCGGCGCGAGCGTACGGCTCACGAAGTACGCACAGACAATGGCGACGACGAGATTGTAGACGAACATCATCACGAGCTTGCCGCCCATCGCCGGCATGGCGGATGGCACGACGGTGATGAATGCCTGCGGACCTTCAACGAACTTTTGCTGCATCTCCGGCTCTTTCATCGCCGCCATGTCCTTGCAGTTCGGCACCGTGTACATGCCCGGTTCCGTTCCTTTGAGGGCCGCCCTCACCGCCTCTTCGTCAGGCGTCTTTTTCCACTCGGTCTTGTGCCACGGCATCGCCATCCAGACGACGGAGCCACCGATAAAGACCACTACTGCCGAAGCGATGATCGGCAGCCACAACGAGATGATAGTCATGCGAGATCCCCCTTATTGTTATTACCTACGGTATAGCAGATTAGCATCGGCTATGCTCAATATATGGTCATCCGAGGGCTGCCGTTGTACGCCGGTGTCGTCCCTTTACTGGGCATCACCGGCGCCTACTGGCTGGGCGTCAACACCGACGTCCTGCCCTCGTGCTTTCCGTACATCGACGGCTGCACATCGATCAGTGCCACCGGCCGGCGCATGCCCGGAAGCCTTATATTTCGCGCCGTATTGCTGCCCCAGGTGGCAGTGCTCGTCATCCTCTGGCACTTCGCGGCACACTGGCTGCGCTCGCTCGCGCCATCGAGCAAGGCGCCGTGGGCGATAGTCCTGTTCGGCCTCGTCGGCGCGGTGGCATTACTCCTGTACGTCTCTTTCCTCGGCACCTCGGGGGCGTTCTACGAGTTCATGCGTCGCACAGGAATCTATTTCTACTTCTTCGCTACGGTCGGGTCGCAACTGGTACTGGCCATTGCCTATTTCGGTTACGCAAGACGCACGGCCAATCCGGAGTTGACGCCGCTTGCCGTCGCGATGCTGGGCGTTTGTATTCTGCAGTTCGTCATCGGCATTGCAATCGTGGTGCTGAAAACGATGTTGCTGGACGATACCGCGCTGCTCGAGAACCGCATCGAGTGGAACTCGGCATTGCTTATCCAGGTCTGGTTCGTGCTGCTCTGGTTCGCATGGCGCAAGACCGGCTTCACGGTCGAGGTGCATACGCACTAGTCGGCGAACGGATTAGAAAAACGCTCGTCCGACAGGACCGACCCGTCCGTCAACGATTCCAGAAACGCGATCAGGTCGGCCCGTTCGGTCTCGCTGATTTCGAAGCCACGCAGGAATTCGGACTTGAAAGGGCTCAGGCGGCCGTCGCCTGCGGCGGGGCCGTCCGCGACCAGGCGCCCTCCTCGCTCGTAATGTGCAATGACCTCAGCGAGGGTCGCAATGCTGCCGTCGTGCATGTACGGCGCCGTGACGGCCACGTTACGCAACGACGGGGCCTTGAAGCGCCCCATGTCGCGTCGTTCGCCGGTCATGTCGAACAGGCCGGTGTTGTCGACAGGATAAGCGCCGTTGCCGTCGATGTTGTACAGCCCCGTATTGTGGTAGCCCACGCGGTCGACATTGGCGTCGGCATGCGTCGTGCTGTCCGTGAAATTGAAACCGCCGTGACAATGAAAGCATTCCAGCCGTTCTGAAAAAAACAGGTCCATGCCCCGTACCGCCGCCTCGCTCATGGCATCGTCTTCACCTGCGAGGTAGCGGTCATACGGCGTTGCGTAACTCACGATCGAGCGCACGAACGCCGTGATAGCCCGTACGCCGTTCAGCAGGGAATACGGCTCCCTGTCGCCTGGAAACGCCTGCTCCGCGAGTTCCCGGTAGCGCGGTTCGGTTCGCAGCAGATCGGCGAATTCGTCCTCCCTGCCCCCCAGTCCCATCTCGACCGGCCGGTCTCCCAGTAACGGTGTCAGCGCCTGGTCTTCGAGCCGATCGAGCAGCGGATTCGCCCAGGTCAGGCGGCTCGAGTACGCCACGTTGACCAGGCTCATCGAACTGCGCGGATGTATTTCTCCCGTCGATCCGATAGATCGCGGCTTGCCGTCGGTAAATGCGAGCGCCTGGATGTGGCAGGTGGCGCAAGACATCGTCTTGTTTCCGGACAGGCGGGTGTCGTAGAAAAGCCAGCGACCGAGTTCTACTTTGGGACTGGACATCGGATTGTCCGCCGGAACCCTCGGCAACGGGATATCCGGCGGCAGCCGCCAGTCGTACTCCCGTTCAATCGACAGCCACCACGCTGTTCCCGCAAGAGCGGCGCACGCACCTGCGATTAGCAGTAGTCTCCTCACGGCGCGATCGAGAAAACCCGCTGGCGCCCACTCGCGTCGCCGCTGCGGAAGTCGATCCCAAGCGCCTCGAAAGGAGCAACACACGCCAATTCAGGCGGTCCTGAGGAACAGTCGCCGGCTTCGCCGTCCTCGAGGTTCGTACCGGCCATCAGGGCGGACAGATCGACAGCAACAGTGTTCTCGCGGGGCACGAAATCGGCAAGTTCAACCGTCACACGGTTCGGGAATCGGCAGCCGCTGATGTTCCTGACCGTGCCTTCACAGCCCGCGCTGCCGACGTGAATCCAGAAACCGTCTGTCTCCGTTTTTATGCCCGCACGCAGAAACTTGTACCCGGACCGCCAGTGCCAGTGCATCGCAGGGTCATCGAGCGGCTGCTCGGCCGTCAAGGGGTTGGCGTGATTGCGCTCGAAAGGCACACCGACCGTGAACCGCAGGCCACGGTAACCACCCGGCGGCACGCTGCCGACGAGATACGCGTAGGTCTCGGCGGTGCCGTTGCTGCAGCTTCCCCGGCCGTTCTCGAGGTCGATCAGTGCAAGGTCTTGCTGCTGCCACTGCAGCTGGTTGTCGAGCACCAGCGGTTGCGCTCTGCCACCCTCGCCGGCCAGTTCGATGTTGGAAATGTAGAACCTGAGATCCGTCAATGCGGGAGCCTCGCCCTCGCAAGCAATCGGCTGCCCGTTCCAGGTGGGCAGGAACACGATCTTGACGCCCTGACGCTCCGCCGAGCAGGAGATGCCCAGCAGCATCGCCGCAATGGTCAGTATCAGGTGGAGTCGCACGGGTGCCGCGAAACGCCTACTTGACGGCCTCGCTGAATTCCGATTGGCCGTCATCCTCGTCAGATTCCCGTGTCTCTTCCTCGCCGGGGGCAAACTTGTAGTCCAGCACGCCCGTGGCGATCAGGTCGGTGGACGCCTGTGCGACAGACAGCTCCGTTTCGACCTCGCGGATTTTTGCCTCGGCGTGGACGCTTTCGGCGGCCCTGTTGGCGAGTTCGGTGCGCAGCTCTCGTGTCTTCAGGACCGAGTCTTTCAGGTCCTTGTTCAGCTTCTCGATCTTGGCTTGCTGGTCGCTGATGACGTAGTCGCGGCGCTCGAGGCCAACCGTGGTTTCCTTGAGATCCTCCTCGAATTTTTCGAGGTCGTCTTTCGATTTGGCACCGTCGGTCTGGGCAACCCGCAATTCCGCTTCCAGCGAACGAATTCGGTCGTCACGGGGATCGCGTTTCTTGGCCTTGGTTTTTGAACTCAGGCTCGAACTGATCGACGACAGCAGCCAACCGAGCAGGAAGGCTCCAGCCGTCATCAGGATCAGGGTCTGCGGTAGCTCGACAAACATTTCGTTATGATTATTTGTATTCGTCGTTCAATAAAGGACCGGGTTCTCAATATGCAAGGAAAGACTCGGTCAGCAATGACCATAAATGGATCGATCGTAAAAGGCAATTACTTCAATAAGTATTTATGAAACAGTGGCTTATATACCATATTTGAGGTGTTATGGCAAAGATAGCGCGCCCTGACGCGTCTATCGTCGGCACCAGCTGGTGACTGCCTGGGCGTCGAGAAATGCTTCCGCACCCGCTCCTTCAAGCATCGCCAGCGTGCTGATCATGCCGGCCTGCGTGCAGGTATCCGCCGCGACGGTGACCGACCTGGGTGCATCCGGTACCGGCCAGCCGGTGGTGGGATCGAGAATGTGGCTGTAACGAACGCCGTTCTTCAGCAGGAAGCGGCGCGCGTCACCGCTGGTGGCAAGTGCACCCTGCTTGAGATCGACGATTCGGTCGGCCTCGCCGTCCCGTTCACCCTCGATCGCAACTTTCCAGCGCACGCGCTGCGCCGGCGGCTCGGTAACGGCAAGGTCGCCGCCGAAATTGACCAGGCACGGGCCGCCACCCTGCTCCCTCAGTAGTGCCGCACACCTGTCGACCGCGTATTCCTTGGCGATGCCGCCGAGGTCTATTTCCATGCCCCGGGGCATCTGCAATAGCGGGCGCTGCCAGGCGACGCGGTGCCAGCCGACGAGCTCGAGGACGGCCTGCACGCGGCTGTCCGCCGGGACTCTGTCACTGCCATCGAAATGCCAAGCTTGCCGCAACACGCCGGAGGTGATGTCGAATCGACGCTCGCTGAGCTCGTAAAGGGTGACGGCAAAATCAAGCAGCTGCGCGGTTTCGTCGTCCACCTCGACCGGCCTCCCCCCGGCCGAGTTGATGGCGTCGACAATATTGCCGTCGAGATAGCGGCTGAATTTGTCCTCTATTCGCCACGCCTCGGCAGCCACGATCGAACTCAGTTCGTGCGCGGCACGCCGCTCCAGCGCCTCGCAGACCAGCTCGCACGGGCTGCCCATCGCCTTGAATCGGCCCAGCCAGCCGTCCTCGGCCAGCTGCAGTTCGACCTTGCGTCGCTCGTGTCGAGGCTCAGAAGCGATAGCTGAACTGCAGAATAACGGCGTTCAGATCCGGGTAATTGTCACGTGTGGCCTGGTTCCCGACGACCTGGGCCGCTGGAACCGACCCCGATTGCCGGTACCACTCGAGGCGCACGCTCATGTCGTTGTCATTGCTGGTCTTCCAGCCGTATTTCGCGCCCGCGGTCACGGCATCGAAGTTGCCAAGCCGGTAATCGGCGGACGCAAAGACCGGCAGTGGATCCGAGTCAACCAGGCTGAGCCGGTAGAACTCCGCCTCGGACTGCGTATACAAGCGCAGGTGCGGCTCGATGTATCGATCTTCGCCAACAGGCCAGCGGTAACGGAGATCCACGGTGTGCGAGTCGATTTCCCAGTCGTCGGTCATGTAGCGGTACGATGCATCCAGCACCTTGCCGTTCATGTAGTACTTGGCCTGCGTGTAAACGCTGTGCTTGGTCCGGTCGCCCGGCCGGCTTTCGAACAGCACCTGGTGTGACGGTCCCTCGACACCCGGCGTCGGTGTCCGCAGCAGTGTGTCGCCGGTGGTCCCGTCGACGATGCTGAGCACTTTGTAAGGGTCCGTGAGGTAGCCGTCCGATTTGCTGTACGAGTAGTTGGCCTGGACAACGAGATTTCGATTCACGACCTGCGTCACGCCGAGGACGACGTCGAGTACGTCCTTGTCCTGGTTGCCGATGCGATTGCTGGTATCCCCGACGTCCAGCATCGGGGTCAGCGGCGCCGGCGCGCCGCCTACCGGGTCCAGGCTGTCAATCGATAGCGCGATTCCGGCCGCCAGTGTCGTGTTGCGTTTGTTGAAATCCCGTGCGATCTTCGCATTGACACCGAAGTGCGTGTAATCGTATTCCTTCGATGCGCTGGCGCCGACATTCACGAGGCTGGTCTCACCGACCGGTTGCTGCCAGTTGGCGGTCAGCGCGACACGCGTGTCGAGGAACGTGTCATCGAGCGGCAGCACACCGGACTGGACGTCGTAAGCTGCGTTGCCGGACGGTCGTGTAAACGTCTGCGCGGTGTCCTGCCGGATGGCGCCGTTCGGCGTGGCGCCGGTCAGGCTGTCCACTGTCATGCTCAAGGACAGGACGCGGTCGTCAACGAACATTCGCCGGGCTATGGCCTTGACGCTGTAGTCCTTCACTCTATCCCCGTCTTCGCCGTAGTAAAGCAGAGACGTGTTGAAATCCCATTCGGGTTCTTCCTGCGCATCGACGGGTGCAGGTATTCCCGATCCCAGCAAGGAACAGGTGGCCATCGCGAGCGCCGCCGATATCGACCGATTGTCTTTCTTACTCATCGGGTGCGCCCTCAATTGCAGCCGCAACCGCCGCCGCCAAAGCCTCGGCCGCCGCTGGATGCTTCTTTGCTGAAGTAGATATGTTCGTCGGTCACTGCTTCCGCCTCGTCGGTCGTCATTTGCATATCTTCCCTGGCCAGGATGTCGCGTTCCCAGGGTTCGACACCCATCGAGGAACAGCCGGCGGCGAAAACAACGGCCGCCGCGGCGAGCCCGATCTTTATCTTCATTCATTCATCTCCTGCTCGAGAGCGGCTACTATCACGGCCTCGTATTCGTCCTGGCGTTTCACTTTGAATCCGAGGTGCTGGGCCTCGATCTCACCGTTACGACCGATTACGAACGAACTCGGCATGGCCTGAACGCCGTACTGTGTCGCGAGCTTCGCATCCGTGTCGTAGGCGATGCGAAACCTCGCCGGGAATTCATCGAGGAACTCCGCCGCACTCGCCCGCTCCCGGTCGAGGTTGACGCCCACAATCACCAGCCCGTCACCCGAGTATTTCTCGCTCATCGAATTCAGCCAGGGGAATGAACGGCGACAGGGCACGCACCAGGAGGCCCAAAAGTCGAGGACAACCACTTTGCCGCGATATTCGGAAAGGTCGAGTGTCGTGTCCGCCGTCTGGTCGGCCGTCGCGAGCGGCGATACGGCCAGCGCCCACGCCATGAGAATCGCCCTCAACACCGGAATATTTTTCACTTAATGCCTCCCTGCACTGGTCGGTTTCCTTACAATATCAGGGGTTAGAGGCGTGTTTTCCGGAATTCCTTCGCAAGAATTGCAAGATACGGTCCGGAAAATCCGTAAACACCCCGTCAATAGACAATTCATCGAAGCAAAAGGTCAGTAGCGCATCGAACGACGCGAAACCCTCCGGTATCTCGTCCACGCGGAACGTGTATGGGTGCACTGCCAGTCCGGCGCCATGCGCGCGCTCCACCAGGCCCGTGGAGCGGATTTGTCCGTCGCGGCGGCGCAGCCTGTAGAGGCGATTGACCCAGGGGCCGATGCCATCCACTGTCTTAGCCAGCCGTTCGAGCCCTCGCCGACCCCGGAGCACAGCGTAGTTCGTGGCGGACTCCCGCCAGCTGTTCTCGCCAATGAGCTGGATCAACTTCAATCGACAATTGAACTTGCGCCTTATTCTGCGCAGTTCCGCCGCGTCGAAGCATTGCACGTACACGGGGTCGGAATGCGCCCGGTAGCCGAAGTCTCCGAGTATGCGCAGGAATTGCGGCGTGACGTCCACGCCCTCCTTGCGATGCCACGCAGGGCGCTTGATTTCCGGGTATATGCCGACCGAGTGTCCATGCGCCTTTTGCAGCGACTGAACGAACCCGAGTTCCTCAGCGAAGGTATGGACTCGAAACGGCTCTGCACCGGAAGCGAAACGGCCGGGATAGACGGGCGACCCGTCGGCGTTCGTCCTCTCATGCACTTGCAGCTGGCGGACCTCTGACAGATCGAAGTCTCTTGCGTAAAAGCGGCCGTCTGCCCGCGCCCGTCCGGGATAGCGAGTGGCGACGTCGGTGACGCTGTCGAGGTGAATATCGTGCAACACCACGAGTTCGTCATCACGCGTCGCGACGACGTCTTGCTCGAGGTAGTCCGCCCCCATGGCATGCGCCAGGGCTTTCGCCGGAAAGGTGTGTTCGGGCAGGTACCCGGATGCGCCACGGTGTGCGATTACGACTGGCCGCATAACCTAAATTACTTTAATAAAAGTCAATAAATCTTTGTTTTAAAAAACTATTCAATAGGCCCATCGGCGTCGAAGCCTGGAAAGTCGAGGACCTCCCAGCGCGACGTGTCCTCACCGCGCGCCTGCCGCTTCAACGCATCGACCATTTCCCGGTCGTTCCACTCGATATGCTCGGCGGCACGCTCGACGACCTCTGCGGGCGTCTCCAGTGTGCCTCCGAATGGCCGAATTGCGATCATCTTTTTGTTGTTGGCATCGGCCACGTCCATCATGTACCGGACCAGATCCTTCTTTTGCTCATACATGCTGGGTAACACGATGACGGCCTCGGATTCCTTGATCTGCCGGATCAACTCGTCCTTGATCGCCTCCATGCCGCCTGTCGTGGGCATATTCTCGGGTTTGCTGACATTGAGGTAGTAAAAACGATCGACGCTTTCCAGGAACTCGAAGACGCGCAGGTAGTCGTCGCTCTCCTCGAAACCGTGGGTTGCAAATACCCGGATTGGATTATTTTCAGACACCGCTGACTCCGTTGTTCGGCCGCGCGGCCAATGCGCTTGGTCCGCATGATATCTATTGCTAACAGTGGTTTCCATGCCACCGGCTATTCGGTATCGTAGCAGCGCATGCGGCTCCTTTTATACAACATCAGATACGCTGTCGGCGGCGGCAGCAGCATGCATATGCCGTTGCCAGGCGCCGGCTACGTGCTGGGTAACCAGTCTGTGCTTCCGGAGATCACCCGATTCATAAAATCGGTCGATCCGGATGTCGTCGGATTGATCGAAGTCGATACGGGATCGATTCGCAGCCGCAAGGTGAACCAGGCTGAGAAGCTGGCCGCGGACCTGGGCATGAACACATCCTACGAAACGAAGTACGGCGAGAGGTCGTTCAACCAGATCCTGCCGATCGTACGCAAGCAAGGCAACGCTTTCATGGCCGCACCACGCGTTCACGGCGAGAAGTTTCACTACTTCGATACGGGCATCAAACGGCTGATCATCGAACTCGAGATGGACGACTACGCCATCTTCCTCGTGCATTTGTCCCTCAAATACCGGCACCGGCATCTTCAATTGCGGCGCTTGTACGACCTCATACAGGAAACCAGGAAACCCGTTGTCGTCGCAGGAGACTTCAACACGTTTTGGGGAGAAAACGAGATCTACCTGTTCATGAAGGCGGCCGGCCTGGAGTCGGCCAACATCGACAGCCGGCCGACGTATCCGAGCCGATCGCCACGCAAGGAACTCGATTTCGTCCTGTACCAGGACGGCATCAACGTAACCGGCTTCGACGTGCCGGACATCAAACTATCGGACCATTTGCCGCTCGTTTGCGATTTCGAAGTCGCCTGAGCCGGGTAAAGATACTATGACGCAACATTGGAAAACCGAAACTGACGACGCCGGAATCGCCTGGCTGTGCATCGACATGGCGGACGCACGTGCGAACGTTCTATCTTCTGAAGTCCTTATCGAACTGAACGGCATCCTCGAGCCGTGGGAATCCAATCCGCCGCGCGGGCTCGTGGTGTACTCCGGAAAACCCGGAAGTTTCGTCATGGGCGCCGATATCAAGGAATTCGTTGAAATCGACACCGCGGAGCGCGCCTACGAACTGGTGCGCCAGGGGCAGCAACTGTTCGACAGGATCGAGGCATTGCGTTGCCCGACGGTCGTCGCAATCAACGGTGTTTGTCTCGGTGGCGGCCTCGAACTCGCAATGGCCTGCGATTATCGCCTGGCGCTCGCAGGTGACGAACGCATACTCGGGCTCCCGGAGGTCAAACTCGGCCTGCATCCCGGCTTTGGCGGCACAGTGCGCGCTGTACGGATTTGTGGCGTGCGCGCCGGAATGCCGTTGATGCTGACGGGCAATCCGGTCACCGCCTCCAAAGCGCTTCGAATGGGTCTCGTGGATCGCCTTACCAGCGAGGACAACTGGCGGAAGGCAGCGACGGACCTGATCGAATCCGCGAGGCCGAAGCGGCGGGCACCGCTGCTTGATCGCCTGCTGAGCCTCGGTATCGCAAGGCCGCTGGTTCGCAACATGTTGCTGAAACAGGTGCGCAACAAAGCGCGTAAGGACCACTATCCGTCACCCTACGCCATGATCGACCTGTGGGCGGCTCACGGCGGGTCCGAGAAAACCGGCTACGAGGCGGAAGCGCGCAGCTTCGCCGACCTCGTCTGCACCAGCACGTCGCGCAACCTCGTCCGCGTGTTCTTCCTTCAGAGCAAGCTGAAAGGACAGGGCAAGAAGACGGACAAGAAGATCAGGCACGTGCATGTTGTCGGTGCCGGCGTCATGGGGGGAGATATTGCGGCCTGGTGCGCGCTTCGCGGGCACACTGTGACACTGCAGGATCGCGAGCAGAAATACATAGACCCTGCGATGGCGCGGGCGCAGAAACTGTTCTCCAAACGTGTTCGCAATGACGCGAAACGCGCGGAAACTGAACAGCGCTTGCGCGCTGACGTCAATGGCGACGGCGTTCGCGAGGCGGACCTCGTTATCGAAGCCATCTTCGAGAACCTCGAGGCCAAGCAGGCTCTGTACAAGGCGCTCGAGCAGGAAATGAAACCGGGCGCCCTGCTCGCCAGCAATACGTCGAGCATTCGCCTCGAAGACTTGCGCACGGTACTGCGCGAACCACGACGCTTCATTGGCCTGCACTTCTTCAATCCCGTTGCCATGCTGCCACTGGTCGAAGTCATCCGTTGCGAGGACACCGAGCAGGAAGCACTGGATATCGGCTTCGCCTTTACGAAGGGCATCGGCAAGCTGCCGCTCGAATGCGCTAGCTCGCCCGGTTTCGTCGTAAACCGGATCCTGGCGCCTTACATGGCGGAAGCGATGCACCTGGCCGAAGAAGGCGTGCCACTCGCCGAGATCGACAGGGCCGCTGAAGCGTTCGGTATGCCCATGGGGCCGGTCGAACTCGTGGACAGCGTCGGCCTGGATGTGGCACTTCACGTCTCCAAAGTCCTCGGCGCCGCAATGAACCGGCCGGTGCCGGAGCGCCTGGCGAAAATGGTCGATGACGGGCTGCTCGGCAGGAAGTCGGGGCAAGGCTTTTATGGCTGGGAAGACGGCAAGGCCGTCAAGCCCGCGGCCGATGGAGGCCCTGTTCCCGCGGATATCGAGGATCGGCTGATTCTGCCAATGGTCAACGAGGCCGTGGCCTGCCTGGGGGAAGGCGTCGTTACGGATGCGGACCTGCTCGATGCCGGCGTGATCTTCGGCACCGGATTTGCCCCGTTTCGCGGCGGGCCGCTAAATTATGCGCGTGAACGCGGCCATGAGGCTGTGCTTGCCGTGCTGCGATCGCTGGCCGCAAACAAGGGTGATCGATTTGTGCCAAGCAGTGCGTGGTCGGCGCTGTGACGCAGATCACGCATAAAATGACCCTCGGCGGAAAACTGTGCGTTGATTCACACGGCGAGCGTTAATCGTTACCGGAAGTCGTTGAATTAAAGGTAGAATACGCGACGCAGAGTAGGCTCAAACACCAACAGAGAGATTCGGGTATCAATAGGAACAATAATGGCAATTGAGCAGGTAAGCACAGAGCTGCTCAGGGGTTTCTCACCGCTAGACGGGCTGAAACGCGACAATCTTGCGGCGCTGGCGCGCAAGGTGCAGATCCGTGAGCTGTCGCCCGGTCAGCTCTTGTTCAAGGAAGGCGATACCGAGAAGCGGACGTTCTATATTGTCTCCGGTGTTCTCGAACTGGTCGACGATGCCAAGGTAGTCGGCAAGGTCGAAGGCGGCAGCGAGTTTTCTCGAAATCCCGTTGCTCCCGTCTATCCCCGGCGCGTTTCTGCGCGCGCTCGCGATCGCGTTCAGTTCATTTCAATCGACAGCGATCTGCTCGACGTCATGCTTACATGGGACCAGACGGGAACCTATGAGGTCTCGGACATACAGGGCAAGGGCGATCAGGGCAGCGAGGACTGGATGACGATGCTGCTCCAGACCAAGGCGTTTCACAAGATTCCGCCGGCGAATATCCAGGCAATCTTCATGCGTATGCAGCAGATCAATTATCATGCCGGCGACGTCATTCTCAAGCAGGGAGCCGAGGGCGATTATTTTTACGTACTGATCCGCGGAGCGGCACTGGTCACTCGCGAGACACCGCTCAGCAAGGAAGGCATAAAGCTCGCCGAACTCAACGTTGGCGACACGTTTGGTGAAGAGGCTTTGATCTCGGAGGCCAAGCGCAACGCGACCGTCACGATGCAGAGCGACGGGGCGGTCATGCGACTCGGCAAGGACGATTTCAAAAAGCTGCTGAACGAACCGATGCTCGAATGGGTCGATCGCGCCGAAGCCGAAGAGATCGTGCGGAGCGGCGGTGCGTGGCTCGATGTGCGTCTGCCCAGCGAATTCGAAAATCACCACCTCGACGGCGCGACGAATATCCCGTTGTATTTCATTCGACTCAAGATATCGACACTCGACCAGAGCAAGAAGTACGTCGTTTGTTGCGATACCGGGCGCCGCAGTTCCGCCGGTGCTTACATCCTGAGTGAGCGTGGCTACCACGCCTACGTGTTACGCGGCGGCATCAACCTCGAGCAGTCGTAGGAGCGGCACGTGGGAGCGGCCTACGTGCCCACGTTGGCGTATTCCAGGTCCGCGATCGAGCCTGGAAGGCCTTCCTACATCGTGTGGGTGGGTTTGTCGCCGCCGAGGGCGCCTGCCAGGTAGTTTTCTATTTTCTTCTGCGTGTTGCCCTGGTCCTGGTCACTGAACTGTACGCCGATTCCCGCCGTGCGCTTGCCCTGCGCGCCTTTTGGCGTCATCCAGATGACCGTACCCGCGACCGGTATCTTCTCTTCCTCGCCCATCAGGTTGAGCAGCATGAAGACCTCGTCGCCGAGCTTGTAGGAGCTGCTCGTGGGAATGAACAGCCCACCATTGATCACGTAAGGCATGTATGCAAGATACAGCGCACTCTTGTCCTTGATGGTTAGCGTCAGCAGTCCTGGTTTGCTCATTTCTTGCCCTTATCTTGTCGACAGCTTACCGGCTGGCCCGCAGCAGGTTCATACCGTCGGCCGGCGCTTCGAGTCCACAGTCGGTGAGGCCCTCCGCCCAATCGATCAGTAACCCTTCGAGGGTTAGTTGCACATTGTACGAACCCGCGGGCTGGCCCCGCAGCCTGTTGATTATGTCTAAATAGCAGAACATATTTCGCCTGTCCATGCGCCGCAGCACAGATTCGTCGATTGCCAGGCCGCGCGCCTGCTCACGCCCTCCGGAAACGGCCATAACGCCCAGTTTGACTTGTTGCGCCAGCCAGTTGAGCACGAACGCCGGCTCCAGTTTCGCCCAGCGTGCGGCAATCTCGACGGGTGAGGCGGCGCCGCGCCCGAGCGTGTTGAGATCGCGTGCCATGGCAGCGCTCGTCTCCAGGCTTTCCAGCGCGTCGATCGCAGCCAGCGGCGCCCCACCCGCGACCCTGACCGCGTCCGTCCAGGCCCCTGCCGGATGCAGTTGATCGAGCCACGCAACCGCCTCGGCTTCCGATGGAGGTGCGAAATCAATACGCTGACAGCGGCTGAAGATCGTGGCAGGAAGCCTACCGACGCGATCGGTGATCAGTATCAGGAGTGCGTTGCCTGCCGGCTCTTCGAGCGTCTTGAGAAGGCTGTTGGCCGCATTGACAGTCATCAGGTTGGCCGGTTCGATCACGGCGACCTTGCCGGTACCCTCGTAACTCGTCAGGCTCAAATCGGCGACCAGTGCCCGGATCTGTTCGATGCCAATGGTCTGCTTGTCTTCCGGAGGCGCTATCCAGCGCAGATCCGCATGCTCGGGGATCTGCGGTGGGTGTGTGGGCAAGGCGCTCTCGGTATCCAGGCCGAGGCTCATGCGTGCCATCCAGACAGCCGCGGAGCGCTTGCCGAGGCCCATCGGTCCGGCGAGCAATACCGCATGCGGCAGCCGATTGTGCCGCACCCGGTCGCGCCAGGATTTTGCGAAGGACCTATGCCAGGTAATTTCCATAAAACAAAGGCTTAAAGGTTATTATTAATGTCAAGCATCACTTAGCAGTTGATCCGCCAGCGTCGAAATTTGCTCGCCGACTTCCTGCAGGCTTTGTGTTGCATCGATCACCACGAACCGCTCCGGTTCGTTGCTCGCCATCTGCAGGTAGCATTCGCGCACCCGCATGAAAAAATCGTGACGTTCCTCCTCGAAACGATCCCGGGCACTGCGATTGTCGGCTCGCTGCATGCCGATTTCGACCGGCACATCGAGCAGAATCGTCAGGTCCGGCCATGTTTCCCCGTGGACCCAGTCAGCGAGCCTGTCGATGGTTTCCATCGGCAGTCCGCGGCCGGCACCCTGGTAGGCGCGGCTCGAATCCGAAAACCGGTCGCTGACGACCCAGGTGCCGGCCTCCAGCGCCGGCAGTATGACGTTGTTCACGTTGAACGAACGGGCGGCGAACATCAGGAGTACTTCCGCGATCTCCGGAATGGGCTCGTCGCTGCGGTTTTTCAGGAGCTCGCGTATGTCTTCGGCCAGCGGCGTCCCGCCGGGCTCCCGGGTCGTCAGGACCGAGTGACCGGCCGCCTCGATGCGCTTGACGAAGACGTCGATATTCGTTGATTTACCAACCCCTTCGATTCCTTCGAAGGTGATGAATTTGCCGCGCTCCATGCTATCCGCCTTGTCGTCGTTGCTGACGCAGCCGTCGCAGGTATTCAGCTACGGCAGCATCGTGTTCGGCCTTGGTCGCGGAGAAGCGGTGACTGCCGTCACCGAGTCCGGTGGCCACGAAATACAGCTCGGTTCCGGGTGCCGGATGCAGCACCGCATTGATCGCAGCCCGGCCCGGCATGGCGATCGGCGTAGGCGGCAGTCCGTGCCGAGTGTAGGTGTTGTACGGCGTGTCCGTGCGCAGGTGCTTGCGGGTGAGATTGCCGTCGAAGCCGGAGCCTATACCATAAATCACAGTCGGGTCGGTCTGCAGGCGCATCCGTTTTTCGAGTCGGCGCACGAACACGCCGGCAATGCGCGCCCGCTCATCGGCGCGCGCCGTTTCCTTCTCGACAATGGAGGCCAGCACCAGCGCCTCGTAGGGGTTCGCCAGCAAAGTGCCGGGGTCTCTCCCGTCCCATTCTTCGAGCAGCGCCGTCTGCATCAGTTGGTACGCTTGCGCCAGCAACTTCCGGTCGCTGGTATTGCGGGGAAACCGATAGGTTTCGGGCAGGAACAGGCCTTCCGGGTGCATCGTTTGCGCGCCGAGTTCCGTAAGCAGGCCAGGCCAGTCCTCGTCGGTCATCGTTGCCTTTATTGCGGCGTTTGCGTGCAGTGCCCGTAACAGATCCCTTTGGTTCCAGCCCTCGACAATAGTGAACGAAAAAAGACGCACAGCGCCACTCGTGAACTGTTCCAGCATGGACAGCGGCGTCGTACCGGGTTCGATCAGGTACTCGCCGGCCTGAACGGCGTTCGCCTCGCCGGTGAAGCGTGCGTAAAGGCGGAACCACCGGTCGGTTTCGATTATGTCCCTCGAGACGAGCTGCCTGGTTACGGAAGCGAAAGAGCTGCCCGGGGGTATTTCGAACTCGGCGCCTTGTGCGGGTACTGTAACCGGCGTGGTCATGAAGCGCTCGACCTGCCAGGCACCGGCGCCGCAGACCACGGCCACCAGCAACAGCATTATCGAGAATGCGAGCGCAACACGCTTCACAGGGCACATTCCGAAATGCCGCTGTCCGCCAGGCTTCGCATGACAACGGCCGTTACACTGCCTGGGGGCCACTCCGTGTTGCCACAACGCCGAACCGGCAACGCCCCGAACTGGCTGTTGGTCAGGAAGACCTCGTCACAGTCCCACAATTCCTCGACGCTGACGTCACGGACGTCGACGCTGATTCCATTTCGCTCCAGCGTTTCGAGCGCATGTCGCCGCATGACGCCCTCGACGCCGCAGCGGTCCAGCGACGGCGTGATGACGGTGTTGTCGGCAACGATAAACACGTTGCTCATGGTACCGCAGACGAGGCGCTTGTCGGCATCGAGAGTCAGGCCTTCGAACGTCGCCGCGGCAACGCATTCCGAGCGCGCCAGCACCTGCTCGAGCCGATTCAGAGTCTTGAGACCGGCGGTGACGGAATTGACGGCCAGCCGCGTGTCACAGAGGATGGTCTCGACGCCATGGCGATACGCTTTTTCGGCGACCGGCCGCTCCTGGAACACTCCTATGAACGTTTCGGCCTGGCCGGGTACGGGACGGCCGTAACCGCGCTGGCCGATGCCACTGCTGACAATGATCTTCGCGGCGCAGTACGCCGTGATGCCGTTGCTCTGTCCGAGTGCGCTTTCGAGCCAGCGCCTGAGGCGCGGCTCCGCCGGCACCTCGATCCGCAACCGCTCGCACCCCCGCGCAAGTCGCTCGATGTGATGTTCCCACAACCGCGGCTCGCCGCGCCGAATCGCGATCGTCTCGAAAAGCCCGTCGCCATACTGGAAACCGCGATCGTCAATCGACACGTCACGGACCGGCTCACCATCCCGAAACCACTGGTTCATCGAGTCAATGCCCGTAACATGCCCTTGGCCTTGGCGCGCGTCTCTTCGAGTTCGGCATCCGGGTCCGAATCCGCGACAATACCGGAGCCCGCCCTGAACGTCAGTTCATTGCTGTCTTTTACGATCGTGCGAATGAGGATGTTCAGGTCCAGACTGCCGTCCCGGTTCAGGTAGCCGAACGAACCCGTGTAAGCACCTCGCGGCCCCTGTTCCAGTTCACTGATGATCTGCATGCAGCGCACTTTCGGGCAGCCTGTAATCGTGCCTCCAGGAAAGACGGCCGCGATCGCCTGTCCCGGCGTTACTTCCGAACGCAGGCGCCCCCGGACGTTGGACACGATGTGATGCACATGCGCGTAGCTTTCCAGCACCATCATTTCATCTACCTCAACGGTGCCTGCGTCGCAAATCCGACCCAGGTCGTTCCTTTCGAGATCGATAAGCATGACATGTTCGGCGCGTTCTTTGGGGTGCGCGAACAATTCCGCGGACAACGTGTTGTCCGTCTCGTCGTCCGTCGAGCGCGGCCGGGTCCCGGCTATCGGACGCGTTGACGCGATGCCGTCTCTGACTCTCAACAGGCGCTCCGGAGACGACGAAAGCAATTCGATGCCCCGCCAGCGAGCGATGCCGGCGAAAGGTCCTGGATTGCTATCGCAAAGCGATTCGTAAATATCGCTGGCGGATGCGTTGGCCGACGTCTCAGCCGACCATTGCCGGGAGAGGTTAGCCTGGTAGACGTCGCCCGCTGCGATGTACTCCTTCGCCCTTGTGACCGCGTCAATGAACCGTTCCGGCCGCTCCTCGTGTACCTCTTTGAGGATACCGGCAGCGCGCCCCGCTTCCCTCTGCATTGAGCGAATGTCTGACAACAGTTGTGCCTTGTCGGCGCATGCCGGCGTTTCACAGACAAGGTGGCAGGACGACTGCTCGTGGTCGAATATCACGGCCGCAGGGCATCTGACGGCGAGCGCCACGGGCAGAATCGTGTCTTTTCTCAGGTCCAGAGCCGGCTCGATTTCACCCGCCAGTTCGTAGCCCAGGTACAGAAACCAACCGCCGACGAACGGCAATTCCGTGTCGGCGCACGTGGCACGTTCGTCGAGCCACCAGGCATCGAGCGCTTCCAGAAACGTCCGGCCTTGTGCTGCGCCGTGTCCTGCGAGATTTCCCGATCCGTCGAGTTCGAGCGACTCACCGGGAAAGGCGAATAGAATGTCGAAACGGCCAAGCGCACTTCCGTTCGCGGTGCTTTGTAACAGGAAGGGGTATCGCGACGGGTGCTCGCGCTGCAGTTGCCGCAGGTCGTCAGGGCCTGCGACCTGCGGAATCGTCGCGCGCCACATTCGGAACGTAGTCGAGGTCGCACTGCGGATCCTGGTTTTCCAGGTTGGTGGTTGGCGGTACGACCTGGTCCCTGATCGCCAGCGCACAGAAGATCGCTTCCGCCACACCGGCGGCACCCAGCAGGTGGCCCGTCGTGGATTTCGTCGAACTGACCATGAGTTCGTCGGCGGCATCGCCGAACGCACGCTTGATGCCGACGGTTTCGCCAATGTCGCCGGCTGGTGTGGACGTGCCATGCGTGTTCAGGTAATCGATGTCGGAAGGATCGAGCCCGGCATCGCGCAGTGCCGCTGTCATGCATTTGCGGGCACCCTCGCCGTCCGCCGGTGGCAGCGTGATGTGGTAGGCGTCACCGCTCATACCGAAGCCGATCATCTCCGCGTAGATTTTGGCGCCGCGGGCCTTCGCGTGTTCGTATTCCTCGAGGACGACACAGCCGGCGCCGTTGCTCAACACGAAGCCGTCACGATCGATGTCGTAAGGCCGGCTCGCATGCGTCGGATCGTCATTGCGGGTCGACATCGCGCGCGCGGAGCAAAACCCGCCCATGGCCAATGGCGTCGTCGCGAATTCCGAGCCTCCGGCAAGCATGACCTCGGCGTCGCCGTGTTCGATACTGCGGGCCGCAAGCCCGATGCAATGCGTCGAAGTCGCGCATGCCGTGACGATCGAGATATTCGGTCCCGTGATGTGCTGCAGGATGCTGACCTGCCCCGAGGTCATGTTGATGATGCTGCCCGGGATAAAGAACGGCGATACCTTGCGCGGCCCGCCTGCCAGCATCTTGTTGTGATTGTCCTCGATGAACTTGATGCCGCCGATGCCGGAGCCCATCGCAATGCCGATCGTGTGCCCGTTCTCGTCGTTGATCTCGAGTCCGGAGTCCTCGATGGCATTCATTGTCGCGGCAACACCGTAGTGTATGAACGGGTCGTTCTTGCGTTGATCCTTCGGCGACAGGTAAGCGTTGACGTCAAAGTCCTTCACGATGCCCGCGATCCGAGTCGGAAATGCGCTGGTGTCGAAGTCGTCGATCAGCGAGATACCCGATACGCCCTCGCGGACGGCATGCCACGCATCGTCCAGTCGGTTGCCAACCGGAGAAATTATGCCCATGCCGGTTATGACGACGCGTCGTTTACTCAAGGAATTGTCCGGTTGTGAATGGCAGGACTGCCTGTAGGGACTGAAAAGAAAAAGGCGCGGCGGCAGGCGCCGCGCCGTTATTCCTAACCCTCGCTCTGGCGAGCGGTTACAAAGTCGATTGCTTGCTGGACCGTCGTGATCTTCTCGGCTTCCTCGTCCGGGATTTCGGTCTCGAATTCTTCTTCGAGGGCCATTACCAACTCGACGGTGTCGAGCGAATCCGCGCCCAGGTCATCGACAAAAGAAGCATCGTTCGTAACCTCGTCTTCTTTGACGCCGAGTTGCTCTGCAACGATGCCCTTAACTTGTTCTTCGATACTGCTCATAGTGGTTGCTTCTCCTGAGAAGACTCAAATTTCCTCTGCGGCAGGCCCCGCCCGCGATTTTCCTCCGCCCGATTCGCGTGTTCATGCGACTCACACGGCGCTTCAATAGGCCCGTTTCCACGTCCTTTTTGGTCCTAAGTCCTTGATATTTCAAGGTGCTACCGGGTCGTGGCTGGCTATTGTATGTGAATCATCAATGGCAATCTATACGCCAGAGGCGAATATTTATGGCAAATGTCGTGCGCCCGGAGGTTCCCTAGTCCATTACCATGCCGCCATTGACGTGCAGGGTCTCCCCGGTGATGTACTCGCCGCCGCCCGAGGCAAGAAACAACACGGCATTGGCTATGTCGTCGCCCTCCCCGAGTCGCCCAAGCGGCACTTGTGCCAGCATGGAATCGCGCTGCTCTTCAGGAAGCTCCCGGGTCATGTCCGTGTCGATGAATCCGGGTGCGACGACATTCACGGTTATGCCGCGCGAGCCTATTTCCCGCGCCAGTGATTTCGAAAAACCGACCATACCTGCTTTCGTCGCTGCGTAGTTGGCCTGACCCGCGTTACCCATGACGGCGATGACGGACGCGATATTGATGATGCGCCCCTTGCGCGCTTTCATCATGCCCCGGAGGCACGCCTTGCTTACGCGGTAAAGTCCGGTGAGGTTTGTCGCGATGACGTCATCCCACTCATCCTGCTTCATGCGCAACAGTAGATTGTCGCGCGTGATTCCCGCGTTATTCACGAGAATCGTCGGGCTGCCCTCATTGGATTGCACATTCTTGATCGCAGCCTGTACCGACTCCTCATCGGCAACGTTGAGCACGATCCCGCGCCCGTGATCGCCAAGCGCCTGCGAGATACCGTCGGCACCGCCCTGGCTCGTTGCAGTGCCGACGACCGTAGCACCGGCAGCGACCAGCGCCCGGGCAATCGACGCGCCGATACCGCGTGATGCCCCCGTGACCAGTGCGATCTCGCCCTCCAGGGCGTTCGAACTGAAGAGATTGCTCATGGGTATTCCTCGGTTGACTCTGCTTTGTTATGCCTGCAGTGCTTTTTGCAGGCTGTCGTTGTTTTCAATGAACGAGACGGGGGTGCCCTTGTGAATGCGGCGCACGAGGCCGGCAAGGACCTTGCCTGGGCCGCATTCGATAATCGACGTAGCGCCTGCCGCAATCATTGCCTGCACGGTTTCGACCCAGTGTACCGGTCCGGACACCTGCCGGGACAGGCGTTTGCGAATATCGGCCGCATCGGCATACGGTTTCGCGTCCGTCGCCGCCACGACGGTGATAGCGGGCGTGCGAAACTCCGCCTCTGCGAGTTGCTCACTCAGGGCCTCACCGGCGGATATCATCAGGGACGAATGCGAGGGCACGCTGACCGGCAGTTTTATTGCCCGCCGCGCACCGGCCGCTTTCGCCAGGTCGACGGCGCGATGCACCGCATCAGCGTGTCCCGCGAGCACGACCTGGCCGGGTGAATTGAAATTGACAGGCTCAGCGATGCCGATGAGCGACGCTTCATCGCACACCTTCCGCACTGACTCATCGTCAAGGCCGAGAACGGCCGCCATCGCTCCGACTCCCACCGGTACGGCGCCCTGCATTAGCTCCGCGCGTCGGATAACCACGTTCAAGGCATCGGCAAAACTGACGGCACCTGCACATACGAGTGCTGAATACTCACCAAGACTGTGTCCCGCCATCTGCACGGGCTGCGAGCCGCCGGCCGCCTGCCACGCGCGCCAGGCGGCGACTCCGGCCGTGAGCATCGCCGGCTGGGTGACAACCGTTTCCGCGAGTTCGTCGGCCGGTCCGTCCTGAACCCGTCGCCATAAGTCATAACCCAGCCGCTCACTCGCTTCGGCATAGGTTTCCTGAACGCAGGCGAATTGCGACGCCAGATCGGCCTGCATGCCCGGCGACTGCGACCCCTGCCCGGGAAAAACCATTGCGATAGTCAAAGTAGCCTCCGTAAAAGCTCGTGGTCTCGCCGGCCCTGCCGGCACCGGTGGCGATAAATTATATAGACGTGACGACTCTGACTCTAATTCGTGCCAAAAACGCGCCGATCACGCCACCGATGGCGCCATACAGGTGTGAGTCGACAACCACCGAACCTCCTGAAGCGGATTCAGACCCTGGCAGCGGCCCTGCCAGCTGTTCCCAGGCGAGCTTCGCAACCAACAACACCGCAATGACAATGCTCTCGCGGCGACGCCTGGAGATTCCCTGAGTGACGCCGGCCGCAAGAATTCCGTGCAACAAGCCCGACAGCCCGACGTACCACTCGAGGTGCGGATTGAATACCCAGAAGCCGACGCTCATGGTTACCAGCGCAACCGCGCAGATGACGAGCCACCGCGCCCTGTCGAACAGGTCGCCGACCAGGTACCAGACCAATGCCAGGCCGCCCGCATTCAGCAAGAAGTGCGACCAGCCGAGATGCACGAAATGACCACTGAGCAACCGCCAGACTTCGCCCGACCGTATGGCCGTGCGTTCGAAACGCAGTGACTCGCGCAGCGTCTCACCGCCGAGCAGCAATATCAGAGCGACGACCACCACCATTGCGGGCAAAATCCAGCGATCACACCAGTGCCCCTGAAGCGGATTTTCATCGAGTTTGTGTAACCCCATGTTTGTTATACTGACGTTTACGTTTATTCAGAGTCAATTCAGCGGCTTTGCGGGCGATGGCAGGCCGCGCTGGAGCAAAGGGCAGTGAGTCAGAGATCGAGGATACAACGCGGATGTGCGCGTCAGAAGGGCTTTACGTTGATCGAGATCATGGTTGTCGTGATTATCATCGGCATTCTCGCCGCGATCGTCGCGCCGAACGTCATCGGCCGCGTCGACGACGCACAGATCACCAAGGCCAAAGCCGAGATATCGAATATCGAAAACGCGTTGAAGTTCTATCGCCTCGATAATTTCGCCTACCCCACAACGGAACAGGGTATCGAGGCACTGGTTACCAAGCCGAACGATCCGACTATTCGTAACTGGAAGTCCGGTGGCTACCTCGACCGCCTGCCGAAGGACCCCTGGGGCAATCCGTACCAGTACCTGAATCCGGGTAACAACAGCGAGATCGACGTTTACACGTTGGGTCGGGACGGCAGGCCTGGCGGTGAAGGTCTCGACGCCGACATCGGTAACTGGGATCCCGAATAGGATTGCACCCCCGGTGCTGTTGCCCTGATGCGGTCCCATCGACAAGCGCGCGGCTTCACGCTGATTGAACTCCTCGTCGTGGTGATCATCATCGCGACCATCGTGTCCATTGCGCTAATGTCCATGAGCCTGGTCGGCGACGATCGCGAACTCGATACCGAGCGCCAACGGCTTGCCTCCCTGATCGAAGCGGCGCAGGACGAGGCCACGATGCAGGGCCGCGAGTTTGGGCTGGAACTGATGACATCGACCTACCGTTTCGTCGAGTTCGATGCATTCACCGGTCAATGGAGCGAGATCGCGTATGACGAGATGTTCGGCTTGCGCCAACTGCCCGAGGGCATAGAGTTCGAACTCTATGTCGACGACAAGCGCGTCATCCTCGATGCAAACCCGAAGCAATTCGAGGACCCGGAAGACACTGGTATGTCGATAAGCATCGACACCTACGCACCGCACGTGTTCATCTATGCAAGTGGTGAGTCGTCTGCTTACGAAATTCGCCTGAGACAGGCGCAGCTCGATCAGCAGCTCGTCATGCGCGGTGACATACTCGGGGACATCGAGTTCGGAGAAGACGATGAATAAGTGGATGCGGGGCTTCACCTTGCTCGAGGTAATGATCGCTCTCACGATCGTTGCGTTTTCACTAACTGCTATTGCCGCAACGATGAATCAGATGATCGATGCCGCGAATGCAATGCGGGAACGCACGTACGCAAGCTGGATTGCGCAAAACAAGATAGCGGAACTACGACTTGCAAATGTCATTCCCGACGTGAGTTCGACCAGTGGCGAAGTCGACTACGCAAACACGCAATGGTCCTGGCGTGCCGTGGTTTCGGAGACCGGCATCGAGAATTTCTTTCGTGTGGACGTATCCGTATCCCTTGCTGGTAGCGATTACAACATCCGCACCGTTACGGGTTTCATAGGCGAACCCGTGCCGATCGGCCAGGCAAACGGGCGGCGTTGCTCGGGCGCGCAGTCCATGGGAGCAATATGTTGAGGCGCTCGTCTGCAAGAGGCTTCACGCTGATCGAAGTGCTGGTTGCACTCGCAGTGTTCGGGGTACTCTCATTGCTGGCTTACATGACGCTGGGCCAGACGCTCAACAATTCCGAAATGCTGACTCAGCGCATGGATCGTCTGCAGTCGATACAGCGCTCGATGAGTTTTCTCAGCACTGAGTTTCTGCAAGCGGCGCCGCGGCCAATTCGCGCCGACCTCGGCAACGCACCGATACCGGCCCTGCAATCGAGCATCGCATCGGAATTCGCATTGCAGCTGACGCATGGCGGCTGGCCCAACTCCTCCGGCGTGCCGCGCAGCACGATGCAGCGCACGGCGTATCGCATCGAGGACGGCGAGCTCATCCGCTACTACTGGAATGTGCTTGACCGGACCGTCAACAGCGTGCCCGTCGCCACCGTCATACTCGAGGATGTCGACAGCCTCAGGTTCCGCTTCCTGCAAGTCAATGGCGACTGGACCGATCAGTGGCCGCCCTTGTCGGCGCAAGGGGCCGCGACGGGCGCCGGCCTGCCGCGAGCCGTCGAAATCATACTGACACTGACGGATGAAGGCGAACTGACGCGCGTTATCGAGGTATCACCGTGAGCTTTGCAATCCGGGTTCGCGGTGTGGCGCTCATCACGGCGTTGCTGATTACCGCGCTGGTGGGTTCGGTCGCGGCAAGCCTGTCATGGGACAATGCACTCGACGTTCGGCGCACGATGGTCATGCTGTATCGCGATCAGGCAATCCAGGTTGCCGTTGGTTCGGAGGGCTGGGTGCGCTCCATCCTGCAGGATGACCTGGCGAACAGCACGTCCGATCACCTCGGGGAGATCTGGGCGACCGAGATTCCCGGCCTGCCGATCGATGCAGAGGCGGTACAGGGCGAAATATACGGCAAGATCGAAGACCTGCAGGGCCGCTTCAACATCAATAACCTGCTCGATGCCAACGGCGAGATTGACCAGCCGTTTTTCGAACAGTATGAGCGTTTGCTGGAGGCGCTTGATCTCGACGTGCGTCTCGCCGGGGTTACGGCAGACTGGCTGGATGCCGACCAGATCGAGCGCATTCCCGACGGTGCGGAAGATCCGTTGTATTCAGGCTTGACGCCGGCCTATCGAACCGCCAACCGGCCGATAGCCAGCGTTACCGAACTGGCGGCACTGGATGGAATGGACCGTGAGAGCTTCGCGATCCTCTCTCCGCATGTGACGGCACTGCCGGAGAGAACGCCGATCAACGTCAATACTGCGACCGTCGCAGTGCTGCAGTCCCTGGGCCCGAACATACGGCAGACCGACGCCGAGGGTCTGGTCTCCCTGCGCGAAGACGGCGGCTTCACTGACTACGCGGGAGTCTTCGCGCCACTGGTTGAGCCGGCGCTGCAGCAATGGATTTCGGAATCGACGAACTTTTTTCAATTGAAGGCAGTCGTGCAGATTGATACCGTGCGCATTAGTTTGTTTACGGTGTTGTACCGGGACCAGGGCGGTTCCGGTGTAACAATGATCTCCCGCAGCCTGGGGACCATTTAGCATGGCAGAATTTCTCGTCATTCGACTGGGCCAGTCGCCCGCTCAGGCGGTCGAATGGATCGTCGTCGATGACAGCGGCACTCGCCGCAGCGAGCCGAAGACGGGCGCGCTTGCCGCAGCCGCCCAGGACGTCGGCGGCCGGCCGGTGATCGTGCTGGTTGCGGCGACTGATGTTCTGACGACGACGGTCGATCTGCCGATTCGCGGCGGTTCGAAACTCAAAGCCGCACTGCCCTTTGCACTCGAGGAAAGCCTCGCGGAGGACGTGGAGAATCTGCACTTTGCGGCCGGTGAACGGCGCGACAACGGCGTCCGCCCCGTGGCCGTAGTCGCCCATGAGAAGATGGTCGGCTGGTTGCAGCAACTTCACGAGGCCGGAATAGAAGCGGCGCAGATCGTTCCGGAGAACTACGGACTTGCCCGGATACCCGGCACGATGAGCGTGCTTGTCGACGGCGATTGCGTCATGTTCAACGACGGGGCGGAAAGCGAGTTCGTATTGCAGGGCGTGCATCCTAGCGACGCTCTGGTCGCAGCGGGTTTGCTCTCTGAACGTCATGACGATGAGCAGGAGGATGCCGAGGCGCGCGGCCACCTGATCGTCTACTGCGAAACGGCGGACGAAGAACGCCTGTCACACGAATGGATCGCTTTGCGCCACGAATTGCACAGCGTAGACATCAAGCTGTTGCCCGACGGGGTGCTGCCGCGGCTCGCGATAACGGTGGCCAGCGGCAACGGCGTCAACTTGCTGCAGGGTCGCTACGGCGCCAGAACGGATTACAGCTCGCAAATCAGGCCGTGGAAAACGGCGGCGGCATTATTACTCGGCCTGTTTGTCATCGGCTTTGTCGGCAAGGGTGTGGACTATTACCGCCTGTCGCAGGAGGAAGCGACCTTGCAGGCACAATTCTCGGCAGAGTATCGGCAGATTCGGCCCGGCGATGCGCGTGAGATCCTGGATCCACAGAGCGTGCTCAGGTCCCTCGAACAGGGCCTGGGCGCAGCGAGCGGCCCGCAGGTCTTCCTGCCCTCCTTGCGGTTTCTGAGTGCTGCGATGGCACAGAACGCCAGCGCACGGGTCGAGGGAATAAGTTACAGGGCGGGTGTCGTCGATGTGCGCATCACCTCTCCCGATGTCGAAACGCTCGGCAATATTCAGGAGGCGGTCAGCGAAAGCGGACGATTCGAAGCGTCGATCCAGTCGACCGACAGGGTAGCCGACACGGTTAGCGGCCGAATCCAGATTCGCGAGGCCGGCTCATGAAAGACTGGTTCGACTCCCTGGAAACTCGTGAACGCCTGTTCGTCGGTGTCGGGGCCGTGGTTGTGGCAATTGCAGTCCTTTACGGTTTCCTCTGGTCACCATTGGACCGGAATCATGACCAGATGCTGGCCAATGTCGATCTATGGCAGAAGTCGGTAGCCAGGATCAGGCCCCTGAAAGGCCTGGCGCAAAGCGGTGCCCAGCCTTCCGGTCCTGTCGTGAACGCCAGCACCCAGGCGCCGATCATCATCGTTGACCAGACTTTGCACAGCCGTGGCCTGGAGCAATACCGACGGCGCAGCCAGCCCACCAGCAGCAACGGTATCCGGGTCGAATTCGAAAACGTGGCATTCGATGATCTCGTACTGTGGCTGGGCGACCTGAGCGATCAATACGCCATGCACGTCCAGGCCGGCAGCGTGTCCATGCCCGCCCAGGCCAGCCCCGGGCGTATCAACGCTTCCCTCACTCTGGAGCGGACTCGTTGATTCGTTCCAGGCGAGGCCTGTTCGCGGTGGCCGCACTGACCCTGGTACTCGCGCTGATCGTGTCGTTCCCGGCGCGGATTGCCTACCGGTTGGCGTCACCCTCGCTGGTCGCCCTTAGCGGCATTCATGGAACCGTGTGGCACGGCAGCGCCGATGCCCTGGGTGCGAACGGTTTGTACTTTGAAGATGTGAGCTGGCGCATCAAGCCTCTGCGGCTGTTCACCGGGAAGGCCGTCTATCGCGTCGATGGCACGCCGGTCTCCGGCTTCGTCGAGGGAAATGTCGGCTTCGGATTCGGCGGCACGGTCAGCGTGTCGGATCTCGCCGCCTCACTGCCGCTGCACATGTTCGCAGAGTCCGTCAATATTCGGGGCCTGAAAGGCAGTGCGAGCCTCCAGTTCGAGCGGATACTCCTGCGCGACGGTGTGCCCGTCGCGGCGGACGGCGTAGCGCAAGTCGCCAACCTGGTTGCGCCGCGACTCAGCCGCGAATCGATAGGCGGCTACAAGGCCGAGTTTTTTACACAGAACAACGGCATTGCCGCGAGCATCGAGGACACCGATGGCCTTGTGGACCTTGCCGGAAGCCTGCAGGTGAAAGACGATGGCAGCTTCCAGTTCCTTGGCCAGGTGGTCGCCAAGCAGGGAGCGCCCGATTCCCTGCGGCGGCAGATCGGCCTGCTGCCGCCTGCTAACGATCGCGGGCAGTATGAAATCCGGGTGGAAGGCAGTCTCTAGCAGGCGTCCATTTCGACGAATTCCTGCAATAACGGAAAATACAACGCGCAGCGCGCGTCGGTACCCGCGTATGCCCCATAGATCGCCGCGTATTTTTGCAGTTGCGCCCGGTATCGCTCGGTCTCGGCTTGCAGGAATGCGGGGAGATTGCCGCCTTCGTGCGAACTGGTCTTGTAATCGATGATCCAATGTATGCCATTGTCCACACGGACACGATCGAGCACGACGGACTCGACCTTGCCTTCGTAAACCCCGGTCAACGCAAGCTCCGCGTGCCCTCCTTCGCCGACCAGCCATCGACCCTTGTCGTCGTTCAGAACGCCGTGCAAAGCCGCCTCGACACGATTCCCGATGACGTCGCCTGTTTCATCATTCACGCCCATTTCCCGCAACCAGCGACTCGTTACCTGCCTGCGTTCCTCCGCTGGAGGCTCGCCAGCCCGGCTTTCCACCATATGCTGCAGCCAGCGGTGCACGATCGTGCCCGCGATGCGAGCCTCGGTGCCCACCCAGTAGAACTCGACTTCCTCTTCTTCGCGTCCAGCGTCTTCCTGAACCTCGATGCCCGGCGGTGCTGCAACGTCGGGTAATTGCCAGCCCGTGTCGAACCGGCGTAGCACGGGTTCAATCCAGACATCCTGATCGTCACCGGCCAGTTCGCCGGTTCGGTCTTCGAATGCGGCCGCGTATTGCGGCTCCAGTGCTGGCCACAACAATCGCAGCAGACTGCGGGCATCAGGTGGTTTGTAATCGTCACCGTCGGCCGAGACGCCGGTGTGCCCCATCAGGTGCAGCGTCTGTCGCGCCCGGGTGCACGCGACGTACAGCAAGCGGGCCTGTTCGTGCCGGTCTTTGCGCGCCTCGCCCAATTCGATGAATCGATGCAGCGGATCGCGCTCGAGATCGGCGCGCGGACCAACCGGGCTGATGATCTTGCGTTCGTGCCCGTGTTCATCCGGTGTGTCGAGCCAGCTCAGGACCTTTCGGTCTGCGTGGCCGGGTATACGGCCCAGGCCGAACAAAAGGACGTGATCGAATTCGAGTCCCTTGGCCCGATGCATGGTCATGATGTGCACCCGCGCGTTCGAGTGACTCGACACCCGTTCCAGGTCGAGCATGGACTCGAGTGCGGCAACGTCGGTCAGTGAACCGTGGCGCTCGTGCTTTTCGAGAACGTCGAAGTATCGGTAGGCATTCCGGACCTCGTACTCGCTGTCGTGCAGGCCCGGACCTCCCAATCGGATCCAGCTGGTCTCCACGAGCTCCCTGAGCCCTTCTGTGCGACGCGGCGCGACCAGGCCGGCAAGCACGGCCCTTGCCGCCTCTATCGCATTCCTGCCCCGTTCCGACAGCGCAGCGAGCCTTTCCTCGTCCTGCAGCAACTCCCATACCGTGCTGCGGGTGTCATTCACGACAAGGGCGCTGAGATCGCTCCAATCGAGGCCAATCCAGGGTGCGCGCAATAGCGCCAGCCACGCGAGCCGGTCGCCCTGGTGAACGGCTGCCCGCGTCAGCGCAAGCACCTCGATTACCTCGGGAAGGTCTGTCAGCCGATCGATTTCGACCGCGCGGAATTCGATCCCGGCCTTCCTGAGCGCGGCGAGCAGGTTCGGAAGCTGGCTGCGCCCGCGGACGAGCACCGCCATTTCGCCCTCCGGGTGCTCGCGCAGCGTGGCGGCGATAAGCTCGCAGCCGAGTTCGGCTTCCTGAACCGGGCTGTTTCCGAACAGCGGGTGAACGACACACCGTCCCTCATTCGACGGTTGCGGCACGGGTACCGCCTCCGAATACGAGACGGCACCGCTGAGAGGATCGTCCCGTTCGGACAGGATGGTGGGGAAAACCGTATTGAACCAGTGGACCAGAAACTCGCCGGAACGAAAATTGCGGCGCAGCAGCAACGGCTCCAGCTCGATGCCGCCAATGCCCGATGTTCGTGCGATCAGGAACTGGCCGACCTCCGCATTGCGAAATCGGTAGATCGATTGCATCGGATCGCCGACGCAGTAGAGGCTGCGTCCGTCGCCCGGCTCCCAGCCGCCGGTCAGGGCCTCCAGCATCCGGTATTGCGCACTCGACGTGTCCTGCATTTCGTCGACCAGCAGGTGACGGACCTGGTAGTCGAGCAGCAGCGCAACATCGCCCGGATTGTCGGCCGTGCCGAGCGCCTCGCCTGCTGTTAGCGCTATCTCGATATGATCCGACACGCCCTGCTCCGCGAACAGCCGTTTCAGTTCGGAGACTGCCAGTGGCAGCAAGCGAAACAGGGCGAGGAGCACACTCCATTGCTCGTCGCTGTAGCGAATCGGCGGCAAAGCACGAACGCCATGCAGGCATTCGGGCAGATGTTCGGTATCCGCCAGTGCTTCGAGCAACTCGTGGAAGGCGTCCTTCTGTCCGTTGTCGCCCGGAGGAAACCCCTGTCTCTTGTCGACCTTCTTGCGTATTGCTCCCGATCTGGTCAGCAACAGTTCTGCAAGCCCCTGCCACTGGGTCATGCTGTCTGCGCTTGGCGCCGGCAGACCGTCCAACCCACTCAATGCGCATATCGGATTTGACGCGGCACCGCCGTCCTGCAAGTTGCTGGCAGCGTAATCCTGGTGTTCCGCCAGCGATGCAGACAATCGCGGCGAAAACACGGCCGCTGTCTTCCGGAGATGGTCATTTACTGCGGTCTCGAGGTTCTGTTCGAATTGCTGTCTGAGCGCCAGGGACTCGCCTGAAGTCAGCAAACCGCTACCCACGAACGGCAGCCACTGGTCGCGCGTCGCGAGCATTTGCGTCAGGTAAGCGACGTATACCTGGGTATTGTTGTCGAGATGCCGCAGCACTGCTTGAGTCGCGCTATTCAATGCCCCGCTTTCGGCCAGCCAGTCGAGCGTCGCCAGGGCCGCGTTGCGGAACAACGACCGAAGTTCGGCATCGACGAGTACGCGAACGCCGCTCGCATTCCCGGGCGAGCTCATGGGCCGCGATCGCGCGATCGACGCATTCAGGGAATCGAGCGTTTGAATGCGCATGCGTGCAGGATTCGCGATCAGGTGCCAGCCATTGTCGCCGTCACGATGTAACGCGCTCCGCGCCAGCGCCATCGTCAGCTTCTGATGGTCCTGCTGCGGTTCTTCGCCTCGCTCGGCAATCCTCAGCGCGCCGAGGACTCGAAATTGCATTTCGGCGGCAGCCTTGCGGGTGAAGGTGATCGCAAGTACTTCTTCAGGGTGATCTACGACCGACAGCAACTTCAGGTAGCGTTGAATGAGCAATTCGGTCTTGCCCGAACCCGCGGGTGCCTGCACGATGAACGAGCGCGTCACATCCAGCGCCCGGTTGCGCGCGTCGAGGTCGTCCGCCAACAGCTGCTCTTCAGGCATTGCGCGAAAGCTCCGTATAGCGGGTCAGCAGGTTCAGGTTGCGTGCCGCCCGTACACCCTGCGGCGCATTGATGCGCACATCGCCGCGGCTCAGTTCTTCACAGGCCAGGCGCACGCGTTCTTTCCAGGCGCCCAGTGTTTCCTGCCAGGCCTGCTCTTCGGTGTAGCCCCTGCCGGCGCCGTCGAAACGAATCTCACGACTGTCGATGTTGACCAGCGCGAGCGCGGAAACAGGTTCTTGCATCGCGGACGCGTAGACCACTAGCTGGATTTCCCGTGGCATTCCGTCACTTTGCAGAAATTTCTTCGTGCTGCCTGTCTTGTAGTCGAGTATGACGACGGTGTCGTCGGCAAGCCTGTCAATGCGGTCGACGCGGAGCTTCAGTCGCACCCCTGACTCCTCGAAGGCTTCCTCGTGTTCGACGCTTGCAATAGCAAAATCCCCGCGCGCCCCATCCTCGTTGACGAATTGCCGCAACAATCCCGAGATCCGCTGTCGCTCGATCGCCAACAGTTGCAACAGCACCGGGTCAGTGTTGCGTTCGTGACGACCGAAGGCGAAATCGACAGCGCTGGCGATGCGGCCGCTCAGGTCGGCGTCGGACCAGCCTGCGATGTCGCTGCGCGACGGCTTGTCGAGATACAACTTGTAAAGCGCGTCGTGAATCATGTTGCCGCGCAACGGCGCCGGGATTCCAACGGCCTGTGTCTGCAGGACGTTTACGCCCAGGCGCCCGACGATGAACGCTGCCAGTGGCTCGACCAGTTGGCGCTGTATCGTGCCGGCGCCACCGCTGACCTGCTCTCCCTGTGAGATGGGAGGTACGCTGTCCGCAACGACGCGGCTCGTTGCCATGCGCGACAATTCAATCGCATGCCAGTCCGGGTCTTGCCGGGCAACTTGCGTTTTCGGGTCCAGCGACTGCAACAGTTCACTGGGGGTCTGCTCGGCGTCGTCTTCGGTCAGGGGATAACTGCAAACGACGTCTGTCGCCGAGCCTGCGAGCCGTGTCAGCACTTGACGAGCGTACGCGACCGTATCAGCAGGCTCGGCATCCGGCATGCCAGACTGTTTCTGCAGACGGCGAGAGATGAGCGCCGAAGGATTGCCCGCCGGCGGCCAGCGTGCTGCAGTCAGGCCGCTTATCCAGATCGCATCGAATTCGGCCCCCGCCGCTTCCAGCGGGCCGATTAGCTGTACGGCGGTCTGCGTGGACTCCGGCTGGAACACCGTGTCCGACGCCATGATCTCGAGCCGCCGTAACGCGCCTTCCAGCGACATCACCGGGCTGACAAGATCGAGGCGTGCCAGGTCATTAAGCAGGTCGCGCCATCGGTTCACGAGCTGGAAATCGAAGCTGTCCAGCGTTTCGACACCGGGCCATCGCAGGGTACTCAACGTCTCGTCGATGTACACCGCCCATTCGGCCGGCGCAGCGTTCTTGCGCAGCCCGCGGCGCAGCTTGCTGATCGATGCAACCAGAGCGAGCCACTCGGTCGCCGCAGCGCAATCGTCGTTGCCGCGCAACGCGGACGTGAGCATCGATGGCGACCAGTCGCGATCAGGTAGCCTCCGCAAGCGCAATTCGAGCCGTGCGCGACCGCCCATGCCTGGAGACCCGAGCATCGGCGTACGCAGAAGATGCCCGATATCGCCGGATGCAAGGTCCCTGGCCAGCCATTTCATCGCGAGCAACGCGATAGAGATGGCCGGGTAGTCAATGAGCCTGCGCCCGTACGACACGTTAACGGATTGCGCCAGCGCAGTGTCTCCGTATTGCCAGCCGGGTACCAGGCTCTCGCGTACAAGGCGCGTTTTTCTCTCCGCCTGTTGCTCCAGGTCCCCGGCAATGATCGCAATCTTCGGCGTTGCACCCGCCTCCAGTCGTTCTCGTGCCCAGGCGCCAGCCGCACGTAATTCCGCTTCAGCGGATTCATGGCACTGCAGATTGATGTCGGTCGCCATTTTCGGGACCGGCGCGGACTCGACGATGCAGCCACTCTCTGCAAATGCCGCCTGAATCGACACAACGGCCGGCCGCTCCCTGTCAAAACCTGCGAACGTCACGCGGCGATCGACCGGAATCCGGCCCGACCGGATCAGTGCGTCGGCCAGTGCCGGCAGCCCGGCGTCATCGACCCAGCCCTCACGTTCGAGAATACCGAGGTAGCGACCTGCGGCGGCAGCGAACAGTCGCTGGTCGTCGCTTTGTGCCGAGCGAGCGAGCTCGCGAATACCGACGCGCCAGTCCGCCAGTCGTTGCCAGGCGTCGCGCGCGAGCCGAACGAGGTTCGTGATGCCGGTTGCCGAGTCACCGATTTCTTTCCCCAGGCATCGCTCCCACAGCAACTGGCTTTGATGCTGGTTTATGCGCGTGGGGAGCGCAGCCTGGTTCGATGCCTTGAGCAGCAGGTCCGGCAGCCAGTCGTGCCAGGCGCGAATCTCAGGGCTTTGCCAGGCCGTTACGCCGGCGCGCAATTGGCGATGCGTGAATTCCTCCTGCAGCACGCGCGCGAGACGACGATTCGCGGTGACAACAGTCGAGGGCCCCTGCAGAGCATCCGTCAGCCACTCGTACATCGCTCAGGCGTGTTGCTCCAGGCACGACTCGATTCGATCGAAGACGATGTTCAGAGTCTCCGTATCGGGAAGCGTCGTGATGCGGAAATGGTCCGAATACGGCGTGTTGAAACTGCTTCCCGGAGCGACCAGCACATGGTGATTCTCCAGCAGGTCCAGCGCGAACGCCTGGTCGTCGAAACGACCGTCGAAGCGCGGATCCAGGCGAACAAAGGCGTACATTGCTCCCATTGGCGCATGCACGCTCATGAACCGGCTTGCGCCGACACGATCGATAACGGCCTGGCGTGACTGGTAGAGGCGTCCACCGGGTTGCACGAGATCACGGATGCTCTGAAACCCGCCAAGCGCGGTCTGCACCGCCCATTGGCCCGGAACGTTGCTGCAGAGCCTGAGCGCCGACAGCAATTCCATGCCGTGAATGAACTCTTCGGCGAGTTCGAGTTCGCCGCTGAATACGCACCAGCCAACCCGGTATCCACAGGCACGGTAGATTTTCGAGAGGCCGGAAAACGTAAGGCATACCGAGTTGTCAACGAGCGTTGCCAGCGGTACGAACTCGGCGTCGTCGTACACCATCTGGTCGTAGATCTCGTCGGCGAGCACGACGAGCTTGTGTCGCTGCGCGATGTCGACGATGCCGTCCAGGATGTTACGGTCGTAGACGGCGCCGCTCGGGTTGTTGGGGTTGATCACGACGATAGCCTTGGTCTTGCTGTTGACCAGGCGACCGATGTCGGCGATGTCGGGCATGAAGCCATTGTCGACGCTGCACGCATAGTGCCGCACGGTGCCGCCATTGAGCGCCACTGCGGCGCTCCATAACGGATAGTCCGGGCTCGGCACGAGGACTTCGTCGCCGGGGTTCAGCAGCGCTCGCAACGACAGGTCGATCAATTCACTGACGCCATTACCGATGAATACCTCGTCCGCACTTACACCGTGTATGCCGCGGTTCTGCTGCTGCATGACGACGGCTTCGCGCGCGGGGAAGATCCCCTTCTGGTGGCAATACGGCTCAGCCTGGCCGAGGTTTTCGATCATGGCCAGGCGCATGGTCTCCGGTGTCCGAAAGCCGAACAATCCCGGATTGCCGATATTGAGCGAGATAATCTCGTAACCCCGTCTTTCCATCTCGAGCGCGTGATTGGCGAGTTGTCCGCGTATCTCGTAACGAACGTCTTTCAGGGTTTCACTGGTACGGATCTGCTGGTCCATTGCTGCTTTCAATCTGCGTGTTGAAGGTCAGATCGACGAACTGTCGCGCAGCCCGGCAATCGTCTCGTCAGAGTAACCCAACCACTCGCGCAATACCTCTTCGGTATGTTCGCCCAGCAAAGGCGGCGCCTTGTCATAGCATACCGGTGTCACGGAAAAATCGACCGGATTCGAGACCGTCGGTACCTCGTCGCCCGCCGAGTTCTTCATGGCCCTGACGAGGTCCCTCTCGGCTGCGTGCGAATTGGTGAGAACCTCTTCAATGTCATTGATGGGCCCGGCCGGGACCCCATAGTCGCTCAGTCTCGCGAGCCAATAGGCAGTCGTGTGCGTCGCGAAGGTATCTGCGAGTTCTTTGACGAGTGTGGCACGGTTCGCAATACGTTTGTCGTTGCTGGCATAGCGCTCGTCGGTCGCCAGGTCGGGTCGGCCGAGACATTGCACGCTATCGGCGAATTGGCGGTCATTGCCGACTGCCAGCATCAGGTCTCCGTCGCTGGTGGGGAATGCCTGGTATGGCACCAGGTTCGGGTGTGCGGTCCCCAGCCTTGCCGGTGCCTCGCCGCCAATCAGGAAGTTCATATTCTGGTTCGCCAGCCAGGCAACCTGGCTATCGTAAAGAGGCACATCGATGTGTTGCCCTTTTCCAGTGACCTCACGGGCGTTCAGAGCCGCGAGGACGGCTGTCGTGGCGTACATGCCGGCCATGATATCGGCGATCGCGACACCGACTTTCTGCGGCCCCTCCGAACTGTCCCCCGCCGGTCCGGTGATGCTCATCAAGCCCGCGGAGGCCTGCATCATTGCGTCATAGCCGGGTTCGTACGCCCGCGATCCGCTCTGGCCGAAGGCCGAAATAGAACAGAAGACCAGCCGCGGATTTTGCGCAAGGAGTTGTTCGTAACCCAGTCCGTAGCGCGCCAAGGTACCCACTTTGTAGTTTTCGATCAGTACGTCCGCCTCGCCGGCCAGGTCGCGAATCACACGCTGGCCTCCCGCGGTCGCAATGTTGACCGTGAGGGAACGCTTGTTACGGTTCGTCGAAAGGAAATAGGCGGATTCTCCGCCGCCGTCGCCGGCCAGCCAGGGTGGCCCCCATTGTCGCGTGTCGTCGCCGCTACCGGGGCGCTCCACCTTCACTACGTCGGCCCCATAATCGCCGAGCAACTGTCCTGCCCAGGGTCCGGCCAGCACGCGACTCATGTCGAGTACACGAATGTTCGAGAGTGGCGCTGCCATTGTCCGCGAGTGTTCCATCTTGATGGCGCTTTAAAAAACCCGGCCAACCTTGCGGTTGGCCGGGCGGGTCCGCACGGAGATTGCGGATTGCGTGACTCAGTCGCCCGACTTGTCGTCGTCAGCTACCGGGTCCAGCTCTTCGACCTCGGCACCCTCGACTTCATGAGGTGCCGGTCTACGTTCAAATTCCGGCTCTGACTTGCCGTACCGGATCAGTAGGTCTTCCTCCTCTTCCGGGCTGATCTCCCTGATCGAGGCGATCCTGATTTTCTCACCGTTAAAGTGGCCATCAAATAGCACCTCACTGAAGTCGGAGCATATTCTGCCAGTGGGCGAATTAAATGCGATGCCCCAACTCGAGCGGAGGCCGTGAGCCCTCCTTCGCAGCACGACGTGGTATTTCCGGCGCGCCGAGGCGGAGACGATGAGATTGGCCTCATCAAGAACGCTATATCCTCGGATACTTGACTGGTAGATGCAATCCGAGCGTGCCGAAACTGACCCGTCATCGACCGGTTCGGTTCCCGCACATGCTACCAAAGCACTTAAAGAAAGTACCATAAATAACTGTCTTATAAAGTATTTCATGTTCATCTGCTTTCGACGTCTCGCCAGGCTCACGCAGTGGCCAGTGATCCTGCCACACCTGATTTAGACCCTGTGAGGGCCGGAAGTTTACGCCAAATCCGCAGCATCCGGGGGTCGAAATCAGCCCTCGCCCGCGGCAATCGGACGTTCGGGGTCGCGGATCCACTCGCTCCAGGAGCCCACATACACTCTCGGTTCGGTGTGGCCGCCCAGCAGTGCCGAAATCACATGATGACAGGCAGTCACTCCGGACCCGCACATGACGGACCATGGGGCCCGCCTGTCCTCCCCCAGGTGTGCGCGCCAGACGCTCTCGAGCGCTGCCTGGGGCTTCCAGGTGCCGTCGGCAGCGAGGCTCTCCGAATATGGGAGGTTGGTGGCACCCGGGATATGCCCGGCAACGATGTCGATTGGCTCCAACTCACCGCGAAAACGGGCCGCATCACGTGCATCAACCAACCTGAATTCGCTCATGGTCTCGACGTTTGCTGCAATTTCGGCTGTCGTCAGAACCATGCCATGTCGGGGGCGAGCTTCGAAGCATCGCTGCTTTACAACATGTGTTACCTGCGAAAGTGGCTCTCCCGCACGACACCATGCATCGATGCCGCCATCGAGCAGCTGTGCGCGCTCATGACCGAGCCACCGCAAAAGCCACCAGGCTCGCGCGGCGATTGAGCCGTTGTCGCCATCGTAAACGACGACCCTGGAAGCGCCGTCGATGCCCAGTCGCCCTATCGTCTTCGCTGCCGTCGATACGTCCGGTAATGGATGCCGCCCACTATCCGGTTGAATCGGGCCGGACAAGTCCTTGTCCAGATCGGCGTAAACCGCGCCGGGAATATGGCCGTCTACATAGGCGCGGCGACCTGCCTCGGTATCGGCAAGATTGAAACGGCAATCGAGGACTCTGTAATCCGGATCATCCAGATGTCGTGAGAGTTGTTCGGCGTCAATGAGGATATTGCCCTCACTCATATTCGGTCCCGGGGATGTAGTGGTTTCTGGTCTTGTACACGGTAGGACAGTCGTAGACAATAGCCATCCGCGAGCGCAGCCGAACGACGCGGCGCAAGCAACAACGGGAGCACAATTGGTGGACAAAATTCTGGTCGGCCTGAAGCGAGTCGTTGATTACAACGTTCGAGTACAGGTCAAAAGCGATGGCAGCGGCGTGGAAACCGATGGCGTCAAGATGAGCATAAATCCCTTCGATGAGATTGCGCTCGAGGAAGCTTTGCGTATCCGCGAACGTGGTGACGCATCCGAGGTGATCGTCGTGTCGATAGGCACGGCAGAGGCTCAGCAGCAGCTGCGGACTGGTCTTGCAATGGGCGCCGATCGGGCCATCCTGGTCGAGACGAGCGACGCCATCGATGCGTTGAGCGGTGCACGCGTCTTCAAGGAAATTGTCGATCGCGAGGGCGCCGACATGGTCATTCTTGGCAAGCAGGCGATCGACGACGACAACAGCCAGACCGGGCAAATGCTGGCGGCCATTTGGGGACGTCCCCAGGCAACCTTCGCTTCGGAAGTCGTATTGGACGGCGACAAGGCTAAAGTCACACGGGAGGTGGACGTTGGCCTGGAGACGATCGAAATCGATCTGCCGGCGGTGATAACCGTAGACCTCAGACTGAACGAGCCGCGCTACGTCAAACTGCCAGACATCATGAAGGCCAAGAAGAAGCCGCTCGATCAGATTCCGCTGGGCGATCTGGGCGTCACGCCGGGGCCGGCCGTAAACGCAGTCGAGTTCGCTCCGCCCGAGGCACGGCAACGCGGCATAACGGTCGATGATGTTGCCGGCCTCGTTTCCGCACTCAAAGACAAAGGATTGGTGTAATGTCCAAGGTACTGGTAATAGCCGAGCACGACGGCGCTGCGCTGAACCCGAGCACGGCTAAGTGCGTGGCCTGCGCAACGACCATTGACGGCGCGAAAATCGATATCGTCGTACTCGGTGCGTCAGTCTCTGGCGTTGCATCCGAAGCAGCCGGGATCAGCCCGGTCGCTCGCGTATTGACCGTTGAACGCGCCGAAAACGAGCATGCCATCGCTGCTGTATTCGCGCCGCAGGTTGCGGCGCTCGCCGATGACTACGATTACGTATTCGGACCATCGACAGCGTTCGGCAAGGACCTGATGCCGCGAGTTGCCGCGCTACTCGGCGTCAACCAGGTCAGCGACATCATGAGTGTCGAAGGCAGCCACAAATTCAAGCGCCCGATTTATGCCGGCAATGCAATCGTTACAGTGGAGGCGCCGGGCGACAGTAAAGTAGTCGCAACGGTACGCACGGCGTCCTACCAGGCTGCGGATGGCGGTAATTCGGCGCCCATCGAAAGCACCGACGTCAACGTCGAGCTGCCGACGCACACACGTTTTGTGGAGCTGCAGGCCGGTCAATCGGATCGTCCCGACCTGCAAACGGCATCGAAGGTGGTATCCGGAGGGCGTGCGCTGGCCAGCGAAGAGAACTTCGAGATGATCTTCAAGCTGGCCGATACGATCGGAGCGGGTGTGGGATCGTCGCGCGCTGCCGTGGATGCAGGTTACATCGCGCCAGAGACACAGGTCGGCCAAACCGGTCAGATAATCGCGCCGGATCTTTACATTGCGATCGGCATATCAGGCGCCATCCAGCACCTGACCGGCATCAAGGACGCGGGCACCATCGTTGCCATCAACAAGGACGAGGAAGCGCCGATTTTCGAGGTTGCGGACATCGGCCTTGTCGGCGACCTCTTCCAGATCGTGCCGGAATTGACCGACGCGCTGAGCTGATAGTTCATCGCCGACCGTTCGCAGATATTGGGGACGGGATGTTGGGGTTAGAGCGCCTCGAGGATCGCTTCAGCTTTGCTGACTTCGAATTGCCCCGGAGCCTCGACACCGACGTGCGTTGCGACGCCATCGTCCACGACGATGGCGAAGCGCTGTCCGCGCATTCCCATGCCGAATGCCGTACCGTCCATCTCGAGTCCCAGTGCCCTCGAATAATCGCCATTGCCGTCGGCAAGCATCGTTACCTTGTCGCCGACCGCGCGGTCTTTGCCCCACGCGTCCATTACGAACACGTCATTGACAGCCATACAGGCAATCGTGTCGACGCCCTTGGACTGCAGTTGCTCGGCGTGATCGACAAAGCCGGGCAGATGGTTCATTGAGCATGTCGGCGTAAACGCGCCAGGTACGGAAACGAGAACGACTTTCTTACCTGAAAACAACTCGTCCGTGGACACTGCGCCAGGCCCTGCGTCGGTCATTACGCCGAAAGTGCCTGACGGCATTTTCTCACCAACTGAAATTGTCATTATTCGATTCTCCTGTTCAGGCATTGAGGCAGCGGGCAAGCACTGAAATAATTTTCGCCCGCACTGGATTAAGTCTAGCAGGTGGCCAAGCACCCGTCAGCGCGGGGTCTCGGCCGATACTGGAACCGCATTCACCAGCGCGATGCCGCCGGTGCAATGCACGCAGAACCACCCTAGTAATCGTTGTCGGCAACGTGTACGACGAGCCCATCCAGATCGTCGGACAGCTCGATCTGGCAGGTCAGACGGCTGTTCGATTTTCGTTCGAAAGCGGCATCGAGCATGCTGTCTTCCATGTCATCCATTCCCGGCAACTTGTCGAGCCACGCCTCGTCGATATAGCTGTGGCAGGTCGCGCAGGCACAAGCGCCGCCGCATTCCGCCACGATGCCGTCGATGTCATTGTTAATTGCACCCTCCATCACGGAATAGCCCTTTTCCACTTCAACTTCGTGGCGGGTGCCGTCGGTGGTGATGTAGGTGACTTTTGGCATGGTTCGAATCCGGTATCAATGGGCGCGCAATTTTAAGGGCGTTGACCGTATCCGGTCAACGCCCCAGTATGGATGAGAAAATGCGTCGCGTTCTTTTGTGCGGAGTTAGCTCAAGCGCGGGCAGCCTTCGCTCTCTTGGCTTCCAGTTCCTGGCGTTTCTTGCGAGCGGCTTCTTCTGCCAGGCGAATCTGGCGGTTTCGCTCGATGTCCGCATCGATGACCCTGATCCACTGGTTGGCAGTGCGTTTGGATCGAGCCGTATTAGCTGCCTTGCGAAATGCCGCCTTGGCGTCCGAGTAGCGCTTCAGGTTATAGAGACACATGCCCAGCGAAATCTGCATGTTGTCCGGGTTTTTCAGACCGCCCTTTCGGACCGCGGCATTCCCCGCCTTGACGCACTCGGCGTAATTGCCGACGTTCAGGTACGCGTTGGCCAGCCGCTGATCGAGTTCTCCATGTGACGCCAACTGGCTTGCTGCCTTGAGCGCCGGAATGGATTTCTCGTCTTCCATGGCCAGCATCCAGGCCTGCGACAACAAACGATAATTCTTCTCCGTTTTCTTCACGATGCCCGCATTCATCTTCTCATCAAGAAGGACGGCTGCTTTGTAAGGCACCTCGGCCTGCAGGTAGAGCTGCGCCATAGTAATGAATTCGGCTTCTTTCTCGAGCATGCCCTGCGTGTGAGCGGCATCATAGGCGTAGATGAGCTTTTCGTCTTCCCCGAGTTCCGTATAGGCGCCGGCCAGCGACTTCCAGTAGCGTTTCTTCGGCCAGTTCACCAGCAGGATCTTCTGAATATCACGTACCTTGCGATAGTTCTCCTGCTGGAAATACGCGAAATTCAACAGGCCATACCAGTCTTCCTTCACAGGCTTACCACGTTCCTTGGCGACACGCATGGCGTTTTCGATCGGCTCGACCATGTCCTGGTAGCGTTCCAGGTGATACAGGTTTTGCGCTTTCAGGATAAACGGTTCCGGCGCCGGGTTGGTTTCCAGCACGAACCACTTGTCCAACGTCGCCAACGCTCTCGCGTACTGCTCCTCCATCGTCAGCAACTGTGCCAGGGTAAACGTCGTCTGCTTGGCCATTTGCGGCTCGAGCGACGGGATTGCGATCATCTGGGTGTAGATACGGATCGCGTTACCGATATCGTCCATGTTGTAGTAGACGAATCCGAGGTAGTTGAGGACGTTTGCCTGCTCGTACTCGGTGAGCTTGTCCGGGTTGTAGAGGTTCTTGAGCGACTTGAGCGCGCCGTTGTAGTCTTTGGCGTCGACCATTTCCTGCGCTTTCTGGATGCGTTCGTAAACCTCTTTACTGACCGCCTGGGCCTGCTTGGTTTTCGTCTTTTTCCGATCCTCTTCCGTCGCTTTTTGAGCTCCGGCACTGCCGAACGCCAGAACGCCGACGATCACAGCCAGGCACAATTTCAGAGAAATTCCACGATTAGTATTCATGTCGAAAGATTTCCTTTGGGATGGGTTTTCCCGCCATCGTGTGCAACAGGCATCATTCCTCGAGTTGGAACGAAATCCGTGTCTTGACGCCCGGTACATCAACCGGCACTCCGTCGACGACCCTCGGTTTGTACTTGAACTTCAATACTGCGCGAATTGCGGCCCGCTCAAACAAACTACTCGACGATTGCAGGATAATCGGGTCTTTGACCGTGCCCGCCGTCGTCACCGTGAACGATAAATCGACGAAGCCCTCGAGGCCGCGTGACAGCGCTCTCGCCGGATAGACCGGAGCGACCCGCACAATCGGCAGGTAATCGCCTTCAGCGATGTTCATACCGCCCGGCCCGCCGATGCTCGTGTCAGCCATTACCGTTGGCGGCGCAACGCTGATCGTCGGGGAATCGGGATCGATATTGTCCATTTCCTGGGGTGGAGTCTCCGGCGGCGTCTCTGGCGGTTTAGGCGGTTTTTCCGGTGTCAGGTCCTGAGTGTTGAGGTTCTCGTTACGTTTGACTCGCACGAACTCGAGTTTTGCACGGTCGCGAGGCTTGGTCAGCGCCGCTTTACCGCTTGCGATGAGCTGTTGCATGATGAACAGCAGGCTCAGCGTAACGATCGTGCCAATTACGATCGAAAATGCATAACGACCTATCATGGTCTATTTCTCCTCAGCGGACGCTGCCGCTTCGTCTGGCGCCGGGCGTACCTTGATCAGACTAACGCCCGGTGCCATGGTTCCTAGTCATTGTCCGATGCAATGGCAACGTTCGTAACGCCGGCGGCCTTCGCCGCTTCCATTACGACGACCAGCATCTCATTGGTCGAGTCCTCGTCGGCCTGAATGACGATAGACCCCTTGGGGTTTTCCGCATGCAGACGCTCGATAATTGCCCGCACCGCCCGGGGGTCCCTCTCCTGGCGGTCGATCCAGATTTCGTCGCTTGCACTGATGGCTATCAGGATGGCGGCGTCTTCCTGGGAATCCGCCGTAATGGTATCCGGGCGTTCTACCTGGATGCCGGCTTCCTTGATGAACGTCGCGGTGACGATGAAAAAGATGAGCATGATGAATACGACATCCAGCATCGGAGTCAGGTTGATCTCATTCTCTTCCTCTTCCGCGCCCATCGAACCGTGTTTTTTACGCATTGAATTGTCCTGTTGAGCTCCCGCCCTTCATTGGTTCCGTCATCGTTGATCCGCAATCGAGATGTTATACACGCCGGCCGTCCGCGAGGAGTCCATGACCCACACGAGCACCTTGTTGGTCGATTTCTTGTTGGCCTGGATGACAACCGACCCCTCGGGGTTCTCCGCGTGCAGGCGCTCGATATTGGCGCGCAGGGCACGCGGGTCGATAAGGCGCCGGTCGATCCAGATCTCGTCATTGGCATTGATCACGACGAGAATATTGGCGTCTTCCGGCTTGCTCTCCGTGACCGGTGCGTCAGGCCGGTTGACATCTATTCCCGCTTCCTTGATGAACGATGCGGTGACAATGAAGAAAATGAGCATGATGAACACGACGTCAAGCATCGGCGTCAGGTTGATCTCATTCTCTTCCTCATCGGCATGGATGTCATCGAGATGTTTACGCATGGCAAGAGTCCTCTAGTGGTCCATCGTGAGCGAATCCTCGAGGAATTCGACTTCACGTGCCGCACGGCGGCTCAGAATAGTGACAAGCAGGACGCCCGAAAGCGCGCCTACCATTCCCGCCATTGTCGGTACCGTGGCCTGGGATACACCTGCAGCCATAGCACGTACGTTTCCGGAACCGGAAACGGCCATGACCTGGAATACGCTGATCATGCCCGTTACCGTGCCCAGCAGGCCGAGCAAGGGGCACAACGCGACCAGGGTCTGGATCAGGTTGATGCCCTTGTTCGTGGATTCGCTGAAGCGCGAGATCATCAACTCCCGAATCTGCAGAGCGTTCCAGGACCTGCGTTCAGGCCGCGATTCCCATTGGTCATGAATGTCTCGCGACATCCGGTTCATCGAGGTGCGGAAATACAGAATCCGCTCCACGATGACCACCCACATCAGGAAGATGGTCACCGCGATGACCCGGAGAACCGGGCCACCCAGATTCATGAAGTCCCGAATAGCCTCGAAACTGTCAGCAATCCAGAGCATGACGCCTCCTTTCGGCCTCAACCATTCCGTTCGGAGTGTTGAGCAACGAGGCCCGCACTCTGCGACTGGAGAATGTTGACGATCTTGCGGCTCTGGCCACTAACAACCGTGTGCAGCAATACCATCGGAATAGCAACACACAGACCGAGTACCGTGGTCATCAACGCCTGCGAGATACCACCGGCCATCATCTTCGGATCGCCAGCGCCGTAGAGCGTGATCACCTGGAAGGTCTTGATCATGCCGGTAACCGTACCCAGCAGTCCCATGAGCGGAGCGACCGCGGCTACGACCTTGATGAAGAGAAGTCCCTTCGTGAGCGACGGCATCTCCTTCAAGGCCGCCTCACTGAGTTTCAACTCCATCGTCTCGGTATCGGCGCCCTGGTTGCTTTCGTACGCTGCCAGTACCCGGCCCAGGGGATTGTCGGTGCTGGCCGACTCGCGCTTGAGCTGCGCCGATACTTTGCGGCTGTCGGTCGACAGCGCGACCCAGCGAATGAACGCGATAATCAGTCCGACGATACCCAGGGCGATAATGCAGTATCCCACTATGCCGCCCTGCTCGATGCGATCCTTGATGGTCGGAGATTCGACCAGCAGCCCGAGAATTCCGCCTCGGGTGACGTCGACTCCAAACTCGATCGAAGTACCGGCGTCGGCACTCATCATGTCGCCGGTGGTGCCCGTGTAACGACCGTCCGGCTGGCGGCCCAGTTCGGTGATCGATCCCTCACTCGGGTTGTATTCGAGGTAGCCGGCCTCGGAGACCAGGTTGAACGCGCCAACCCGTATGACCTCGGTCTCTCCCTGTTGCCCGTCAGCCTTCGTCACGACGTGATTGAAGCGAACGACCCTGCCGGACTCGTAGACTTCCTGCTGCAACATGGCCCAAAGCCGCTCGATGTCTTCGATCGATGCCAGGCTACTGGCACCCGCCATCTTGCTGCCGAGTTCGACGAGGAAATCTCCGCGATCCGGGTACTGGATATTCGTCAGCGATGCATTGAAGCGGCCCTGCGTGTCGCCGGAAACTGTCTGCAATACGCCGAACAGCTCTTTGAGGGCGCCAAGACGCTCATCCAGCGCCTGGCGGGCGGTGATGATGCGTTGCTGGTTCTCTTCGAATTGCTGCTCGAGATTCGCGCTGGTGTTTTCCTGGCGCGTGCGCTCGGCGCGTGCCTGGTTGAGCAACGACTGCTGCTGATTGCGATTTTGGGCGAATGCAGCTTCGCGGCGCCGCGCTTCCTGTGAGTCGCGCGCCTGCCCTTGCTCGATGAGGCGCAGAAGTTCCGCCATGCTGCGAGCGTCTTCTTCCTGCGCGTTGGCCGTAACAAACCCGAAACTCAGCAGTCCGGCCGCAATAATGAGTGTAATACGTTTCATTTATGAAGCCTCCGCGGCTGGAACCGGAACAATGATGAGTTCGGGAGCAATCAACTGTCTCGCCATGCGCAAGCCCTTGCGGACTTCGTTGCGCGCGCCGTCGTCACGGACCCAGTCACGCTTCTCGTTGTCCCAACGACCCGTGATCCTGGTGTCGTCGGACTGGTAATAGAGTCCGATACGACCAATACGCAACATGTTGAATGCGCGCGTCTCGCCGTCAATGGTCAGGGACTGCTCATAGAACTCGGTCGTCGTGCCAAAGTCGTTCTCGATCTGGAATGCCTCCATCACCTTGCGGAATTTCTCCGCGACACTGACGTCCGAGCGTTCCATGATGGTTTCGAGATCGCTGATGCGCTTGTTGCGCTCATCCATCAGGAACGGGATGTCGAGCTTGACGGACTGCTTCAGCCCGTCGATCATGCGTTCCATGAGAGGGAAAATCTGACGATTGATGACATCGACCTGGTCCATCGACAATGCGATGTCTTCCAGTACCGCTGATTGACCTTCAACCTGGGCTCTCATCAGGCGGTTATAGACTTTGAGTCCGTCGATTTCCTTGTTGATTGCCCGGTACTGGTCTTCGAGAGAACGCGTTCCTTCAACGATACTGTTGATACGCTCTTGCGATTGTTGAGCCAGATTCAACCGACGTTGATCAGCCTGCAATACCTGATCGACGGTCTGGGCGAAAACGCTGCCGGAAATCGCAATAACCGATGTTGCAAAGAATGCAAGGCTAATGCGCCGACTGCTGCTTATGCACCGTTTCATGAACGCTCCTTAAAGGTCGTATGTTGTTGATGACTGTTACGGAGAGGGATGCAACGTATCCGTTGAATACATGCACAACTGAAAACTGGCGACGCGGCTTGTGTCACCAATTGCGCACGCGACCCTCTCCACTTACGCCGCGCGGCGATAATTTTTTTTGGAACCAGAGCTTCTCTCTCTAATCTATTGGCTATCCTGAAATTGATCCAGGCTTCCCCGCCAATTGTTCCTTTAATTCTGTAATGACCCCCGATTACGGCGACAAGAATACCACATGCTTCATATATCGCCAGCCTGCATGCCGCATGAGGTTCGCGACGCCGACATTACGTCGCATAAATCTGAAATCAGTGGCTCGTCATTGGCCGGCCGCTGTCACTCAACCGAAAACGCCAATACGTATTCGTAAACGACGGACACGACTCCTTCATCAAGTGCGACACCAGTTATTTGCAGGCGCATATCATGCAGAGCACGACCACAGTTAATTCTCGCCTTTTTAAAGCCTTAGCATCACTTATTAATTGAGATTCTTTAGTATCACTCGCAACCGGTTAAGCGACGGTTGACATCATTCCGGCGTTACAACATTATTCGGCGCTATGACGGATTCGCGTACCACAAACCGGCTGACCCGCCTGTTGGTTTATCGACTTGCCGTGCTTCTTCTCGGGAGGCACAGCGGGTAACGCGTATCCGGAACACGGACACCGTAAACCCCGCATCCGGCTGGATAGTGGGGTTTTTTTTATGAGAATTGCATCAGGCCAAGGAACCAACATGCAAATGTATTCGGAAGCAGACGTAGATATCACCTGCCTGGCTGAACGCCAGATCACCATTCTGGGCTACGGCAGCCAGGGCCGCGCACATGCGCTGAACCTGAAGGACAGCGGTTTCAACGTCGTCGTCGGGCTCAGGGCAAGCGGCGCGAGCTGGGACAAGGCGAAAGCCGACGGCCTGAACGTCATGGAACCAAATGCCGCTGTCAAAGACGCGACCATAGTCATGTTTCTGACGCCTGACATGGTGCAGAAGGCGCTCTACCAGTCGGTCGTCGACGATATCCCGCAAGGAGCCACGTTGATGTTTGCGCATGGCTTCGCCATTCATTACAAGCAAGTCGAACCGCGCAGCGACCTGAATGTCGCCCTGATCGCCCCGAAAGGTCCTGGCGGGTTGGTGCGGCGCCAGTATGAAGACGGCCATGGCGTGCCCTGCCTCGTCGCCGTCAATCAGGATGCCAGCGGCGACGCACTGAAAATCGCCCTCGCCTATGCGGCGGGAATCGGCGGGGCCCGGGCCGGCGTGATCGAGACCACCTTCGCCGAGGAAACCGAGACCGACCTTTTCGGCGAGCAGGCGGTCCTGTGCGGGGGTGCGACCGAATTGATCGTCGCGGGTTTCGAAACTCTCGTCGAAGCCGGCTACCAGCCGGAAGTCGCCTATTACGAGGTCATGCACGAACTGAAACTCATTGTCGACCTGCTGCACGAAGGTGGCCTGAAGAAAATGCACAAGTTCATCAGCGATACGGCGGCCTGGGGCGACATGATCAGCGGTCCGCGTGTGGTCGATGCCGCCTCGCGCGCGGCGATGAAAGACGTACTCAACGACATTCAGGACGGTACGTTCGCTCGCAACTGGATTGCAGAGAACGAGAACGGCATGCCGGAATTCAAGCGCATGATGCAGACAGACCTCGATCACCCGATCGAGAAAGTCGGCCAGGACTTGCGTGGCCGCATGGACTGGCTGGAAGAATGAGCAGCGATCGGTTTTAGCGCACGAGAAATTAGCGGAGGACATTTCCGATGTCAGGCAATCAGATACGAATTTTCGACACGACGCTGCGGGATGGAGAGCAGGCACCGGGCTGCAGCATGACGATCACAGAGAAGCTGCGTGTTGCCAAGGCGCTGGCTGAACTCAAGGTCGACGTCATCGAAGCCGGTTTTCCGGCAGCCTCCCCCGGCGATTTCGATTCCGTCAAAGCCATCGCCGACCAGAATCACGGACCGGTGATCTGCGGGCTCGCGCGCTGCAACCCGGGCGACATCGAAAAAGTGTACGAAGCCGTCAAGAGCGCCGACCGGCATCGTATCCACGTATTCGTCGCCACCAGCGCGATTCACAGAGAGCACAAGCTCAAGATGGCGAAAGAAGAGATCATCAAGAGTGCCGTCGGCGCAATTAAGATGGCCCGGGAACTGGTCGATGACGTCGAGTTTTCCCCAGAAGATGCCTCTCGTACCGAGTTGTCGTATCTCGCCGAAGTCGTATCTGCGGCGATAGAGGCCGGCGCGACCACCGTCAATATTCCGGATACGGTCGGCTACACCGTTCCCGCCGAGTTCGACCGGCTGTTTCGATACCTCAAGGAGCACGTAGCACGCATCGACGACATCGTCCTAAGCGTGCACTGCCACAATGACCTCGGCATGGCAGTGGCAAACAGCCTTGCCGCCGTGATCGCTGGTGCCCGCCAGATCGAATGCACGATCAACGGCATTGGCGAGCGTGCCGGCAACTGCAGCCTCGAAGAAGCAGTAATGGCCATCAAGACTCGCGCCGAGTTCTTCGACGTCGAGACGGGTATTGAAACGAACAGGCTGTATCCGACCTCGCGCCTTGTGTCGAGCATTACGGGCATGCACACGCCTCGCAACAAGGCCATCGTTGGCGAAAATGCATTCGCACACGAAGCTGGAATTCACCAGCACGGCATGCTGCAACACGCATCGACTTACGAGATCATGCGGCCCGAGGATGTCGGACTGAGCCGCTCAAACCTCGTCCTGGGCAAGCACAGCGGTCGGCATGCCTTCCGCGGCCGAATTGCCGACTTAGGGTTCGAACTCGACGAATTCGAAATGAATCGGGCCTTCCAGGAATTCAAGAAACTCGCAGATCTAAAGAAAGATATTTACGACGGTGATCTTGAAGCCATCATCATGAGCGCGGACAACGCCTCATCCGGACCGTGGACTTTGAAAGCCCTCGAAGTGCAGACGCACACCGATCAACCCGCAACGGCCGCAGTTACGCTCATCAGCGAGGACAGCAAGGAAGTGGTCGAGAGTGCCCACGGCGACGGCCCCGTTGCCGCCGCATTCCTGGCGTTAGAGAAAGCCACTGGAGTCGAACTGGTACTGCGCAACTTCGAGTTGCACAGCGCGTCCATCGGAGAAGATGCGCAGGGCGAAGTGACCGTCAATGTCGAGCACGAAGGTGAAAGCTATCGTGGCCGCGGCACCAGCGTCGATATCGTCGAAGCCGGCTGCCGTGCGTGCCTCGAAGTGATGAACCGCATCCTCAGGCGCAAGAAGTACGGACGCTCGGGGCCGGGTAAGCCGACACCCGAACAAGCGACCATATAGCCGGTGACGTCAGTGAGTGACAAGACGCTTTTCGAGAAAGTGTGGGCCGAGCATGTGGTCGTCGAGGAAACCGCGGACATACCGGCGGTCCTGTATGTCGACCTGCACATCGTCCATGAGGTGACGACTCCGCAGGCATTCACCGTACTCCGGGAACAGGGCCTTTCGGTGCGGCGCCCCGACCTCACATTGCCGACGATGGATCACTCCACGCCGACAACGCCTGTATCCAGTTTCAAGGATCTCGATGTCGTCGGGGAAAGCGCCGCAAACCAGATCCGCCAGATGGAGAAAAACTGTGCCGATTTCGGACTCGA
>CALZMQ010000013.1:0-5315 GCA_945788625.1 uncultured Woeseiaceae bacterium
GACGACATCGACGACCCGATCAGTTTCAATTCGATCGGCGGCGCCCGCGACGATTTCGTGGTCGCGCCAGAGGAATACTCGCGGCGCCTTGCCAAGTTCGCCAGCCACATTGTCGATGTGATGCGATCCCCCGGCATCCTGGCGATTCAGGAAGCGGAGAAACTCGAAGTGCTGCAGGACCTCGCCGCGGCGATCAACTCACTCGATGCAAGCGTGAGTTACACCGCGCACCTGATCGAGGGTAACGACGTCGGGACGATCGATGTCGGTTTCCTGGTGCGGGACAACGTACAGGTGCTGAACGTCACGCAACTCGGCGCTGCCGAGCTCTTCTCGGGCGATAGTCCTCCGTCGCCGTTGCACGATCGGCCGCCGCTGTTGCTCGAGGGGATCTTTGACGGGACCTTCCCGGTTTCGGTAATGGTGTTGCACATGCGTTCGCTGGGCGGTATTGAAACGGCGCGCACGCAGCAGAAGCGGCTTGAGCAGTCGTTATCCGTCGCACAGAAGGTGCAGGACATCCAGACCGCGGATCCGAACGTCAACCTGGTCGTCATCGGCGATTTCAATGCCTTCGAGTTCACTGATGGTTACGTCGACCTCGCCGGCATCATCAAGGGTGACTTCGACCCGGACCAGAGCCTGGTCTGCTACACCAACAGCTGTGTAGACCTCGTCGAGCCGAACCTGGTCGACGAGGTGCTCAACATCGAGCCGTCCGAGCGCTACTCGTTCATATTCCGGGACAGCTTCAATCCGGAGGGCTCGCGCGGTAGTGCACAAATCCTCGACCATGCGATGACCAGCGAGGCTCTGAGCAGTCTCGTCACTGCGCTCGAGTTCGCGCGCGGTAACGCGGACGCCGCTGAAGAATTCGTCGAGGACGACGGGACACTCGGCGATCTCACGCTACGCGCCTCGGACCACGATGGCCTCGTGTTGTACCTGTTCAAGGACGAAGACAAGGATGGCGTCGGCGATAACGTCGACGTGTGTCCGGCGACCGTGTTGCCCGAGAGCGTGCCAACCGTGAGGCTCGGTGTGTTCCGCTATGCGGATACCGATGGCGATGGCGTGTTCAATACCAGAAGGCCATGGTGGTGGCATCGGGAAAGGACATTCACCATCGAAGATACGGCGGGTTGTTCGTGCGAACAGATCATCGACGAGCTTGGACTCGGACGGGGTCACACGAAGTTCGGCTGCAGTATAGGCGCCATGCGCCGCTGGATCTGGCAAGTCAATCGCCATTAGTCCGGTGTGCGCGGGATAGCCGCGTGAGGGCGTCGATCTCGGCCAAAGGCGTATTCGATCGTTGCAGCAACTCGCTGGAATCGTAGTGCCAGGGCAGGCCTTCGGGTAGCTGCCATCGCGCGAGCAGCGTCTGATTAGGGGCGCGATAATATAATCGGACCCGAATGCCTGGAGCCTGACGATGTTATTCCGAAGACGATTGCTTGCCGGTGTTGCCGTCAGTTTGCTGTGCGCCCCCGTTTCGAGCCAGGCGCAGGGCTTCGAATGGACCGGCGACGATGCCGAGCGGCTGACCGGCGTTATTGCCTCCGGTACTTATGGCCGGATTACATCCGTCTGGATCGAACAACACGGCGATATCGTTTTCGAGCGCTATTTCCACGGTGCCGATGCCGGGACACACCACAACATGCGTAGTGCGGGTAAGACGGTTACCGGAATGCTGATTGGAACGGCCATCGAAGACGGCCACATCGAGGCAGTGACAGCCAGGGCGGATGAATTCTTCCCTGAACTTCGACCGTTCGAGAATGACGACCCACGTAAGGAGCGCATCACGTTGCAGGACCTGCTGACGATGAGCGGTTCGGGCGGCAATCGCGTGTACGCGCTGCCTGAATTCGCCGCGGTTGTTGTCATCACGAAATCGGACTTTCGCGATCGAGACGCACACGCTAAAACCGACCGGTTTTTCGATGAGGAAGTGGTTGCCCGTTTAAGAGAAAACTGACCCGGACCGGGCCATTGACAGCCATCGGCATAGGGCTATCATTGGCGTGACAACACGGGAGAAATGTCATGAGCAGAATCCGGGCATTCACACTCCATATCTCCTTGAATCTCCTGGCAGGTGCGCTGTTTCTGGCCGCTGCCGCCGGTAACGCGGCGACAAACCCCCTGGCTGAGCAACCTGCCTCGTCATGGCAAGGAGCCTGGTCCAACGATTCGGGAATGAGGCTCGTACTGACGCAGCAAGCCAGCGGTGTTTTATCTGGCGAGTTGACAATTCAGACGCAGAGCGGTCCGTCGGACCTCGCTGTCACGCTCACCGAGTCTCGGCAGGGTCGTCTCGACGGCCACTTCACCAGCGGTGGAGACTCCTTCTCGCTAATCGTGGAATCCGGTGAAGGGCCGGATCAGATCGTGCTGAACTCCGAGGGGAACATCTTTGCACTCGAGCGGGACGGCCCGGCCAGTCCCGCCGCTGCTCATTCAGGCGGTGCGGTCGGGGCACATGACAAACAATATCGGCATCCGGAAGGCCGGTTTCGAATTGACGTGCCGTCCGGGTGGGAACCGATCCTGCACTCGCCGGACATCCTGCAATTTCGTACGCATCGCAACGAGGATGTCGTCATGGTTCTCGAGTCCGAGACCGAGGCGCACCTGAAGGGCCAGCCCGTGCAGCAACTGGTGCCGACGTCACTCGAGACGGTCGACAGTTTTCTTGCTGAAATGGGTGTCTGGGCTGATTCCTCCAACGCGCAATCCGAGTCTATCGAGGTCGGGTCGCTGCCGGCCGTGATCTCCCGCTGGCAGGGACAATCCGCCGACAGGCGTTTCTCGATCCTGCAAGGGACGCTGGTGCAGGGTGATCGGACGTTGCTTGTTTTTGGCACAGTTGATGAGAGGAACGAGGCATTGCTCGAGCAGGTCGAGGCCATGTTCGCGTCGGCCCGCATCGCGTCCGCGTCGGACGTCGCTGCGATTGCTGACAGCAAATTCGGTTCCGGACGCAACGTCGTCTTCAATGGCGAGCGCATGACAGACACGAAGCTCCGATATCTGGAAGGCGATGCGACGGGGACAATTCCCGATGGCCAGTACTGGTACGATCGCGACACTGGAATGGCGGGTCAGTTCGCCGGACCTACCATGGCGTTCCTGGCGGCCAATCTGGACTTTTGCCCGGCTCTGTCGCCGGCTGCCTCGGGCAGTGGCACAAATGTCGCTATCAACGGACGCTTTCTTCATCCACAGGATCTGGCCGGGCTGGAGTTCTACTTCGGGCCGATCCTGCCGAACCGGTACTGGATGGACAGCTCGGGCAACTACGGTCTCGAGGGCGGCCCCGTGATGGGCAACCTGATCCAGGAAATCGTCGCAATACAGATGATGGCTCAGGCACAGCATCAGGGACAGGGTGGATACGGTGCGGCCGGGCAGGGTGGTGGTTACAACGAGGCACTCTACGGCGGCGGCAGCGTCTATCGACATTTTCCCAACCTTGGCGCGAGTGGTACTGGCGTGACGGTGGCCGACGCCGGCGGCGGTGACACAATCGTGAGCGCTGGCGGCGTCATGTGGTGGCCGGGCAAGTGAGTCTGCCTCAGACCAGGCCGATTGACAGTGCTACCGATCTTTGCACTGAAGCGTGGTTGCTCTGCGGTGTCAACAGCATCCCCGGTGCACTCAGGCTGGAAAATGGCCGGTTATCGTATACGGCTTTCGGCTCAGGCAATCTCGGCAAGGGTCCGTTACGCAAGCTGGAAAAATCGACCGGCCTGGCCGGCCTCGCAAAGCAGCTCGACAGGGGCGCGGAAGTGACGCTGTTCGACGTGCCTTTGTCAGAAGTGCGCAAGGTCGAGTTTCCGTGGTACTACTTTTCGGGTGGCGTGAAACTCGACATTGACGGTGTCGGCTTCAGATTCGGGTTCGACAGGCCGGCGAACACGAGTGTGACGGACCATGCAGAGGATGCCCTCGAAGAGATCGCGGCAGGTTTCGAGAGCCTGCGGCAGGTCGCCAACGCCCGGCGCGTCGGCAAGGCATGGAGAGCAGCGCTCGGTCAGTGACACCCGTAATTGGCGTTATGTTAATAAGATCTCGCCGTGTTTAAGTAAAGTAAAACTTGATCTTACTTTTAGTTTTAATATAATTAAAGTTAAGTTTAATTATAAGTAAGGTTTGAGTAGCTGTGGCGGAATCGTGGTTGACCAGGTTGTCGGACGAGGACGCGTCCTTTATCAAGCGCTTTGTTCTTGCCTCGGGTTCGCTCAAGGAACTCGCCAAAGCCTATGGCATCAGTTACCCGACGGTGCGCCTGCGCCTGGATCGCCTGATCGAAAAAATTAAAGTGTTCGAGAGCCAGGAAATCGTCTCGGAATTCGAGCGCACGCTCCGGGCTCGCTTCGCGGAAGGCAAGATCGACATGGATACGCTCAAGGTCTTGCTGGCCGCGCACGAACGCGAAGTGCAAGGAAAAACTGACCACGCACGGAGGCAGTCGCCATGAAATACGCGCTCGTAGTCTTATCTTTGTTGTTCCTGTCGTCCTCGCTTGTGGCGGAAGAACGCCTCAGAGACCTGTCGTTTTTCGAGGATCCGTTGGAACTGACCGCCGTACCGGGCAAGCAGCGCCATCTCCTGGTTGTTTTGCCGGAGCCGGGTATCGGATCATCCGTCTACGCAGTGAAAGGGACGATCCGTTACCAAAACGTGCAGGGCGAGGCCTACCTGCAACTCGACAACGATTTCGGTGAGCGCGGCACGTACTTTACGAAAGGGATTGCACCCGACGGACCGCTCGGAAACATCACCGGCAGCTCGGACTGGCGATCGTTCGTATTGCCGTTTTACGCGAACAGCGGCAGTCAGGCAGGCGCTGAAACCCTGTATCCCGAGCTGCTCACGCTGTCGCTGTATCTGCCAGGGACAGGGACCGTGTGGGTGCGTGACGTCGAAGTGTATCAATACCAACGCGGCGAAGACCCGTTGCATGCAACGCAATGGTTTAACAGTCGCACGGCCGGATGGATCGGCGGAATTGGCGGGGCGCTCTTCGGCCTCTGGGGGGCGTTGCTGGGAGTGCTGTCATCCCGCGGCATGGCACGCAATTTCGTACTTGGATCGGCAAACGCTCTTGTGTTTGTCGGGTCTGCCGCATTCATTGCCGGTGTGGTCGCCGTTGTTACCGGCCAGCCGTACGCCGTCTACTTCCCGTTGCTCTTGCTGGGCGCAATCGTTGCCGGCGTATTCGGTTTGCTGCGAGGCAACCTGTCCGCTCGCTATGAGCAACTGGAAATTCAGAAGATGCAGTCTATGGATATCTAAAAAACCGG
>CALZMQ010000013.1:5359-75305 GCA_945788625.1 uncultured Woeseiaceae bacterium
TCGAACCGAGGTTTTCGAAAACCTCGGTTCGACCCCGGTTTATGCCCGTCTTAGTTGCCGAAGTAGAAACGGCCGCTAATAGTGTAGGACGTCGAATCATCGCTCCAGTTTCCGCCGAGGCCCAGAGAGATGGTCTCGGTCAGGTCGTAAAGGCCACCCACGCCGAAACCCGTGTCGCTGCCGCTGTCGCTCAGGTCGACGTAGCTGATACCGGCGTTGAGCTCGAGTTTTTCGCTGGCGGCAAAGCGCATGCCTACGCCGAGTCCGAGACCGTTGTCATCGGCGCTGGCAATGCCTGCTGCGTCGAGTTCCACGTACTCGTAGGAGAGGCTGGCAACAAAGTCCACGGCCGGCGATAAACTCGTGTGGTAGCCGAATCCGGCGCCGAGCGTGGTCGCATCGATACCGAAGTCGAGTCCTGCCGCCTGGTAACCGGCGAATACGTGAAAGTCCTCGTTGACGGCGTAGGACCCGGCAATACCGAAACCGTCACCGTCGACGTTGACATCGTCAAACTCGACGTTGCCGTAGCCGAGCTCGAAGAATGTATAGTCGAAATCTCCCGCGCTGGCCGCGGCCGAAAACATAAGTAACAAAAAAAGTAGTGATGAACGCAACATGTCGTTCTCCAAGTGTCTGCCCAAGAGACGCGAATCCTAGCGATGTTCCCCGGCATTATTGTGTCGCAGGTCACACATTCGCCGAGTAGTGCATTATTGTTTAATAATTAGATGAATAAGCCAGCTTAAGTTACTGTTTTGCATTAATTTGTTGCGCAAAAGCCACAAACGATATGCGGCGTCGAACCGAAAACCGGGGTCGAACCGGGATTCCTCGATAAGCTCGGTTCGACCCCGGTTTAATGTGTACGATGACGCTAATGGCACCGGGAAAAACCCATCTCTCCAAGTCGAGCCTGATCTCCGCCTGGCAGTGCCCGAAAAAACTGCATCTCGAGAAACACCATCCGGAATTGGGCGAGTTGTCCGCGCAGACCGAGTCCCTGCTGGCGACAGGGCGGCAGGTAGCGGAGGTTTCCAGGCAAATCTACGGCACGGAAGACGCCGTCGAGATTCCGTTCAATGCCGATGTGCGCCTGATGTTACGAGACACGGCGCGGCTCATCGAGGGCGGCCCCGATGCACCGATATTCGAAGCGACCTTCGAGTACGACGACATTCTGGTTCGCGTCGACGTGTTGCTTCCGGACGAGACGGGTGGCTGGCGGGCGATAGAGGTCAAGGCGTCCACCGCGGTCAAGGACTACTACGTTCTCGACTGCGCAATTCAGGACTGGGTGATGCGCCATGCAGGTTTGTCGGTCACAGCTTTTTCGCTGGCGCATGTAGACAACCAGTTCGTTTTCGCAGGCGGCGGTGACTACAAGGGACTACTCGTCGAAGAAGATCTCACGCAAAAGATCAGGACCGTCGAGCCGACCGTCGCCGACCTGGTACTCAGCGCGCGCGGGTCCGTAGCTGGCCCGGAGCCCGGTATCCCGGTCGGCATGCAATGCGGCAAGCCCTACGTTTGCCAGTTCGTCGACTACTGCTGGCCGATGGGTGCCGAGTACCCGGTCTCCGGTCTCGGGGGCAGCAAGGCCAAACTCGGCGACTACGTGGCGCTCGGTTGCGAGGATATTCGTGACGTCGATGTCGACAACATCACGGCCGACACGCAACTGCGCATCCATCGGGTGACCTGCGGCGGTGCGCCGGAGGTTCTCGATGGCGCCCGCCGCACGCTGCAGTCACTGCCGTACCCGCGTTACTACCTCGACTTCGAGACCATTGCGCCCGCGGTGCCGATCTGGCCAGGAACGCGCCCCTACGCCGCGATGCCGGTGCAATGGTCCTGTCACATCGACGACGGCAGCGGCGATGGCTCCGCGGAGACAATGAGGCACAAGGAATTCCTCGACCTGTCCGGGGAGCCGCCGATGCGTGCGCTCACCGAGGCCATGATCGCCTGCCTGGGAGATGGCGGACCTGTGCTGATGTACACGTCCTACGAGAAAACCGTGATCAACGCGTTAATCGACAGGTTTCCCGACCTTGCCGCCCCGTTACGGCGCATCGTCGAGCGCCTGTTCGACCTGCACCCGGTCGTCAAGAACAACTACTACCACCCGAAAATGCTCGGATCCTGGTCGATCAAGGCGGTGATGCCGACGATTGCTCCGCAGATGGACTATTCGAAACTCGAAGGCATCAAGGAGGGCACCGCGGCGTCGGACGGCTTCATTGAGGCGATCGCAGCGGACACGACGCAGCAGCGTAAAGCCGAGCTCGAAGAGCAGTTGCTGCGCTACTGCAAGTTCGATACCGAGGCGATGGTCGAGATTGTGCGGTTCTTCACGCGCTGACGAATTGAATCCGCGGCATCACCGCGTGCTATGATTTTGCGGAATCAAAATAACAAGGCGGGAACCCTGATGCATCAGACTTTACGAGTAACCGGGATGATCGTTTCGTCAGCCCTGCTGGTCGTCGCGGCAGGCTGCGCTTCGCCATCGGACACGACGAAAGGCGTGACCATGGCCGAAACATACGCGCAGGAGATCATCTGCCACGAGTCAGCGCCGACCGGCTCGCGCCTGATCAAGAAGACCTGCAAGACCAAGGCCGAGTGGGCAGCCGAGGCGGAAGAAAGCAAGGAGATCAAGCGTAGCCTGAGGAGCGGTACGGCGCCGCTGAGCGATGCGCCTACCATAGGCAATTAGGTCGGTACGGACAGTCAGCCGAAAAGGAAAGTCCATGCAGTATCGCCATCTGGGCAAAGCGGGCATCCAGGTCAGCGAACTATCACTCGGTTCGTGGGTGACCTTTCATAATCAGTCGGGGCTCGAGTCCGTGACCTCGATGATGGCGGCGGCGTACGACGCAGGCGTGAATTTCTTCGACAATGCCGAGGCGTATGCGCACGGCAAATCCGAAGAGATTATGGGCGATGCGCTCAAGAAGCTCGGCTGGCGCCGCGGCAGCTACCTGGTCTCGACAAAGTTGTTCTGGGGGCTGCATGAAGGACCCAACGAGCAGAATACGTTGAATCGCAAGTACCTGTTGGAAGCGATCGACGGTTCACTCAAGCGACTCAACCTCGACTACGTGGACCTGCTTTTCTGCCACCGGGCGGACCCGTCGACGCCCATCGAGGAAACGGTCTGGGCGATGCACAACATCATCGAACGGGGCAAAGCGTTGTACTGGGGCACGTCCGAATGGGAAGCGGCCGATATCATCACCGCCGTTGACATAGCCGAGCGCCATCACTTGCACAAACCAGTCGTAGAGCAGCCGGTCTACAATCTCCTGGAACAGCATCGCTTAGGGCCGGAATACGAACGCGTGTACACGGAGTATGGCTACGGGGCGACGACCTGGAGCCCGCTGGCGTCCGGCCTGCTGACCGGCAAATACAACGACGGTATTCCGGACGACAGCCGCGGCGCTCTCAAGAACATGTCGTGGATTCAGGATCAGCTGACGAACGCGGATTCACTCGCCAAAGTATCTGCGCTAGAGCCCCTGGCAAAAGATATGGGCGCGACGCTGGCGCAATTTTCGCTGGCCTGGTGCCTGCAAAACCCGCACGTCAGCACTGTCATGACCGGTGCCAGCCGCGTCCAACAGGTCCGTGAAAACATGCAGGCAATCGACTTTATCGACAGCTTCACGCCCGAAGTCATGGACGAAATCGACCGGATTCTGCAGTCCCCCTGATTGCGGATGGACGAATACCTCGCAGCCGCCATCGATGAAGCCCGTAAGGGGCTGCAAGCCGGCGGCATTCCCATCGGCTCCGTGCTGGTGCTCGACGGCGAAATCGCAGGGCGAGGCCACAACCAGCGCATGCAAAAGGGCAGTGCGGTGCTGCATGCCGAAATGGATTGCCTCGAAAACGCAGGCCGGTTGACGCCGGCGGACTATCGCAGGGCCGTGCTGTATTCCACGCTGTCGCCCTGCGACATGTGCAGCGGGGCCATCCTGCTGTACGGCATCCCGAAAGTCGTGGTGGGTGAGAACAGGACATTCCAGGGACCGGAGGACTACCTGCGGTCCAGGGGCGTGTCGCTGCAGATCCTCGACGACGGGCAATGCTGCCGGATGATGCGCGATTTCATTGCATCGAATCCGACGCTGTGGAACGAAGATATAGGAGAGCCCGCACCTTAAAACAGGACCGGGCAAGGTTTCCAGGAAACCGTGCCCGGCCTGGTAAATTGCGCCTGCTAATCCCTAGGGCCAGATATCCCGTTGCAGAATTACGGTAGCCAGCCGCTTGATCGCGGTAACGAGTGCCGCGTCACGAAGCGTCGGTCCGGTCTCGGCCCCGTTCAGGCCCGTCTCGTGTTTGGCCGTCAGTTCATTCCAGCAATCGACCGTTTCGTCCACGGCGCGGTTCATCTTCTTCCTGAGTCTGCGCTCGACTTTTTCCAGATCCCATTGCTGGTTCTCGAGGTTCTGCACCCACTCGAAGTAGCTGACGACCACGCCGCCGGCGTTGGCGACGATATCCGGCAGCACGACGGTACCTTTTTCCTGCAGGATATTGTCGGCTGCGATCGTCAACGGTCCGTTCGCATCTTCGACGATGAGCTTCGCTTTTACGTCGTCGGCGTTGTCCGCGCGAATCTGGCATTCAAGCGCCGCGGGAATGAGAACGTCGCAATCGTAAACCAGCAATTCCTCATTGCTGATGGCCGTCGCACCGGGGTAGCCGACGACACTGCCGGTCTCGTTCTTGTGCGCCAGGACCGTGTCCGGGTCCAGCCCATCGTCGCAGCAAATTGCACCGCGAGAATCGCTGACTGCAACGATGCGGGCGCCCACCTCATGGAACAGCCGAGCCGCTATCGAACCGGCGTTGCCATAACCCTGCACCGCTACGCGGGCACCGTCGAGCGTGTCCAATCCGGGAACGACTCCGCGCTTCAGTAACTGCTCGGTGGCGTACAGGCTGCCACGCGCGGTTGCCTCGTTGCGGCCTACCGATCCGCCGATCTCAAGAGGTTTTCCGGTGACCACGGCGAGGTTGTTCTCACCGGGGTGCATCATGTCAAACGTATCGTAAATCCATGCCATGGTCTGCTGGTCGGTATAGACGTCCGGCGCCGGGATGTCGGTGTGGGGGCCGATCGCGTCGCCGAGTTCGGTAACGAAGCGGCGCGTGATGCGTCGCAGTTCGCCTCGACTCAGCTCTTTCGGATTGCACACAACGCCACCCTTGCCACCGCCAAACGGCAGGTCGACCACAGCCGTTTTCCACGTCATGAAGGCGGCCAGCGCCGTAACTTCTGCGGCGGTCACGTTCGGGTGGTAACGGATGCCGCCTTTGCCCGGTCCCCGCACGCGATTGTGCAGGACGCGGAAACCATGGAAGGTCTTTATCGAACCGTCATCCATGTGGATGGGGAAGCGCACGTGAATCGTGCGTTTCGGATTTATCAGGTAGTCGATCAGCCCGACCTTGATATCGTCGATCCAGGTCAGGGCCCGTTCGAACTGTAACCTGGCGTTCGTAAAGAGATTGAGATCTTCCTTGTGTACCGTCTGAGTGTCCATGGCACGCCTCGCTGAAGGAAACGGTTTGTGGACTCGAATTATCTCACCCGTCAACGGCAGCCGCGCTACGTAGATTCTCGTATCGGTGAATCTACGTAGCGCGGTGGGATGAGGCGTATAATCGGTGATCAATACCGTCGCATGCGCTCAATCACGATCTTCGCAACCGGGTCGCTCCAGGCGTGGACCCGGGGCTGCATGTCGGCTCCGCCAAGCACGCCAACGTGCGGAATCACGACACCGTCCTCGGCCAGCAAAGGGTCGCTCATGCCTGTGCCCATGTCGTCCGAAGTCACCCCGATCAGGCCCTGGCAGGGCGGAACCATGTTGGCGAAATCCTCGGTGTTCTGCTCGGATCTTGCGTCATAGGCAACGGCATAGACGACGCGTTTTCGCGCCGGCAGCCTGACCGAATCAATGCCGGTGAAGCCGTCATTCGTACAGATCAGCATGCTGACGATCGACAAGTACCTGGCGTGGCCGTGAGCGGCAATTTCGAAGGTCGCCGTATGCCCGAATGGCGTTTCGCCGGGATTGTTGGCGGGCACGAGCGGCGCCGTACCTTCGACCACGTGGCTCACGTAGATATCGCCCGAAAGTGCGGTGACAAGCGGTACATTGTTGCCGTTTTCCGCAATGGCCTGCACCTCAGCACTCGACTCCTCGCCGAGACTGAATACGCCGGTCCTGCGGCTGTGCGTCGCCAGCACCGGGGGTGTGAATGGCTGCCCCGGGGTCAGATTGGTGATCGTTACCTTGTACCTGGCGCCGCCCTCGCTCATCGCGATTTGCGGCAGGAGCAGCATGCACGCCGCGCCCAGCATTGCCAGCTTTCCGATGATTGTTCGTCTTGTTTGCATTGTATTGTCCCCGTTTGCTGTGGATGAGATTTCCAATGCAACGCTAACAAGCGAATATCACGAGTCTGTCACGGAGGCGTCCAGATTCTGTGTCGCGAACATGTCGGCCAATTGTCACAGAGCCGTTTCGAGCGAGCTTTTTGACGTCAGGACGCGTCCGCCAGCGCCGGAATGGCCTTTCTGAGACGCATGTACATGAACAGGTAGATAGACATGCCGGCAAGGGAGGCTATTGCACACATGACGAATACGCCGCTATAGCCCAGACCCATTGCGAGTATCGACGCGGCAATATTGGGACCGATTATCTGGCCCAGGCCCTGCGCGCCCGGCATCAGGGCGGCGAAGCGGCCCGAGTGATCGACATTTGCCACGGTCGACATCTGGTAGACGTCGACGAATATCCACAGGAAATTGAAGCTGAATACGCTGATCAGGATATTCGAGTTGTTGATACCACCGGCCAGCATGACGACGATCGCCGCCTGCAGAACCAGCGTTACGAGCAACGGACGAGCAAGCCCGAACCGGTTACTGATCACAGTCGCCACGAGGCAGCCGAGAATCGAGCAGAACGACGTCCAGACCAGTACCTTGCCGACCCAATCAGGATCCGCTTCCGAGACCGCACTGGCCAATTCGATGTACGTCCAGTAAGCGCCGATATTGATGTACGTGGCGAGTATCGCGCCAAGTACGAGCCACGGGACGTACGCGGGTACGTGCTGGTGCTCGGTGTGATGCCCGCCACCGGCGTCCTCGACGTCCAACTCGACGTCCAGGCCCTTTTCAACCGGCCTCGGGGGTATCCAGTGCAGGAAAAGAAGGCCGAACAGGTAGCAACCGATAAAGACCATGTATATGCCGCTCATGGACAGTTGCGGCAGGATGTGCAACTCCAGCGCTTGCGAGAACGCGAACGCAAACAGCATCATGTTGAAGGCGCGTGCGGGCTTCGACGTCGCACCCAGCGTGGCAACCGCGACAGCGGTGTAGACTCCGCTGCCGATACCCGCAATGAGTCTCAGCCACAATACCTGCTGATAATCGACCATCGCGATGCACAGTGCGTTTGCGCCTACGGCGAGCGCGACGGCGCCGAGTACCAGGTAGCGGCGATTGACTTTCGCGACAATGATTGCCGTGAACACCGCACCCAGCGACAGGCCACCCAGGTCAGCACCTGCGACGCGCCCGACTTCAACTTCAGAAAAACCGAGCAGGTTGACCCAGGCGGTGCTGATTACCGGAATACCAACCAGCACGCCGTAGCCGACCAATGTCATGTACAGCGAGATCGAGATAGAACGCCAGCCATCGAACACCGTGCGGTGATGCAGCAGGGTACTACCGTCTTCCTGGGTCACGATTATTTCTTCTTTTTGTAATGTGAGCCGGTGCTGTTTTGCACAGTAGTCAGGGATTGTAAAGTATTCGACTCGCGCGTGACGTTTAGCCACGTCCCCGCGCTACAACTTGTCTTTGATCTTGTAGTACAGCATGCCCAGGGCAATGATCTGGTTACCCACCCATTGCGATCCCGGCAGGCGAAAGTGCTTCATGTCGGCAAACAGATCGAACCGCTCCATCGTGCCGGCAACTGCGTCGGCCATGACCTCACCCATGACATGCGTCGCGGTCAAGCCGTGGCCCGAATAGCCGTGGCAATAGTAGACGTTCTTGTTGATTCGTCCTACCGCCGGTATGCGATTCAGGACGATACCGATCCGGCCTCCCCACTCATAATCGATACGCACATCTTTGAGTTGCGGATAGACGTTCAACATGCGCGGCAGAATATACGACTTGATACTCGCAGGATCACGACCCGAGTAATTGCAGGCGCCACCATAGAGCAGGCGCTTGTCGGCCGACAGGCGGTAGTAATCTACAACTTCGTTCACATCGCAGACTGCGACGTCCCGACGGTTGATCTCGCTAGCCACGTCCTCGGACAGCGGTTCCGTAGCGATAATGTAACTGCCTGCCGGGAAGACCAGGTTGGACAGGTACCTTGGTTCGAGCTGGCTGTACGCGTTGCCTGCCAGCACTACGGCGTCTGCCTCGACGATCCCGCTGTCGGTCTTGACCTTCGGCCGCTTCCCGTGCTCGATGCCTGTGACCGGCGACTGCTCGAAGATCTGTACGCCAAGTTCGAGCGCGGCGCGTGCTTCGCCGACGCAGAGATTCAGCGGGTGCAGGTGACCGTCACGGTAGCAGGCGAAGCCGCCGTGAAACGCGTCGGTACCCAACATGGCGCGTGTTTTTTCGCGGTCCCATATCTCGTAGTCGTATGCGTGCTTGTGGCGCTCCCGTTCGGCGGCGTACTCTTCGAAATAGCTGACTTGCCGCGCCTTCGGCGCGACTTCGACGTAACCGCTCTTGAGGTCGCATTGGATGCTGTACTTCTCGACGCGTTCATAGATGATGTCGTTGCCGCGCCATTTCAGGGCCCACAACATGTCGGCGATGCCATCGCCGCGTTTCTTGCGAATTTTCTCGAGCCCGCTGATGCCATTGATGACCTGGCCGCCGTTGCGGCCGGAGGCGCCCCAGCCAACACGGTTCGCCTCGACAAGCGCTACAGAGTATCCACGCTCGGCCAGGGTCAACGCGGTGGCGACGCCCGTGAATCCTGCGCCAACCACGCAGATGTCCGCCGATGTGGAACCGTCCAGCGCCGGGTAATCAGTGGTCTGGTTAACCGTTGCAGCGTAATAGGAGCGCGTGTGTTCCTGCTTCTCGTTGCTGGCTTTCATTGGTTTATTCGAGGTGGTGCCTTGCGTAAACAATATTTGAGGTTACGTGGCCCCGGCGGCGCGCTGCAAATCACGCTGCACGATATGGAATGAGGACCCGGTGGGAGAAGGGTAGTCGGTTTCTGCCTGCGCCGATAATCTTTTGTCGCGCAACCGATACTGCCTAAAGTCGATCCTTGATCTGGTAGTACATCATTCCCAGTGTCACCAACGGCTTCTGCAGCAAGTGTGCGCCCGGCACGACGAACGGTTTGACGTTGGCGAACATATCGAACCTTTCGAAAGTGCCGGCGACGGCGTCCGCCATGATCTGGCCGGCCAGGTGTGTGACATTGACCCCGTGGCCCGAGTAACCCTGGCAGTAAAAGATATTCGGCGCGACTCTCCCAAGTTGTGGCACACGGTTGATCGGCACGCCGATGGTGCCGCCCCAGGCGTAATCGATGCCGACATTCGCGAGCCCGGGATAGATTTTGGCCATCTTCCTTCTGTGGTGCGTCCGTATGACCTTCGGGTCGTCGCCAAAGTAATTGAAGCGGGCACCGAATAGCAGGCGCTTGTCGGCACTGAGGCGGAAGTACTGCAACACGAAATTCGGATCGCAAACGGCGAGATCCTGCGGGTTGATCGTGGCGACCATATCTGCGGATAGCGGTTCCGACGCAATGATGAAGCTGTTGACGGGAAACATGATGCCGCGAAGCTTGGGTTCGAGGCTGTGGTACGCATTGCCGGCGATGACCACGGCATCGGCGGTAACGGCTCCCTGTTGGGTTACGACCCTCGGTTTGTCGCCTTTTTCAATGTCGATGACGGGCGATTGCTCGTGAATCAGAGCCCCGAGCGAGACTGCGGCGTTCGCTTCGCCGATGCACAGGTTCAGTGGGTGCAGATGCCCATTGCCCATGTTCAGGAGTGCGCCGATGTAGGCGTCAGTGCCTATCATGTCGCAGGTCTCGTCGCGAGACAGGATGCGAATCTCGTGCGGGAAACCGGCTTGCTCGAGTCGCTCGTAGTCGGCTTCGATGTCACGCAGATGCCGCTTCTTGATGGCCACATCCAGGTAGCCGGACTTCAAATCGCACTGGATGTCGTAGGTCTTTACGCGTTCGCGGATGATCTCGTGGCCGGCCCAGCGCAGTTCGCTGAAGACGGCCTCGACGTCTTTTCCAAGGGATTTGGCAACGCATTTTTCGCCGGCGATACCGCCGATCATTTGCCCGCCGTTGCGACCGGATGCACCCCATCCAACCCTGTTCGCTTCCACGATATGCACGGAGTAACCACGCTCAGCGAGGTGCAATGCCGTAGACACGCCCGTAAATCCGGCGCCAATCACGCAAACGTCGGCAGTGTGTTCGCCGCGCAGTGGAGCGAAATCGGTAACCTGGTTGGCAGTAGCCGCGTAATAGGACTCTGTATGCGCTCGTGGTTTTAACACTCGTTCCGCCAACCGAATTCGGAGCGGCCAACAGTACTACATCGTTGGAACGGTGCTCAATCGGAACCCCGTAAAGACGGCACGGCGAGAATTGGCTGCGATGGCTCGACCCATCAGCAATGACCGGCGTACTATACGTCTCGCTCACACGGCCTGCGAATACAGGTTTGATGTGCAGGGGGCGAGAGCAAACGAGGGGAATCAGGCGATACGGATGGCTGGCACATCGAGTTCGGGAACATCATCGTGGATGCAGGACACCCTCAAGGAGGGGTTTTCCCTGCTGGCCGCAGGCAGGCTTGACGAAGCCTCCGAATGTTGCAGGCGCCTGCTGGGCGCCAAACCGGACCTCGTCGAGGCGCATTTTCTGGTTGGCCTCATCGCCATCGAGTTGAAGCAGAACAGGACCGCTGTCAGCGCATTCGGCTCGGTAACCAAGCTCAAGCAGGACCACGGCGCCGCCTGGGCGCAAATGGCAAGGCTGTTCGTGCAGGCCGGGCAACCGGGCCGGGCGGACGCGGCCCTCGAAAACGCCGTCAAGTACCACGACGGCAATCCCGTCGTGCTCGACTTGATTGGCTCGGTTCATTCCTTGCTCGGCGATCAGCAGGAAGCATCGGTGTGGATCGACAAAGCCGTGCGACAAGAACCGGCGAGCATCCAGTTTCTCGTGAACCAGGCGAACAACTTCATGTTCCTCGGCAGGCTGGACGACGCCGAAGCCGCGTTGCAAAAGGTGCTCGCGATGCAACCGGGGAATCCGAACGCAAACTGGATCTTGTCGAACGTTCGCAAGGCGACAGACCGTGACCATGTCGAACAACTGCAACGGATGGTGAAACAGGAGAGCAGGAATCCGCGCGCGCTCGCGTTTCTGAATTACGGTCTCGGCAAGGAACTCGAAGACCTCGAGGAGTGGGAAGAGGCATTCGAGGCGTTCGCCCGTGGAGCGAAGACCCGACGCAGCACGATCGAGTACGACGAACAAACTGAAATCGACATGTACCGGGCATTTGCCGAAACGTTTACCGCCGAATGGCTGGATCAGGGTGCGGCGGGCCACGACGACCCATCGCCGATCTTCGTCGTCGGACAACCCAGGACCGGTACGACGCTGGTCGAGCGAATCATCACGAGCCATTCGCAAGTGCATTCCGCCGGCGAATTACGGCAATTCGGCACCTGCATACGTCGCCTGAGCGATTACCGGGAACCTACGCGGTATTCCGCGAAACTGGCCGAAGCGGGAGCGACTGTCGACCCGGTGAAACTGGGCAACGCATACATGGCGACTACCGAGAAGATGCGGGGCTCGCTGCCTCGATTCGTCGACAAGCTGCCGCCGAACTATCTGTTCCTGCCCATCATTCTCAAAGCGCTGCCGAGAGCGAAGATCGTTCACCTGACGCGCAACCCGATCGACGCCTGCTTCGCGAGCTTCAAGCAGCTGTTTGCAGATGCCTACCCGCATTCCTACGATCAGGCCGAAATGGCGCGTCATCATGCGCGCTACTACCACCTGATGGCGCTTTGGCGTAAGCGCTTCGGCGGGCGGTTTTTCGATATCGCCTACGAGGACACGGCGCGTGACCTCGAGCCCAATGCCCGGGCGCTGATCGAATTCCTGGAATTGCCGTGGGAAGACGCCTGCCTGCACTTCCACAAACAGACCAGTGCCGTAACGACGGCGAGCGCCGTACAGGTACGGCAGCCGGCCCACACGCGATCCATCGGCCGCTGGCGGCGTTACGAAACCCAGCTAGATGTAATGCGAACAACCCTCGAGGAACACGGTGTGCCGACTGGCGAAGACGGCGGTCCGCGAAATGCGAGTGAGGCTCGCGCAGTCGCCACACCAGAGTAGCGTCGTTTGGACATCTACACGACCACGATTGCCATCAGCATCCTCGTCTATATCGCGATCGGCAATTACGCCGGGCGTGGCATCAAGAAACTGGACGATTACTATGTCGCCGGTCGCCGGGCGCCCACGTTGATCATCGTGGGTACGCTGGTGGCCAGTCTCATGAGTTCGACGATGTTCCTGGGCGAAGCGGGCTTCGCGTACGAGACCCAGGCCGGGCCTTATGTACTGTTCCCGCAGGCGGCCTGTATCGGCTACGTCCTGGGTGCGATTTTCTTCGGGCGATACCTGCGACGCAGTCGCGCGACCACCGTCGCTGCCTTCTTCGGCGCGCGATTCAATAGTGCGCGCGTACAGGCGTTGGCTGGCGTCACGATTATTCTCGCACTGAGCGGATACTTGCTTGCCGTGACACAAGGCGCGGCCATCTTGTTGTCGCAACTGTCCGACCTCAGCTATACGCAGGGGCTCGTACTTGCCTGGCTGAGTTACACGCTGTTCACCATGTACTCGGGATCGCGTGGCGTCATTCTCACAGACACGCTCATGTTCCTGCTTTTCACGATTGCGAGTGTCGCGGCGATCATCTTCCTCGTCGATCATTTCGGCGGCGTGCCTTCGATAATCGAGCGCCTTGTTGCGGTTGAAGAGAAGAAAGACCTGATGTCGTGGCACGGCATGATCGGGCCCGGCACTCTGTGGCCAACGCCAATGGACTACCTGATCTGGGCAATCGTTATCGATGTGAGCTGGATGATGGTCTACATGGTGAGCCCATGGCAGTCGAGCCGGCACCTGATGGCGAAGAACGAGCATGTCGTGTTGCGAGCGGCGACGCTTGCCTGCGTAATCGTCGCCCTGCTGCAAGTGATGGTGTACGGTCTCGGCGGTGTCATCAATCTTGGCGACGCTAACATCACGCCGCCCGAGAGCGCCACGATCTGGGCGTCGCTCAATATGTTGCCGGAGATCCTGGGTGCTTTGATGCTGGCGGGGATCATGGCTGCCGTGTTGTCGTCGGCCTCGACGTTCCTGTCGCTCGTGGGCTTCAGCGTCAGTAATGACATCGGTATTCACACGAGCAGCGACGAAAAAAAGACGCTGCGTTTCAGCCGCCTGATGATGCTCGTCGTTGGCACGATTACATTGTTCGCCGCGCTGGTGTTTCCGCCCGACATTTTCTGGCTGACGACATTCATCGCAACGGTCTTCGCGTCATCCTGGGGCGTGGTGGGCCTGATGAGCATCTGGAGCAAACGCATCTCGGAGAGTGCGGCGTTCTGGGGCATGTTGACGGGGCTGGTATTCAACGTGGTTCCCAAGTTTTTCACATTCGTCGGCCTGCTCGAGCTGCCGTCGTACCTGAATCCGGTCATCATCGGTGGCGTTGCCAGTCTCGTGGTGACGATTGCAATCTCCCGTCGCACGGCAGTGAGCGAGGAGGAATCGGTATACCTTAAGAAACTGCACGAGCGGCCGCCCGGCGAAACGAATCCTAAAAAGACACGCACGACACTGCTGGCGCCCGTGCTCCTGGTCGCGAACGGCGTCATCACGCCAGTTCTGTTGACGAAGTATTACGTGCTACCGTACCAGCGAGCGACTGGAGCACTGCTCGACAATGGATCGCTGGACTGGGCCACCGGAGAGATGGCGCTGATGATCAGCTGGAGCGTCATCTATATTTCGCTTGGAGTATTTGCGTACCGCTACATTCGTAGCGCTTACGCGCCCGCAGCAAAATAGACCGGGGTCGAAACGAGTTTTTCAAAAACCTCGGTTCGACCCCGGTCTTTTGCGCAGCAGAATGTGCGCCGATCTTGTACACTCCCCGCTCTCAATCAATGCGCCCGTAGCTCAGCTGGATAGAGTACCTGGCTTCGAACCAGGTGGTCGGGAGTTCGAATCTCTCCGGGCGCGCCAAAAACTGAACGGCCCCTTTATGGGGCCGTTTTGTTTTTCGCCCGGAGAGATCGAACTGAGTCGCCCGAGGGGCGACCGTTCGACAAATCGGCTTCGCCGATTTGGACGCACGAAGTGCGCCCGCAGGGTGAGGGCCGCAGGCCCGAATCAATCTCTCCGGGCGCGCCAAAAAAGACAAAGGGTCCCCTTGTGGGGTACTTTCCTGGTTCTTCAGTCTTTAGCGAGGCGCTTACGAAGTTGGTAGTCATACAGCGACGGAACCGCGAATAACGCAACATTCAACGATTCGATGTACGGCGCGGGGCGATAGTCGAGTTCGAAAGTTCGATTGCCATGCAGCCCGACGACTCTGGCCATCGGGCCTTCATCGATGCCCAGGATGGTCACCGATTCGTCAGCGTAGGCTCCGCCGTTGATCAGCACGCGCAAATTCCATGTTGTATTGAATGCGCCATGCCCCGGCTGCCAGTACCCGGCGCCGCTCCCATCGAACACCACGGCGACGGGACCATCCTCGGAAGCCGTTGCTCGTGTGTGCAACGTCACGTTGTCGAAGAGGTTTTGATGATTCGAGCCGGCATGCTGGTCGAGTATTGGCGTGACGAAGACCTCAGCATTCGTGTACACGCATTTAGTCGACTGAGTGTTGAATGTCAGCGAATGCAAAACCGGGTTTGATACTCTGACATTCTCAGCCAATACGTTGTGTACATTGCCCATGTGTATGCCGTAATGTGCTCTCCGCTCACCGTCCGTGAGAATGTCGCGATACGTCAGGTTTGCACTGTTGTAACTCAGGATTCCGCTGTCGGCATTCGTGATGCGTAGGTTGCGCGCCCATGAGTCGTAGGCAGACGTAAAGTAGATGCCGTTGTAGCCTCGTTCCATGTGGTGCCCGAACCAGGGTGCATTCGGGAACTCCAGATGCAGATCTTCAATGCCGACTTCTTCGAGGCCCTCCCAGCTCGCGATCTGAGCGGGAATCGTCTCATTCACATCGTGCAATAGCGGGTCCGCCAGAGTAACCGTATCGCCGTCAATAGCCGTAACGCGCGACGTTTGCCGGACCAGCGGTCTTTCCGGGAAACTCCAGTGGTGCGAACCGGCGGTGTTCGATTCGGATCCGTACAAGGACTTAATGATGCCTGCGCCGGGGCCTTCGCGATTCAACCATTGCACTTGAATGATTTCGCCGACGCCAAGCTCACTGGGAGTGGAGACCCTTAGCGTGTTCTCACCGCGCTTGCCGGAAACGACATCGGCCAGTACATCAATTTCGGGGTCGTACTCTTCAAGGTACGCGGCGGCCCTCGTCCCCGGTCTCTGGATCCAGAGGAAGCCGCCGCTCCAGGAGTACTCGGAAAAGTACTCATCGAGGTTTCTTTCGGGTTCGCGTTGTCGTTTGTCGAGGTCGACAATGTACTTGCGAAGCTCATCAAGCGATGTACTTTTGTCGACCTGATTCAGTGGCCTCGGAAACCACAGCGTGGTGCCGCCTGGCCCGGACCCTTGTCCTTGCAGCACAATATTGGACCGTTCGATCTTCAGTACCTCGGTGATCCGGTAGCGGCCCGCTCCAAAGCGAACAATGACCGGACCGCTCGTGTCATTCGCCGCGTCGATAGCGGAGATAACGGCTTTCGTATCGTCTGCTTCGTCGTTGGCCTTGGCGCCAAAATCATCCACATTGATGACTTTGCCGGATGCCGTTGGTAGCTGGTCTATTCCATTCCGGTAACCCGCATAGGAAAAATCGGGTAGAAAAGTCTCTCGAATTGTTGTCTCATCAGACAATATGGCGGGAAGCTGACCAGCAGGCTGCTCTCCCGCTTGCAGCGATGATATAAACCCGATTGTCGCGACAATCGCGCTGAAAAATCTGCATGGCAAAATGTTGCGGCGCATCATTTGACTTCTCTTTGACTATTTCCACGGCCAGGCAATGGCAGAATGCGCATACACCGGGTCGACGGGTGTTTTGCCCTCAGTTAGGATGGCGAGGCAAATTCCAGGATAATGTCTCCGCCGCCCTTTATACAGCACCCAAGTTGAGAAACGAATATGTTCAAGAAGACGTACCAGGCTACCCATCCAACGATGATCGACGGCATCAGCAATGAAGCGCTATGCGACCTGTACCAGGTCACGGAGCTGTTTGTGGCTGATGAGATCAGTCTCAACTACACGCACAACGAGCGCATGGTCATCGGTGGCGCGGCTCCCGTGAAGTCGGTTGTGACCTTGCCCAATCAGTCCGAACCCGTGGCCGGTGCTCCGTTCCTGGAGCGGCGTGAACTTGGCGTGATTAACGTCGGGGAAGGCGCAGGCCAGATCGTTGTCGACGGAGAGACGCAAGCATTGAAGCCGCGCGACGGCCTGTACATTCCGATGGGTAGCAAGGAAGTGACGTTTTCCAGTGACGACAGCAAGAAGCCCGCGAAGTTTTATCTCGCCTCGACGCCGGCACATGCGCGATTTGAACTCGTAAAGATCTCGATAAAAGAGGCGGTGCCCGTGAAACTGGGCTCGCTGGAAGAGTCGAACGATCGAACGATTTACAAGTACGTGGTGCCGGAGACATGCAAGTCAGCCCAGCTTCTTCTGGGTCTCACGATTCTCAACCCCGGCAGCGTCTGGAATACGATGCCGCCACATCTGCATGATCGGCGTTCAGAGGTGTACTTCTACTTTGAGCTTGGCGAAAACGAGCGTGTTTTCCACTTTATGGGCGAGCCGGATTCGATGCGCCACCTTGTAATGCACAACGACGAGGCGGTTATTTCGCCGCCGTGGTCGATTCACATGGGTTGCGGTAACAGCAACTATTCCTTTATCTGGGCGATGGGTGGCGAAAACCTCGACTACACCGACATGAACGTCCTGGATATATGCCAGTTGAAGTAAACAAGTCCGGGTTGCTCGTATGGCTCGCAAGCATGATGTTGCTTGCGGGTTGCGAGAGAGCGGGCAACCAGGAAGTCCTGACCCTGGCACATGGCCTGGATGAAGGGCATACCGTCCATAAAGCCATGGTGCTGATGGCAGAGCGTCTGTCCGAGTATTCGGGCGGGTCGATGCGCATCGATATTTACTCCGGCGGCCAGCTTGGTTCCGAGCGCGAGACGCTTGAGCTGTTGCAGATCGGCTCACTCGCAATGACGAAAGTCTCCGCGAGTCCGCTAGAGGGGTTTGTCCCCACACTGAAACTTTTCAGTATTCCCTACATTTTCGACGACCGTGATCATCACTTGCGCGTACTCGATTCAGAAATCGGGGCGCAGCTTCTAGATTCACTGCAGGTCGCGCGGCTGAAGGGACTCGGTTACTACGATGCGGGTAGCAGGAGCTTCTACACCAACAAGCGACCGGTAGAAACTCCAGCCGACCTGGAAGGACTGAAGATTCGTGTGATGAAGAGCCAGACCTCTGTTCGCATGGTGGCTGAGCTCGGCGGGAGTCCAACGCCTATTTCGCTCGGCGAGATCTATACCGCGCTGCAGCAGGGCGTCGTCGATGGCGCAGAGAACAACCCGCCTACGTTCCACCGCATGCGCCACTACGAGGCGGCAGGCTTCTACTCGCTGGATGAGCACACCTTTGTTCCAGACGTGCTGCTGATGAGCAAGCGCGTTTGGGACGAGCTGTCCGCCGAAGAGCAGGGCTGGTTGATGCGGGCGGTTCGTGAGTCGGTCGATTATCAGCGGCAATTGTGGCAAGCGGAGACAGAGCAATCACTCGAGGCGGTGAAGTCGGCTGGTGTCGTCGTCACCTACCCGGACAAAGCACCGTTTCGTGCAGCCGTCGAACCCATGAAAGCTGATTATGCTGGCACGGAAACCGGCGAGTTACTTGACGCAATCAAGAGCATGGAGTGATTGATCGATGAAATTCACGGCAATGCTCGACAGAATTCTGCGGCTCGCGTTAGCCCTCCTGATGACAGCGATGGTTACATCAGTCGTCTGGCAGGTCCTGTCGCGATACCTGTTTGTCGTCCCGGCGGCATGGACAGAGGAGCTGGCGCGGTTCTTGTTGATATGGATCGGCATGCTTGGTGCAGCTTATGCCTATCGGCAGGGCAGCCACCTGGGAATTGATCTGCTGGCCAACAAGCTGACCGAGCGCGGAAAACAACGGCTGCATAGTATCGTGCACACCGTATGCCTGCTTTTCGTCGCGAGTGTACTGGTCGTCGGTGGCGGATTGCTGGTCTCCATGACGTGGGAGCTCAAACAGTACTCAGCAGCGATGGGCCTGCCAATTGCGTACGTTTACTCCGTCATCCCGGCAAGCGGCGTGCTCATTAGTCTGTTTGCTACCGAGGCGATCGTAAACGGATCTGCGAGACGGGAGAACTGATGGAAATTGTCATTCTAATCCTCGTCTTCGCCGTGCTATTCGCCATTGGCGTGCCGATCGCTTTCAGCATCGGTGCTGCAACGATTTGTGCGTTTCTGTTTGCTGTCGACTTCATGCCGGCAGTAACCACTGTTGCGCAACGCATGGCGGGTGGCCTGAACAGCTTCGCATTGCTTGCTATTCCATTGTTCATCCTCTCCGGCCAGTTGATGGCAAAAGGTGGAATCGCGCGTCGCCTTATCGATTTTTCCAAGGCATTCATCGGCATGTTCCCCGGTGGCCTGGCGTTCGTAAACGTCATTTCGTGCATGCTGTTCGGCGCAATATCCGGTTCCGCGGTGGCTGCCACATCGGCGATCGGCGGCTTCATGATTCCGGAGATGAAACGTGATGGATTTGACGGCGATTTCAGCGCTGCGTTAACGGCCACCGCGTCCTCAACCGGACTGCTGATTCCACCGAGCAACATTCTTATCATTTACGCGGTTGCGAGCGGCGGAGTATCCATTGCCGCGCTATTCGTTGCGGGCTATCTGCCCGGTCTCCTGATGGGGCTGGCGCTGATGATTGTTGCTGCCGGCTATGCCCGGAAGCACAACATGCCGCGTGGAGCGCGCGTCAGCGTTAAGGAAGCCGCGCGCAGGACACTGGCGGCGCTGCCCAGCTTGCTGCTGGTAGTGATCGTAATCGGCGGTATTCTTGGCGGCGTTTTCACGGCGACGGAGGCGGGCGGTATTGCGGTAGTGTACTCGCTGATCCTGGCAGTACTCGTCTATCGCGAGGTGAAGCCCGCGGAGCTCACGGAGGTCCTCATCAAATCGGCGGAAACTACCGCGATCGTGATGTTCCTGATCGGCACATCGATTGCGATGTCGTGGTTGCTGGCCTACGAGAACGTGCCCGCGGAGTTGGCAACTATCCTGCTGGATATCAGCGACAACCCCCTGGTTCTGTTTCTGCTAATTAACCTGTTTCTGCTGGCGATTGGCATATTCATGGATATGACGCCGGCAGTGTTGATATTTACGCCAATATTTCTGCCGGTTGCCGTCGAGCTCGGAATGTCACCCTTGCATTTCGGCATCATGCTCATCATGAACCTGACCATTGGGCTGTGTACGCCCCCGGTAGGGAGCATCCTGTTTGTCAGCTGTGCAGTGGCAAAGACGAGTATCGGTAACATCGTACGACCGATGGCGCCAATGTATGTTGCGTTAATTGTCGCGTTGCTCCTGGTGACTTACGTGCCGGAAATCAGTGAGTCGCTGCCGCGCTATTTTGGATTGATTGATTAAGGAAATTGTAATGCCTGATTCCAGCCTTTTTGATCTCAATGGCAAGGTAGCCCTTGTGACCGGTGCGACCCACGGATTGGGGATGGCGATGGCGAACGGCCTCGGTGCGGCCGGCGCAACCCTGGTCATCAACGGCAATTCTTCGCAGGAGAAGATCGACAAAGCTGTTGCTGCCTATTCCGATAAGGGTTTTGCTGCACATGGCTACCGCTTCGATGTTACGAATGAAGATGAAGTTGAGTCTGCCGTGGCGAAAATCGAAGACGAGATCGGGCCTGTTGACATTCTCGTCAACAATGCAGGAATCATCCGCCGTATTCCCATGCTCGAGATGCCGCTGGACGAATGGGAACTTGTCATTCGCACTGACCTCACGAGCGCATTCGTGGTATCGAAAGCCGTTGTTGGTCGAATGGTCGAGCGGAGGCGGGGAAAAGTCATCAATATCTGCTCAATGATGAGTGAGCTTGGCCGCGATTCAGTCGGCGCCTATGCCGCAGCAAAGGGCGGCCTGAAAATGCTGACTCGCAACATGGCGACCGAATGGGCCAGGCATAACGTTCAGGTCAACGGGATCGGGCCTGGCTACTTCGCAACCGAGCAGACGGCGCCAATTCGAGTCGAAGGCCATCCTTTTAACGACTTTATCGTTGGACGGACGCCGGCAGGGCGCTGGGGCGACCCGGATGATCTTCAGGGCGCCGCTGTATTTCTTGCATCGGAGGCCAGCAACTTCGTCAACGGTCAGATTATTTACGTTGACGGAGGAATCCTCGCGACTGTTGGCAAGCCGGCGGACGAGTAATACCCGTATTCGACGCGAATTGCCGCTGGTGTATTTCATGGCAATTTCCAGCACCGATCCGCGCAGGGCGCCCTACGGCAATGGAGGCGTGCGATACGACGACATTTTCATGGCCCCGGGCCGCACGTTATCGTCCCCCCTTTATCGAACGGATTATCTTTCCAACTTCAGAAAATAATCCAGAATTTCAGGAACGTTACCATTGCCCATGCCGGCATCCACGGCGGCCTGGAGGTTTGCTGAGGTGCCTTCAGCAATCTGTGCCCGTGTATTCAAGTCCTCGACCATCTTGAGGAAATATCCGAGATCCTTGTTGGCATTATTGATTGAAAAACCGAGATCGCTGACGTTGTCCACAGCGTAGTTCTTGCAAAAATGCATGAACGGCGAGTTGGACGGGCCGGTCGACATGATGTCGAATAGCTGCTGGCGGTCGACTCCGGCGCGATCGGCGACCGCGAAGGCCTGTGACATCGCACAAACGGTGGTCATGCCCAAAAAGTTATTGATCAGCTTGGTCGTGTGGCCGGCGCCAAGCGCTCCCAGGTAGAAGACGTTTTCGCCCTGCATATCGAGGACCGGTTTGACCTTGTCGAATGTCTCCTGATCCCCGGCTGCCATGATGTTGAGCAGTCCATCCTTCGCATGAGCAGGTGTCCGGCCGAGTGGGGCATCAATCATGCCCGCGCCTTTCTTTGCGAGGTCTGCTCCAATCTTCTTGGTAGAGGAGGGAATCGACGTTCCGAAGTCGATCAGTACAGCGCCTTCTTTTACGCCGGCAAGGATGCCATCTTTGGCATAGACCAGTTTCTCAACCACGGCAGAGGTCGTAAGGCAAAGCATGATAATGTCGCTTGCTGCAGCAAGTTCGGCCGCGGATGCAGCCTCAGATCCGCCGCGCGCAACAACGCCGGCAACGGCATCCTTGTTGAGGTCCATTACGATGGGCTCAAACCCTTTCTTTTGCAGGTTTTCGACCATGTTGCCGCCCATGAGGCCGAGGCCTATGAAACCGATGACGGGTTTTGTCATTACTTTGGCTCCTGATGAATTAGTGTTCTGTTTGCCCGGTATGCGGCACCAGGATTCTCGGCCTGGCTAGTAGAGTTCTTCGGCGTCTGGATCTAGAAAGTCTTCACGAACCGGACTGAAAACGTCGATCAACACACCAGCCTTGCGACAAACGGCACCGTGATCGAGGTTGGGTTCGACATAGAAACTGTCGCCCGGCCCGAGCCGCGTTTCGACCCCGTCGATGACGACGTCGAATTCGCCACTCTCCACGTAGGTGGCCTGCGAGTGCGGGTGTGAGTGAACCGCACCAATTGCGCCAACATCGAATTCGACCTTGACCATCATGATGGAATCGTTATACCCGAAGACCTGGCGATTCAGCCCATCACCAGCGGCTTCCCTGGGCGTCTGAGTTCCCAACATAAATGCCTTGCTCTGTCGTTTCATGTGCCAGCTCCGGTATTATTAATTAGCCCCAATGCGCCGATGCATTGTTCGCATCGTAGATTGGTCAGGCGGATTTATCAACCAATATCGGATAATTGGTCCGTAACCGGTCGGACCAATCGTCCTGGAATGTGCCAGAATGGCGCCTGGCGGGGCGGGCGTCCCTTACGCAGAACGTGTGTGCGCGACGCTGTCGAGGTATCGCTGCCTGCTCTCCGTGGTCTTCTTGCGAAGTTCCTCGAGCTCCTTCTCCTCGGTCACATCAATCATTGAGCCGAGCAGACCCCTGAAATGTGCCTGCATTGCGTGTCTCGCAGCCGACGGGTCGCGCTCACGCAGCGCTTTCACGACATCCGCGTGTTCCGTGTGGCGGTGAGAGGCTTCTTCCACTGCGCAAATCGCCGCGTGAACCTCTCTTACGGCAGGCACCTCGGTGCGGATTTTCCAGAGCGATTCAACCACATACTTGACGACGGCGTTACCGGACGCTGCCGCGATCGTGAGATGAAACTCCTGGTCGGCTTCAGCCGATGCCTCGCTAAATTGCGGGTCATCCTCAGACATAGTTTCAACCAGTTCGCTCAAGCGTCGCAGGGTCTCCTCGCTGATGTGCTTCGCGGCCAACGCCGCCGCCTCCGATTCGAATAAGAGCCGGGCTTCAGTCAGTTCGAACGCGGTAACGGTCGGCAGTCCCGAGCTGGCCTTCTCGGTGGGGTCAAGTACGTAGACACCGGAGCCCGTCTTGATGCTGATAAAACCCAGTGCCTGTAGTGCGATTTCGGCCTCTCGCACGGTCACGCGACTGACATTGAAGCGCTCTGCAAGCTCGCGTTCGCCAGGAATCCTGGTGCCGGGAGGAAACGCCCCATCATTGATTAGCTTCATAATCTGATCGGCAACCGAGTGATAGAGCCGTTTTTCTGTCATCGTCTGGTTCTCGCTTTAGATCGGTAGGACCGATAAGACCTATAGTCTATTCCAATTCAGTCGCAATAGTCTTCAGTTTGGCAACCAATTTCAAGTGATGGTTTTCCACGCGCAGCCTGTTCAGTCGCGATCGGCCTTGTTACATATCCTAATGTTACATGTCATACCAATTAATGACAATTGGAATGCAAGAACGGTTGACACAGTGGTGTGAATTGGATTATAAGGTCCGCACGATTCGATTAATTCCAATGAATGGGGGGCTACACGTGAAGAATCATCGCGTTCTATCTGGTTTGGTGCTGTCAATATCCGCACTGGTTTTCACACCGACGGTCATAGCGCAAGACGCTGACGACGAGGCAATCGAAGAGATCGTCACTGTCGGTATCCGCGGATCGCTCGCAGCTGCTATTGACCAAAAGCGAAATTCGGACAAGCTGGTCGAAGTCATTATTGCGGAAGACATCGGTAAGCTGCCTGATCAAAACCTCGCCGAGGTTCTTGAGAACATCACCGGTGTCCAGATTACGCGTACGGCCGGTGTCGGCACAGGCGTCCAGATTCGCGGCACCAACGCAAACCGCGTCGAAATCAATGGTGTTTCCACCGTGGGTTCGGGTGCGGGTCGCAGCGGCATCGATTTCGAAGACGTCAACGCGTCAATTATTCATGCAGTCGAAGTAACCAAGGCACCTGATGCCACGACTATTGAAGGTTCTGTCGGCGGTACCGTTAACCTGAAAACGATCCGCCCACTTGAGCTCACAGAGACTTTGGGCTCGGTCAGACTTCAATACGAAGACAGCAGCCTGAGTACTGAAAGCATGACGCCAAGATTCGCTGGCGCATTCGGTGACAATTGGGATACCGACGCCGGTAGTTTCGGTTTTGTAATCAGTGGTAGTTATTCCGAACAAGAATCTGTGTCGTTCCGTCCTCGAACCGACCGTGACAACATCGGTAGGCCTCCCGGCTCTGACCCGGCTGAGTTTCTTGGTATTCAGTTCCTGGTTCAGGAGCAGGAGAACTTTGACTACGAAACTACCAATGTCTCTACAACCCTTGAGTGGGCACCGAGCGACACCCTGACGTTAAGTTTCGACGCTATCATCAATGAGCAGGAGCGCAGCCAGGATTCGTATCGCCTCCAGGCTTCGGGCATCAGTTCTTTCATCAACTCCAGTATTCCGACCGCATTTGAGACAGTTAATTTTGGTGTCGGCCCGGGTACCTTTCCAGCGGCATTGACTGGCAGCATTGGTCGAAACTCTATTAACGATGACAATGGCAATCTGCGTATGTCGAGTGATACAGGTTCTCGTGTCACGGACAGCGAAATATTTGCACTCGCGGCCGATTGGCAATTTAACGATCGATTGTCCGTAAGAGGTGAGTATGCGACGACAAGTTCGGATACGGTCAATCCCAACCTGAGTACGACGCTGAATTTCCTCAATCCGAATGGTGGCCTGGTGTCGAGAATCGACTTTGATGACGGCGCGGGCAACAGTGGGCGAGTTAACGTTGCGCTGGCCGGGGCAATCGTAACTTTGCAGGACGCGATCGACAGCGTGCCCAATGCAACGGGTGGCTTTATTTACAACGATAACTCGACACCGTTTGCCTATGACTTGAGGGGACGCTCACTCGCGTTTGGTATTGATGCCAATTCCCCGTATGCGCCGACATCTGCTCATTTACTCGATCCCAGCAACTACGTGCTCGATCAAGTGCAATTCGGCAACAATACAACGGACAATGCAGAAGACGCATTCCGACTCGACTTTAATTATGAGCTTGCGGACAGCGGCATAACCTCAGTCGATTTTGGTTACCGGTTCAACAATTCCTCCAGCAGATTTGAGGACATCGATGACAATATCGGCGGCTTCAGTCGGCTGGCAGACAGTCCTAATGGATCGCTATTCTCAGAACTCCTTGTCGCCGGCCCGAACAACTACGGCGATGCCGACGGCAGATCGCTGTTCATTGCCGACTTCCTGCTCCCTAATCCGGATCGTTCCTTCTCTGATCCGCAGGGTTTCATAGATATTCTGGAAGCGGCCCTGATCGCGCATGATCCGACGCCCGATCTTCTAAACCCATCATCGGATCAGAATGCGTTCTTCGATGTCGAAGAAGATACACATGCATTCTACGCCCAGGCCAATTTTGAGCAGGGCATCATCCGCGGCAATTTTGGTCTGCGGTATGTGGACACCGAAGTTACGTCGACCGGATTTGGTCCAGCGGATGCCGGTACCGCCCGAGTGTTGGAGTCGACAAAAGGTAAATACGACTTCATGTTGCCACGTGTTAATCTCGTCGTCAGCCCGCGTGATGACTTACAGATTCGTGCCAGTTTTGGCACCGATATCCGACGCCCCAACTTTAACGATCTGGGTGGCTTTACCTTCGATTCTAGTGAGAATTCGGCGGTCAGACTCGGTAATCCGGCCCTCGAGCCGGAGGAAGTCGACTCCTTGGATATCTCGGTTGAATGGTATTTCGCGGATGCTGCGGTAGTCAGTCTTGCTTACTTCACGAAGGATCGCACCAACATCTTTGGTCAAAACTTCGAAGGCGCCGCGATTCTGCCCAGTACGACCACGCCGAGCGGTTCCGAACGTGAGACGGATCCATCCTGCCCAGGCGGCGGCATTTTCAATCCGGACGTCATTCCAAATGTCTTGGGTGATCCACTTCAGCCGGGTTTATGTGTTGACTTCACGCAACCCGCAAACGACCCGGATACGACCACGCAGAAAGGCATTGAGTTTGCATTCCAGTATGACTTGTCCAGCTTCGAAGATCGGCTCGGTTGGGCATCTGGCTTCGGTGTGCTCTTTAACTACACGAGCCAGGATTTCAGCGGTGGTTCGGTTGAGGATTGCACGTCGGGTCGCGGACTCAATGTCCTTGGCGATGTTTGCCAACCTCGGGGCCTGCTTGATTTCTCCGAAGATGCGTACAACCTCACGCTTTACTACGAAAAGTACGACCTGTCTGCAAGAATGCGCTACACCTGGCGTGACACGTTCCGTACCAACGACTTTGGCGGCGGCGCGAACACTAGTGGTAGTAGCACGTTTAGCTTCCCAGTCAATACGCTAGACAGGGCTCAGCTCAATGCCAGCGTAAGTTATGCAGTGCCTGTGGTTGAGGGCCTCACGCTTTCTCTGGAAGCTGTGAACCTTACCGAAGAGCCCATTTACCAACACTGTGTCGCCGAAACCGGCCCTCTCTGTTTCGTAGGGCTTCCGGATCGCAGAGTGGTATTCGGAGCTGCTTACCGGTTCTAAGTTAGGGACGCCATCTATGATGGCATCCAAGATCGAAAAAGAAGCCCTGGCATTTGCCGGGGCTTCTTTTTTATTGGCACTATTGGGAGTTCACTTATGAAGAGAAGAGACTTCATTCAATCGCTGGGAACTTCATCCATGGCCATCGCAGCTGGTCTTGGCGGCTTTTCATTGCTCGGCTGTAGCGAGCAGACGGCTAAGCGGGCTGGCAAACGAGAAGCCATCCTCGAACTGATTCACGGCACCGGAAAGCAGGACTACTACCCAGGCGCCTTCTTTATGCATTTTCCTGTCGAGGACCATTTCGGGCCCACGGCAATTTCCAAGCACATGGAGTACTTCCGATTCACTGGTTCGGACCTTCTAAAAGTCCAGTACGAACGCAAGTTTCCCCTGATCGAGAGCCTTAAGAAACCGACTGACTGGGCCAAGGTTCCCCTTCTGAAAAAGGACTTTTACGAAGAGCAGCTCAAGGTCATCGAGGGGATCGTGAAAGAAGGAAAAAGCGAAGCGCTGGTCATACCGACAGTATATTCGCCGCTCTCGTTCGCCGGGCACTTTACCGGTTACAAGCACCATATAGACCACCTGAATGAGGATCCGGAAGCGGTCAAGAAGGGCATGGAAATAATCACCGAAAGCACGCTAATTTTTGTTCGTGAGTGCGTCAAGCTCGGCGTAGACGGCTTTTTCCAAGCGACCCAGGGGGGAGAGGTAAATCGTTTCGAGCACGACCGGATCTTTCATGACTACATTAAGCCGTTCGACCTGGTGGTTGCCGAGGAGATCGCGGCGAACGGTGAGTGCAATATCCTTCACATTCACAACGGAGGTGATGGATACTCGGATTACTCAGCGTTCGTCGACTATCCCTGTCACGTAGTCAATTGCGGGCTCGAGCTCAGGGAATCCACGGTGACTACCCGAAATCTGTATAAACAGTTTCGCAAACCAATTATGGGTGGATTTGACCTGGACGGAACAATATACGATGGTTCGAAAGAAGAAATTGAAGCGGAAGCCACTCGCATTCTTTCCGAGGCACCCGGTAAGTTCATTCTGAGCGCAACGTGTACCGTTCCGAGGGACACTGAGTGGACTAACATTAGGACCGCCCTCGATACGGCGCACGACTTCATCTAAGCGCCAATGGCGCTGTTCTACGTCTTCGACAGATCCTGCGACACGAAGAACTCGTGAATCTGATCCAGGCTCCCGAATACCCTATTTGCAGCGGCTAGAGGTCGATCGTCCGCTGTCGTACTCAAGGCAAGAACGGTCATGTTTGCCGCGATGCCGGCGCTGACACCGACGTAACTGTCTTCAACAACGATACATTCTCTTGGTGCAACGCCAAAATGACTTGCCGCGGCCAAGAAAAGGCCCGGGTCGGGCTTCCAGGATCCAATCTCATAGCCGCTAAATATTTTGTCCGCAAAGTGCGTGTAAAGATTCGTGGATTTGAGGTTTTCCTCGATTTTCTTCCTTGGACCACTGGACGCAACACAAAAAGGGACCTGGAGAGACTCGACAAGCCGCAGTGCGCCTTCGACGGGCTGTAACTGCTCTTTGAAGACCGATGACATACGCTGTCTGACGTCGGATTCAAAAGACGCGGGGAGCTCTATGCCAGTCTCGTGCTCAAGCATTTCGAGGCACGTCGTCAGATTCACACCTCGAAATCTGGCAATCGATTCGTCTGCAGAAATCTGATGCCCATGACTGGTTAACATCTCTGCAAGAACGCTATTGCCTAACTCTTCGCTGGCAACTAACACTCCATCACAGTCGAATATCACTAAATGGGGAACCACGGTTCAGGCCGTGATGATTTGCCAAACGCCGCGGACGCCCATCGACGTAGTGACCAGGGAGAACAGCAGGATCGCCGTCAGCACAATATTGATCGTTATAGCATTTCGATGCTCGCCCATGAGGTCCCGCCGATTCCCCAGGTACAGGATGCAGGCGACGGTGACGGGCAGGATGACAGCATTGAAAGCCTGGGAGACGATCATGACGAAGATGGGGCGCGCTTCGAAGATTGGCACTACCAGCCCAAGCAATGAAATAACGAGGACGATAATGCGATACCGCGGCAAAGTCATTTTCCGCTCTGATCCGTTGTAGTCACATAAGAGCCAGGGCAACATCAGGACGTTGGGGAACTGCGATGAAACGCCCGCGGCAACGATGCCGACAACAAAGATCGTCGTTGCGAATGAACCGGCCAGGGGCTCCAGTAAGCCGATCATTTGTGACACGTTTTCGAGGCCCAGGCCTTCCACGTACAGAGTGCCGGCCGCCGCGGCCATGATTGATCCGCTGATGACGAACATCATGCCAACGGCGACGATCGCATCATTGCGCTGCTTCTTGAGATCCGCAATCGTCCAGCCCGCTTCCTTCACCAGTGTCGTGCGGATGATAAAAAGACCGGAGAAAACCGTCGTGCCCACCATTGATGCGATGACGAGGAACGGACCTCTGCCTTCGTCGAGCGGAACATCCGGCAGCGACGGCACCAAGCCTTTCGCGATTTCAATGGGCGGCGGCATCAAAATAAAGAAGTTAAGTATGAAGCAGGCAGCCATGATGGCAACGATGACCGCCAGGCTGCGTTCGAACACCTGCGTCGTTCCTTTCCAGAAAATAAAGTAAACCAGCCCGACAAAGACCAATGCGAACCAGACGGGATGGATGCCCCCATCAACCTGCGACTTTGACCACTCGGAACTGATCTCCGCAACGATGCCCATCACCCCCATGACGCTGCCACTCACGCCAGCGGTCAGGGCGACGATGAAGAAGAGACCGACCAAAGGATGAATGTGTCGACGGAAGGCTTGTAGGGCCGTCTCCCCTGTAACCAACGTTAGCTTGCCGTATGCATTGATCATGAAATAGGTCGCCAGGCAGGACGCCACAATGGTCCACAAGAGCGACATGCCGTAGGTCGCCCCTGCCTTGGCCATGGCCGTGACACTTCCGGTACCAATATTGAAACCCAGAAGGAAAATTCCGGGAAGAAACAGTGCGAGTGTTCTGGAAAATCGGCTGCTCATAGCGGATCATGGTAGCAGACGACGCGTACGGTCGAGGACTCAATAGAATGCAAGAGACATGGCGCTGGTTTGGGCCAAAAGACACGGTCTCGCTTGAGCAAGTCCGACAAGCGGGGGCTACCGGAGTTGTCACCGCGCTCGATCATGTGCCGACCGGCGAGGCCTGGCCCGCCGCCGACATTGGGGAGCGCAAGCGCCTCATCGAGGAAGCCGGTCTGACCTGGTCTGTCGTCGAATCGGTGCCTCTGCACAACGACATCAAGACGCGTTCGGGCGCATATCGCCGCTATATCGACAACTACCAGCAAAGCATTCGCAATCTCGGTAACGCGGGCATCCATTGCGTTTGCTACAACTTCATGCCGGTCGTCGACTGGACGCGCACCAACCTCAATTACGAATTGCCAAACACTGCCCAGGCGCTGCGTTTCGAGATGACGGATTTCGCGGCTTACGATCTGTTCGTCCTTGAGCGCGACGGCTCTAAAGACAGTTATGCTGACGATGTCGTCGCTCGTGCCACCGAACGATTCAATACGATGTCGGCGGAAGCACGTGCGGCGCTCGAGAAGAACATCATTGCTGGCTTGCCGGGCGGCGAAGGAAGTTACGATCATGATGGTATACGTACTGCGATCGAGCGATTTTCGAAGCTAGGCAATGATCGTTATCGTGCCAACCTGATCGCATTCCTCGAGGAGATTATTCCGGTGGCCGAAGAGGCCGGCGTTGTCATGGCGATCCACCCGGACGATCCTCCGTTTTCCCTGTTTGGTCTTCCGCGCGTCGTATCGACAGCCGACGACGCCCGCGCGCTGCTCGAGGCCGTGCCGAGCCCGTCGAACGGCCTGACGATGTGCGCCGGCTCCTACGGCGCGCGCGGCGACAACGATCTTGTTGCGATGATTCGCGAGTTCCATGACAGAATTCATTTTGTGCACCTGCGCAATATCAAGCGCGAGGACGACGGATCATTTTACGAATCCGACCACCTCGATGGCGACAACGACATTGTCGGCATCGTTAATGCCCTGCTCGACGAGGAGGAGCAAAGACAAGGCCTGCCGCCAGGACGGTGCAGGATCCCGATGCGACCGGACCATGGTCATGCGCTTGGCGAGGAAAAGTCCGACGAGCGTGTGAGGCCGGGCTATTCGTTTGCTGGCCGCATGAAGGGGCTGGCCGAACTGCGCGGCGTCATCCACGCGCTCGAGGCGGTCCGACGCTAGATGAGTGCTCGTGGGACAAGCTTTCTTCTGCTGTTGTGTCTAGCGGCTTGCACGAACAACTCAACAATAAATTTGGACGAGCGCCAGTCCGCCTGGCTTCTGGTCGATGATTTTGAATCTGGTCCGCTACTGAACGGCTGGACCCACATCGATGTCCAGAATGATACGGATCCTTTCTTGCCAAGACCACAAATCGCCGAGACCCGCGTAGAACCGGGGAATGGCAATCGTTACATGATCCGGAAACCCGCAGCCGACGGCGTTGTTGGCAATCGCAAAGCGATCGGATTCATGCCGCTCCTGAAACCAGTGCGAGTGGGTGAGACATACACTTTTTTCACGCGCGTTAACGTGGAGTATTTTCCGAATAACCATTCGTTCGGGCTCGTCAGCGTGGCAGAAGCCGACATCCCGGCGTACCACTACGACGCTTTCGAGCCGATGATTCGGATTACCGACAAGTACGAATCTGACGGCTACAAGAATGACGGCACGTTGATGGTCCTCAGTGGCAACAAGTCCTATAGCAAGATAAAGAACTCGGAGACGGGCGGCCCCGCAGACCCTATGGAGCCTGGAACGTGGTATGAGCTGTGGTATGTCGTGAACAATGCGCCGCGTGACGAGGGCGGCCAGCGCTATGATCTCTACGTGCGCGGCGGCGAGTTTGAGACACGACAGCTTGTCTTCGAAGGCGCGGATTTTCGGATGCGCAGGACATTGCCTCTGTCGTCTTTCATGACGATATGCAATACCGGACCGCACGGCCGGCCCTACGGAAATGGCGGCGTACGCTACGACGATATCTATATGGCGCCTGGCCGCAACTTGACGTCGCCGCTTTAGTTAGTCCTCGATAAGCGATTGATATTCTTGCTGCAGCCTATTTGGTCATGACAATTGAACAAAAAAGGCTGACGCGAGGGTACTTGCGCAAGAATCTCTCGCTTGCATGGCCCCTGGCACTCAATGCACTGTTGATGCAGTCGATGCTGATCATCGACACCTTGCTGGTTTCACCCCTGGGCGAAATTCCCCTGGCGGCACTGGGCATAGCATCCACCATTATCGCCTTCTTCCTTGGGATTCAGTTCGCCATTGGCAATGGCACTCAGCTGATGGTCGGTCGTATCGCTGGAGCGGGAGACGCCCAGGGACTGCGGCGAACACTCAGCGACGGAGTGCTGATAAGTGTGACCGCCGCATTGCTGTTCTTCGTGGCCATCACGGTATTTGGTGACAACCTGGTAGCACTGCTCACTCGGGACGAGCAGCTGAAAATGCAAGCCGGCTCCTACCTGGCGATTACCAGGTATTTGCTGATCGCAAGTGCCATCAGCCAGACCTTCACGGTGTTCTTGAACGGGCAGGGTGATACCAAAACGCCCTTCAAAGTTTATTTGCTCGAGGTACCTTTCAATACTGTCACGAGCTACCTGCTCATATTCGGCGTTCAAAGCTTCTCCTTTGACGGCCTGGGAGTAGCAGGTGCCGCCCTTGGCAGTTTGGCTGCCGTGCTTTTTCGACTGGTCCTTCTGTTGAAGCACATAAGGAAGCTGCCGGTTATCGATGGTTTTCGCATTAAGGGGCAATTGGCCGCCAGACAAGTCAGAGCTCAGTTCCATGAGATATTGCCCATAGCGACCAACTTCGTAGTGCTATCCCTCGGAATTACAATTTACCAACTGCTGTTTTCCCAGCTGGAAATCTACTCCTATGTAGCGGTTACCCTGGTCTTTCCGTGGCTGCGTATCGCGACTCAGATCATCGTCGCCTGGGCGCAGGCCAATTCGATCAGCATCACGCAAGCTATAGGGCAGGGTAATCACACGCACCTGAAACCGATTGTGGAAAGCTGTATTAGGCTCGGCTTGCTCATGGCTTGTGGCGTCAGCCTGGCACTCTTTGGGTTCAGTCACCTGGGGCCTGTGATTTACCCCAAAGTTGAGCAGGAAACCCTGGTGGCGATGGCCAGCATTGCGCCCCTGTATATCCTGCTGCCGCTAGTAAGAACCTACAATACAATTGCCGGTAACTCGTTGCGGGCCATGGGCAAGAGCGTCCAGGTGCTCCAGGTCCACTTCATTGCCCAGTGGTTCGTGGTCCTGCCGTTGTGTGCGCTGTTTGTTCTCTATTTCGAGCTGCCGCTATTCTGGGCATTCGCTCTTCTTCCAGCGGAAGAAATCATCAAGGCAATACCTTTCTACCGAATGCTCGCCCGTTCAATTAGTCGGGAACCTGCCCAGGAATCTGCCTGATGGTCCGGTCAATCGCCGAGTAGTCTGTGGACTCGACGAAGCCAATGGAAAAGGTCTGAGGGGTGTCCAGAAACTTGTCCTTGTCTCGGCGGCCAAAACCCAGCACTGTCATATCGGGTCTGCTGACATAGTCGTCCGGGAGACCATCATCCTCGTGGTGCAGAACATATAGCACCCGTGACGAATTCTGGTCGCCGAAGGCCATCCACTCCGGCGCGGGAAGATCGCGAATAGACGGCTCTTCAATCGGGTGGCGTTGGCCGTCGGCAGACGTGTACCAGAAATCAGTGGTATCCATCTCTCCGCCCGGCACCCCTTCATACTGTACCCAGTACCTATAGCCAGGGCTGACTTTGCTCATGGTGAAGTCGCAGCGATCAGGGTAGAAGTTCCATCGACCTTCCCATTTTCCGTTACCAGAAGTAAAGACAATGCGAAGGTGATCATCGGAAGCCTTCTCAACCACCGAAGTAGACGGATCCGTTCCAGCATTCATGGCATGAAAGAAGTTGCCGTCCTGGCGATGAACCGCGTTGGGAAAACCACGGTACTCACCTTTGTGGCCCGATCCTTCTTCGCTGTGAAAGCCCAGCCAGTCCACGCCATCCCTATCGAGCATGCTCGACAACCCACCGCCATCCTTTTCGAGGTAGTACGTCGCAGCAGGGGTGGAGATGATATAAGCCGGACCGCCACCTGCAGAGTCGTCTTGGCCGTGAGTCAATTGCACCACCCGCTCAGTTTGCGCGGCGCAGGCGCAAATCCACTGTGCAAGGATGAGCAGTAGCGCCAGCCTTTTCATAGTCATCGTCAGGTTCCTGACACAGGCTCAAGTATCTCGGCCCGAGTGCTGCGTTTCAGCAAGAATCCAATCGTCAATATTATCAGAGAGCACATAACAAAAATCAGCCGTCCCCACATCGGGTTGGGAATTAACGCCATCAGCAAAATTCCCGCGCCCATGAGCATCACCATGGTGCCCAACTTATCCCGTTGCTGATGGTCGTATCCACCCTGGGCCTCATCGGCGACTACTGGTGTTTCGAGATCCGTGAAAAAATCTTCCCGCATCAACCTGTAGTTGTCCTTTTCTTCACTGTAGAAAAGCGTTGTCGAGCAGAAAAAGCCCGCTGTTATGAAAAGGTGCGCAGCCAGGGTCAACATCAGGTTCATGTCGACGACTTCTCGCGCCGTGAGTTCGTTGAGCCCCATCCAGCTTGCGACGAGTTGCGGTGTGATTACGTCTTTCATAAGCCATGAGACAAGCAGTCCCAGTACCACAGTTGCCCATGGCGCCCACTGTGGCGTCTTCTTGACAAAGATCCCGACGATCAGCGGGATTAGCAGCGGTACCTGGATCATCGTTGAAACGGACATCATAAGGTCAAACAGGCTGAGTTCTTTCAGGGACTTGAAGAACAACGCCATGAAAATAACGATCAGCCCGCTGATCAGGCTCAACAACCGGCTGACATTCAACAGGTGCTTGTCTGATACGGGTCGATTCCGCTTTGCGAGGAACGGTTGATACATGCTGCGCACAAAGATGCCTGAATTCTTGTTAAGTGCAGAGTCCATTGAGGACATCGACGCGGCGAATAGTCCTGCCAATAGCAAGCCGACGGTTCCTACTGGCATAGCGTTGCGAGCGAAAACGAGGTAGATCGCGTCGGCGGCCTTATTGCCGAGATCGGGATACGCGGCAGGGGCGTCCGGATAAAGAGTTGCGGCTGCCCAGGGTGGTATGAACCAGATAAGACTGCCGACGCCCATGAGGCCCATCGCGAGGAGAGCGGCTTTCCTCGCGTGCACTGAATCACGAGCATTCAGAAATCGAAACGAGTCGTGAAGGTTCATAATGGTGACGAGTTGCTTGACCAGGAAAAACACAAATGTGCCTACCAGCAGCAACGGGTAGTTCATGTTCGGGCCAATCAAGAAATTGGAGGGGAAGTTTGCGACCAGTTCTACCGGACCGCCGACCTTTACGAGCGCCACCGCCGCGCATGCCAGAGATACAACCGCAACAGTTAGTGTTTGTACGAAGTCGGATGCCACCACGCCCCAGGCACCGGAAACCACCGACACAAATAGCACCGTAAGTCCCGTGGCGACTATTGTCATAGTGATGTCAGCTTCAAACACGGCGCTCGAAAATACACCAAGGGCGTTGAGCCAGATACCGGCATTGATCAGGCTGAAGATAATCAGCGCCCAGGAAAAGAAGAGCTCGTTCTCGTGTCCAAACCGGCGTCGTATGGCTTCCGTCGGCGTGTCCACCCGCATCTGGCGAAAGCGTTGCGCAAAATACGCCCAGCCGCAAAAATAGGAAAACGTGTTGGCGATGAATACAAGGCAAACAGCGAAGCCATCGGTAAACGCCTTTCCCGCAGCGCCAGTGAAAGTCCAGGCGGAGAACTGCATCATGAAAGCGGTTGAGCCCACCATCCACCAAAGCATGCGCCCCCCACCGCGGAAATAATCGCTCGTGGATTGCTTCGCCATCGTCTTGAACGCAAATCCGATTCCTACGACCAGCAGGAAGTAACCGGCAATTACCAGGTAGTCATAGTTCAAGCGCTTTATTCCTGGTTGAGATGGCTGACGTCAGTCCATGGGCCATTCTGACGAATAATGTCGATGAGTTGCTGGTACTGGGCGCCTTCCTTGAAAGTCTGATAGGGGGAAACCGGCTCGCCCTTGACGTCTTTGACGAGTTCGCGGATCAGGTATTCCCAGTTTCGTTCAGTGTCGCCTTCTATGTCGGGGACGTCAGCGGCAATGTCGTCGGGCAATGGCTGTTCTTGCCATTCCTTGTCTGCGCCGTAAAGGTACAGCGGCCCACTGCCGTAGTGACCCTTGATATAGATCGCGCCCTTGCTGCCGTAGAAGACGAGGTGGTCTTCGTTGAAACGTGGGTGCAGCCCGCCGTGTTTGAATAGCACCGAGACCGGTTTGCTCGCATATTCGCTCTGCAACTTTGCCAACACGGTATAGCTCCATTCAACGTTGGATTCACCCCAATCAAGCGATGGGTCGTCGAGGTCTTCTGGGATCAATTCGCGCCGCGTTTTGAAGTTGTGGACACCTTCAACGATGGGCGCTCGCCCAAGGTCGTCACGAACTTCGGCCATGATCGAGAGAATTTCGTCACCGATTACGGACGTCACGATCGACAGCATGTGTGTGAAGTTATTGTTTAGCCGCCCACCGCCATCTTCCTTTCGGTGCGACCAGCCAAATGGAATATCGCGTTCAAGATTGAAGTGCGAGACGCACTCAACTTCGAGCGGCTCACCGATTGCGCCTGCAGCGACCAGCTGCCTGGTCTGCATGATATGCGGCATATACCGGAAGCTGGAGGCAAAGGCAGTCTTTACACCTCTAGCTTTCGCCAGCTCGTAGAGCTCCTTGGCGGTTTCCCCGCTCTGTGTCAGCGGCTTGTCGCAGAATACATGACAGCCTTGCGCGATCGCCTGTTTAATGGGTTCGACATGTGCGCCACCCGGAGTGCCTATGGATACGATGTCTGGCTGACGTTCATCCAGCGCCTGTTGCCAGTCTGTCCCCGCATAGGGGATTCCCATTTTCTTCGCGACTTCTTTTACCACCGACTCGGTCCGGCCAACCATGCCCACGACCTCGGCACCGACATTTCTGAATGCATCTGTATGTCCCTGGCCGGCGAATCCGGTCCCATGAACCAGCACTCTTAACTTATCGCTCATGATCTTTCTCAATTCCTTTCTTGTCGCCCAATTGTGAGTCAATAGCCGCGGGCAGGGTCGACTTCGTTGAGCAGCGTCTCTCCCGCCACGTAGCGGCGGAGGTTTTCCTCAATGATGAACCGCAGCCATTCCCGATCAAATCCTCTGGCAGAAATGTGCGGCGTAATAATGACGTTCGGCATTTGCCACAATGGGTGGTCGGGCGGCAGTGGCTCCGGATCGGTGACATCGAGGCCTGCGCCGGCCAGTCGGCCGCTCGTCAAAGCTTCATGCAAATCATCGGTGACGATTGTCCCGCCGCGCCCGATATTGATTAGGTAAGCGCCCTCTTTGAAGTCTGCAAACAATGCCGCGTCAAAGAGACCTTTGGTCGCTCCCGTCAACGGCAGTGCATTCACGACGACATCCGCGCGTTCTACCAGTTCGGGCAGTTCGTGCGGGAGGCCCACGTAGTCGACGTAAGTGGGACCTTCTCGCGAGCTGTTTCGTGTGGCCAGGACCTGCATGCCTAGCGCTTTCGCCCGGCGTGCGACTTGCTGCCCTATCCCACCGAGGCCCGCGACGAGGATAGTCCTCCCGGCGACCACCTGCATGCCAGGTTCGGACGCAAGGTCGCGTCGCCATGCGCCGGCCGGCATCGCTTGCTTGAAACGTGGCAGGCCGCGGCCGAGTGCCAGCATCATCGCGATGGCGTGCTCACCGATCGCCGGAGAGGCCAGCTTCTGGAAATTCGTCACCATTACGTCCCTTCTCGCCAGGCGCTCGGTCAGTGGACAGCTTTCGACGCCAGCATGGAACACGAATACCCATGAAAGGTTTGGCGCCGCTTCGAGCAACTCTGCGTCGCACATGCCAAGGATCACATTTGCGCGCGGTGCATGAAGCATAGCTTCGCTGACACTCGATACCTCGATGACATCGATGCCGGGTACCGCTTCGTTCAGGCCGGCGGCGTAGGGTTTTTCCAGGCTTACGAGCACGGTCGGGTTGGAGGACCAAGCAGGTAGTTCGCTTGCGACGGTCCAGCCGGTTTGAACGCCAAGTTCGTCTTGCAGGCGCTCGACCGTCCAGCCGTCGTCCGCGGCCGACGCACTTGCCAGCCAGAAAATCACTGTGAGTACTGAAAGCGTAAGTTTCATATTCTTGCTCATGTCTTCTCTTATTCTTGTTCGGCAAGCCAGGCTTCGTAACGAGCCCGCGTTTCATCGTTCATCGGGTACAGGCCAATGATCGACACCCCTGACTTCACCTGGTCCACGACCCATGCCTCGTAGGACTCCATGCTCTCGGCTTCGGCCGCGATTTCATCGGCAAGCTCGGCAGGTATGATAATGACACCATCCCCGTCGCCTACCGCAATGTCGTCCGGAAATACGGCTGCGCCGCCACAACCAATGGGCACGTTCAGGTCTAGCGCCTGGTGCTTTGTCAGGTTTGTCGGGGCCGACGGTCTGGCGCAGAACGAAGGTATCTCCAGCGCGGCGATCTCCTCCGCATCGCGCAGACCACCGTCGGTGACCACACCTGCGCACCCGCGAATTTGAAGGCGCGTGACCAAAATGGATCCGGCCGAAGCCGCTGTCGCGTCACGACGGCAATCCATCACCAGGACGTGGTCTTCGGGAATCTCCTCGACCGCCCGTCGCTGAGGATGGTCCGGGTCGCGAAACACTTCGATAGGATTCAGGTCTTCGCGCGCCGGGATATAGCGCAGCGTGAAGACAGGACCCACCATGCGTTTGCCCCCAGTCCCCAAGCGACTGACATCTTGTATGAACTGGTTTCTGAGTCCGCGCTTGTACAGCAGGGTCGCGATACTTGCAGTGCTTGTTTTTTCCAGGATTGCTTTGGTTTTTGGCGTCATGATCCCGAAAATCCTCGTTGGAAGCCTTGTGAACACTCAGTATATCAAAAGCACGTCTAATATATTACACTAGATCGCATGCAGAAGCTCACCTTCAAAGTGCGGCCGCTGGCCGAGGTTCTCCACGCAGTAGATCTCAGCGGCCATGGCAGCCTGGTCGAGCAGGTTTACGCACTGCTGCGTCGATTGATCATCAATCTGTCCCTGCCGCCGGAGTTCGCGCTCGTAGAGCAGGATGTCGCGTCCGAACTCAAGGTCAGCAAGACACCTGTGCGTGAGGCGATTATCAGGCTCGCACGCGAGGGGCTCGTGAATGTCGTCCCGAAGAGTGGCAGTTACGTGACACCCATTAGTCTTGACCGCTACCTGGAGGCATGTTTCGTACGCACTCAATTGGAAGTGGGGTGCGTAAGGCGCCTGGCAGCGCAAGGCGTGAAGCTTGCAGACCAAGCCAGGCTCAAGGCCCACATTACGGAACAGGAACAAGCGCTACGCGAGGACGACGATATCGGATTCTTTGAATCGGACGAGGCCTTGCACAGGTGTTTCTTCGATCTCGCCGGCTTGTCTGGAGTCTGGCAAATGATGAATATCGCCAAGGCAGAGTTGGACCGAGTTCGCCATCTGAAGCGACAGTTCGGTATTCGGCAGCGCAGGCTGGTTATCGAAGAGCATCTCGCATTGATAAACGCCATCATCGACAAGGACCCGGTCGTTGCCGAGCAGGCACTGCTGGAGAATATTGGCGCCGTTGAAGACGAAATTACGTCGATCTCCGAGCACCCGCAGCTTTTGCATACGATCCAGGACCTGAACGAACTGGTCGCTCTGGATCAGCGGTCTCGTGGCGGCAGGCCTATTGGAAAGACGTCGTCATGGACCTGAACGTATCTGTTGTCATCATCTACTTCATCTTCCTGATAGTCATAGGTTGGGCATTCAGAAACCTGACCTCGAATACCAGCGACTATTTCAGGGGCGGGGGCAATGTTCTCTGGTGGATGGTAGGCGCCTCGGCATTCATGACGCAGTTCTCGTCGTGGACATTCACAGGCGCCGCAGGAAAGGCCTATACAGACGGACTCGCCGTGGCATTTATTTTCGTCGGCAACGCCATGGGGTTCTTTTTCAACTATCTCTATTTCGCGCCGCGTTTCCGCCAAATGCGAGTGGTGACAGTCATCCAGGCTTTGCGCCTCCGGTTCGGTAACAAGAACGAACAGGTCTTCGCCTGGGTAAGCATGTTCACTACTTCAATCTCTGCCGGTATCGGCTTGAACGGGTTGGCAATCGTTACGTCTTCTCTATTCGACTTCGGTATGGAGGCGACGATCATCGCAACAGGTCTGGTTGTAATAGTCATGTCTGTAACCGGCGGGGCCTGGGCTGTAATCGCATCAGATTTCATGCAGATGATCGTGATCATGGCAGTCACTATTTGCTGCGCGGCAGTCGGCATCTATCACGCTGGCGGTATCACCCCGATTATCCAGAATTTCCCAAACGATTTCGTAGCCGGCACCAATCTCAACTACATGAGTATTTTCTATATCTGGGCTTTTAGTATTTTTCTAAAACAGATCGGCCTGACGAATAACATTATCTACTCCTATCGGTACCTGGTTGCCAAAGACTCGAGTCACGCACGCAAAGGAGCACTACTTGCCTGCGTACTGATGACCTTGGGGCCGATCATCTGGTTCATACCTGCCTGGTTCATGGCGGGCACCGGTGTTGACCTGGCAAGCATGTACCCTGAGCAGGGGGCGAATTATTCCGAAGCCTCGTACCTGGCTTTCGTGAAGCTGTACATGCCGGCCGGCATGGTTGGCTTGCTGGTAGCGGCGATGTTTGCGGCATCGATGAGCTCTATTGACTCGGGCCTGAATCGAAATGCCGGAATCATCGTCAAGAATTTTGTCCAGCCCGTTCTGTTTCCAAAGATGTCCGAAAAAAACCTGATGATCGTATCGCGGCTCGCGTCGGTTGCCTTCGGCGTGCTGATCGTATCCTTGGCCCTGTTCCTGAATTCCCTCAAGGAGTTGAGCCTGTTCGATGCCATGCTGTACATGAGCGCGTTGCTGGGTTTCCCGCAGATGATCCCGAGTTTTTTGGGCTTTTTCGTGCGCAAGACGCCGGATTGGGCGGCTTGGGCAACGATGTTGGTCGGCGCCGTAGTGTCTTACGTCATTGCATTGGTCCTGCAGCCGGCGGACATAGAATACTGGTTCGGTCTGACGACAAGCTTAACCAGCAGGGAATGGGTCGACCTGGTTGTTGCCATCAGCCTGATCAGTCACGTCGTCATTACGGGGGGATTCTTCTGTCTGACAACGCTCTTTTACAAAGGCTTGTCAGAATATCGTGAATCGGCCGTTGAGCGTTTCTTTACAAACATCAATACACCCTTGCGCAAGGAAGAAGGCGAGCACGTGCACCTGGACAATCGCCAGCGCATGCTGCTTGGCCGAATGGTTGCCATCGCCGGAATTCTGGTTATGGCGATGATGGCTCTACCCAATCCGTTGTGGGGCCGGCTCGTGTTCTTAAGTTGCGGTGCCGTTGTGTTCTTCGTGGGCGTCATGCTGTTTACGGCGGTCGCAGACGTTCCTGCTGGTCATGACTCCGACGAAGACGACATAGACGATGCAGATGACATCAGGTATCCGCCAGAGGTCCGGTCATGAAGTCTTCTAGCACCCGATTATCCGACTTGCCAGAGATACGTGGTAGCCGCATACAGGGACGTCATACGAAAATGGAGTAGAGCATGGCCGTCAATGGCGAAATGTTGTTAGGCAATCGCGCCGTCACAGGATCTGGTGCACCCGAATACGCGCAGAATCCGGCGACCGGTGAGAGAATCGAGCCCGCTTTCCGGGGCGCAAGCAAGGGTGATGTACAACTCGCCTGCAACCTTGCAGCGAGTGCGTTTGACGCCTGCAGGAATACCTCCATTGAGAAACGCGCGACGTTTCTGGAGACCATCGCCGAGGAGATACTGGCATTGGGCGATGCCCTGGTGCAGCGAGCAATCGCTGAAAGTGGTTTGCCGCAAATGCGCATAGAAGGTGAGCGCGGCAGAACTATGGCGCAACTGAAGTTGTTCGCGAGCGTTGTGCGGTCCGGGCGCTGGCTCGATGTGAGAGTTGATCCGCCGATGCCTGACCGGGCGCCATTACCACGGCCGGATCTACGCGTACGCCACATTCCGCTTGGACCCGTTGCAGTATTCGGCGCCAGTAATTTTCCCCTGGCGTTCTCTGTCGCAGGGGGCGATACCGCCTCAGCACTGGCAGCAGGTTGTCCGGTCATTGTTAAAGCCCATCCGGCGCACCCCGGCACAAGTGAGTTGGTTGGCAAGGCGATCAATACTGCGGCGAACAAATGCAGCATGTCGGAGGGCGTTTTCTCCCTGCTATTCGGTGGCAGTCACGAATTAGGGGCAGACCTGGTGGCGAATGCGGCCGTAAAAGCCGTCGGGTTTACAGGATCACGTGCAGGAGGCTTGTCGCTGGTCAAGGTTGCGGCAAACCGCCCTGAGCCGATTCCCGTCTACGCGGAAATGAGCAGCATTAATCCGGTGTTCTTGTTGCCCAATGCACTTAGCGAGAAAGCCGCTTCATTGGCGGCAGGTTTTGTCGGCTCATTAGCGATGGGTGCTGGCCAATTCTGTACCAACCCCGGGTTAATTATTGGATTGGCGGGCGATGCCCTTTCTGCCTTCATTAAGAGTGCGAGTGCCTCGCTGACAGAATCGCCAGCTCAAACCATGCTGACTGAGAATATCCATCGCGCCTATAAAGACGGCGTTGGTGAATGGTCGGCCAGTCACGCGGTCGATGAGGTTGCGACCGGATTGGCGTCAACGGAACCGAATCGGTGTCAGGCACGGATATTCAGTACAACGGCCGCTCAGTTCCTGAATGACGATAGCCTGGGCAACGAAGTATTCGGCGCTGCGGCATTGATTATCCAATGCGAATCAACCGATGATTTCGTTGCCATCGCGGAAAAACTGGAAGGCCAGCTCACCGCGACGATGCAGCTGAACAATGACGATCTGCAGCTCGCCGGGCGACTCTTGCCCGTCCTGGAGCGAAAAGCAGGTCGCGTACTTTGCAATGGGTATCCGACAGGCGTCGAGGTTTGCCATGCGATGGTGCACGGCGGACCTTACCCCGCAACGTCCGATAGCCGGACCACTTCGGTCGGTAGTGCCGCAATTCTCCGCTTTTTGCGTCCGGTTTGTTACCAGGATTTACCGGCGGCGCTGTTGCCGGCCGAATTAGAAGATGAAAACAGTCTGGGCCTGCCACGCCTCGTCGATGGTTCTTATCAATCGTAAATGAAGTTCGCGGGCTCTTCTCACCACGAGTCAATTGGAGTAGCAGAGTTGAAGATCACAGACGCTAAAGTCTTTGTCGGGGGTCCGGGTAAGAATTACGTTACCTTGAAGATTCTGACCGATGAGGGAATCTATGGGCTGGGTGACGCGACGCTCAATTGTCGGGAAACGCTGCCTGCCAAGTACCTGGAAGACTATTTGATTCCGTGCCTGATCGGTAAAGACCCGCGCAACAGCGAAGACATCTGGCAGTATTTCTATCGGGGCGCCTATTTTAGAGGCGGTCCGATTGCTATGGCGGCCATCGGTGCGATCGACATGGCATTGTGGGATATCAAGGGCAAGTTGGCCGGCTTGCCGGTTTACCAATTGCTTGGTGGCAAGAGTCGTGACGGCGCGCTCGTCTATGCGCACGCCACGGGTCACGATCTGGAGGCTTTGCTAGACACCATTGCGCACTATCAGTCTCAGGGCTACAAGGCGGTTCGCGTGCAGTGTGGCATTCCGGGCATGCCGAAGGGCGGATACGGTATCGCGGCGCACGACGACGATTCAAAGCATTTCATAACGCAATTTGGCTCACTTCCTGACGAAGAAGTCTGGAACACCGAAAAATATTTACAATACATGCCCACAGTATTCGAGAAAATTCGTGAGCGGTTTGGTGATGACCTCAAGGTACTGCATGACGTACACCATCGCCTGTTGCCGAGGGAAGCGGCGGCATTCGGCAAAGAGATCGAAAAATTCAACCTGTACTGGATGGAAGACCCAACCCCGGCGGAAGATCAGTCGGCGCTAAGGCTGCTCAGGCAGCACACGACTGTGCCGATCGCTATCGGAGAAGTCTTTAATTCCCTGTGGGATTGCAAACAGCTGATAGAGGAGGAGCTGATCGACTTTATTCGTGTCTCAGTGACCTATGCCGGTGGTATCACACACGTCAGGCGCATTGTCGAGCTTGCCGCGTTGCACCATGTCAGAACCGGCTTTCACGGCGCGCCAAGCCATTCCCCACTCTCCATGGCCGCGCAGGGGCACATAAACGCGTGGGCCCCCAACTTCGGGATCCAGGAGTACCTGGTTCTGGGTACAGCAGAGTGCGATGCACTGTTTCCATCGGACCACTGCTACAAAGAGGGATTGTTCCATATCAGTGACGCGCCGGGGCTCGGTGTCGACTTTGATGAGAACGAGGCGAAACGCTACTCCTACGAGCGTCGATACCATCCTGTTGTAAGAATGGAAGACGGAACCCTGTGGAACTATTGAGAAGGGGAGAATCATGATTTTTCAAGAACGGCTCCTCAATCATGTTCTTCAGGGTCACCGAAAACCGCGACTGAATCCCGACTACGGACCGTGCGTAGACGTTGTTTCGTTGCCAAGGTAGATTGTACATATCATTCTCGAGAGGCTCGGCTGCGTATGACAACTTTAAGAAAGACAGCGCTATTTCTGATGCTTCTGGTCGCGACTGTTCCGACACTGGCGGCAGAAGGGGAACACCCGAAACTCATCATGACCAAAGCAGGCGTCGAGAAGATCCGGGCGGAGCTGGGCTCCGTGCCCCTTTTCGACGCATCTTTGCAAAGCGTCAGGGCAGAGGTTGACGCTGAAATCGAACTCGGCATCGACACCCCGGTTCCACTGGACTATTCAGGCGGTTATACGCACGAGCGCCACAAGCGCAACTTCTTCATCATGCAGAAAGCCGGCGTTCTGTACCAGATCCTCGAGGACGACAAATACGCCAACTATGTCCGCGACATGCTGTTCCAGTACGAGGCGATGTACAAAGACCTGCCGTTGCACCCAAAAACGAGGTCGTACGCGCGCGGCAAACTGTTCTGGCAATGCCTGAACGATGCCAACTGGCTCGTGTACGTGAGCCAGGCTTACGACACCATCTACGATTACCTTTCTGCGGAGGAGCGGGCAACGCTCGAGAAAAATCTCTTCCGGCCGTTTGCCGATCATATTTCCATCGACAGCCCGCAGTTCTTCAACCGGGTGCACAACCACAGCACCTGGGGCAACGCCGCGGTCGGCATGATCGGGCTGGTCATGGACGACGACGAACTGGTCCAGCGAGCGCTGCACGGCATTCCGTTCGACGAGATCGACACCGCCGCCAAGGATAACGACGGCGGCTTCATTTACGACAAAGACGGGAGAGCCGGCTTCCTGGCGAACCTCGACGAGCCGTTCTCGCCGGATGGCTACTACACGGAAGGCCCTTACTACCAGCGGTATGCCATGTACCCGTTCCTGATCTTTGCACAGGGGCTGCACAACGCGAAACCCGAGCTGAAGATTTTCGAGAACAACGGAGAAGTGTTGCTGAAAGCTGTGGATGCACTGCTGAACCTGTCGGATGCGGACGGCGAGTTTTTCCCGCTAAACGACGGGCAGAAAGGCATGTCCTGGCATGCCGGGTCCATTGTGACGGCCGTCGATATTGCCTATCACATGGGCGGTGAAGATCCCCGGCTCCTGAGTATCGCCGAGGCACAGGGCCAGGTCCTTCTCGATGATGCAGGCTTTGCTGTCGCTGCCGCCATTCGCGACGGGAAGACGCAACCCTTTGCGAAGGCGTCCGTCAATTTATCCGACGGGCCGGATGGCACACAGGGCGGCGTCGCCATCCTACGCTACGGCGATGAGGATCTGACGCTCGTCTACAAGTACGCCGCCCAGGGCCTGAGCCATGGTCACTACGACAAGCTCTCGTATTCCCTTTACGAGAAGGGTGATGAGGTCCTGCAGGACTACGGGCTCGCGCGATTCGTCAATATCGAGCAAAAGGGTGGCGGAAATTATCTGAAGGAAAACAAAACGTGGGCCAAGCAGACGATCGCACACAACACGATCATCCAGAACGAAACGTCGCATTTTAAAGGAAAGTACGAGATTGGCAGCCGGCACCACTCGGAGCTCTACTTCTACGACGACACGAACAGCGAAGCGCAGGTGGTTAGTGCCACCGAGTCCAATGCCTATCCGGGGACGGAACTGCAGCGGACCATGGCGATGATCAAGAACAGGAACTTCAGCAAACGCTTCCTGCTGGATATTCTCAAAGTCAGGTCGGACACGAAGAATCAGTACGATCTGCCGTTCTATTTCATGGGGCAGGTACTGCAGGTCAACTTCGACTACGACACGCCGTCGACGTTAAGTGCCCTGGGGAAGAAGAACGGGTATCAGCATCTGTACGTCGAGGGGCAGGGCAGCCCCGGCGCTGATAACACGAAATTCTCATGGATGGGTCACGGCAAGTTCTACACGCTGACCGCGGTGACTGAAGACTCCGACGAACTGCTGTTCACGCGAATCGGCGCCAACGACCCGGAATTCAATCTGCGCCGGGATGCGGCCTTCATGCTTCGGCGGAAAGCCGCCGGCGACACGATATTCGCGACGGTAGTCGAGCCGCACGGCAGCTACAGCCCGGTATCCGAGCTTGCCCTCGATTCAAACAGCAATATCGCAGCGCTGAATGTTGTCCACGACGATGAAAACTACACGGCAGTCGCCATCGAAGACCTGGAGGGGCACACCAGTGTGTTCATCCTGGCGAATACGGATGCGTCAGTGACCACGAAGCATCAGCTGAAGATAGACGGCAGGAAGTACCACTGGGCTGGCCCCTATCACTATTCTGGCCCGGACTAGCGCTCGTCTGACCTCCGCAAGGTCGTTAGTGCATATTTCTCGTCTATCCCCCCCGGACAGGTTGCTTTTAAGGATTGGATTGGAGCATAATAGAATATTGGTCATACCAATAATTCGGGCAATTGGTCCTACCAATTTCTGACGACCGAATTAGAGGCGAAACGCTCTCGTCAAGCCGATAAGAATTACATTACGCAAATGGGGGATTCCGAAATGCGTACCAGCAAGACCCTGACTCGTCTTCCGTTCACTAAAGCAATCCAAGCCGTGCTTATTAGCTTTGTCGCGGCGATTGTGCCAGGCAGCCTTTACGCCCAACAGACATCGAGTGGTGAAGATTCCATCGAAGAGATTGTTGTGCAGGGGAGCCGTGCAACGATCCAAAGTACTATCGATATCAAGCGAAACTCAACATCAATTGTTGATGGGCTCTCTGCGGTTGATATTGGTGACTTACCTGCCCTCTCGATCGGTGAAGCACTTGAATCGATCACCGGGGTAGGGGCACACCGGGAAAATGGTGGCGCGACGGAAATCTCCATTCGCGGTTTAGGACCGTTCCTAAGCGCTACGACGTTTAACGGTCGCATGGCAACCAACGGCTCGGGCGACCGCTCAGTCAACTTCTCACAATTCCCGTCCGAATTGATGAACAAGCTGGCGATCTACAAGACGCAGGACGCCAGCCTGATTGAAGGTGGCGTTGCTGGTCTGATCGAACTCGGTACGCTGAGGCCGCTCGATTACGGCAAGCGTCGTCTCCAGGTTGACCTGAAAGGAAACTACAACCCTGATCAGCAGAACATTAATGACACATTGGCCGGTAGTGTGGGTTTTCGGGGCACCGCCAGCTATGTCAATCAATTTGATCTGGACAGTGGCGGCCGGTTAGGCATAGCGTTTGGGCTGCAGCGCAGTGATATCTCGCAGCCCGAGCAGGAAATGCGCTCTTCCAGTCCCAGTGGCACTTCATTGTTTGCCTGCCTGGCAGACAACGACACCAACCAGGGTTATACAAACATCCCGGCGGCTGGCGAAGCAGATGATTGTGAAGACACCCTGGACACAAACCAGAATGCCGGATTTGACACGGAGATTAACCCGGCTACCGGCGTTGCGTATGACGACGACCGTCCCTTCGCCTGGGCGGGCAGCTCGCGCGGATTCCGTCAGAATGATTCTCGCGATGAGCGTGATTCAGTCTTTGCGACATTCCAGTGGCAGCCCAATGACAGGTTAGAGATCAACCTGGATGCGCAATGGTCGGAGCGCGATCGGAATGAAGATCGCTACGATCTGAACTTCGCCAACATGAAGCGCAATACGCCTGGCGTAACGCTCGACGCCCTGCAATTCCAAACCAACGGTACGGTTATTAGCTGGGCAGGTGAGACCGATATTGACTCCAACGGCGAGCTGTGGAACAGGCTCGAAGAATATTCGGGCGTGGGACTGACAGTTGACTACGTCATCAACGATCGGCTCAGCATGGCCGTGGATTTTTCGACATCGGAAACGACACGTACGGAACAGCAGGCTTCATTCCGCCAGCAAACGCCAAGCAGGCAGGACGTGACGTTCTCGCGCAACCAGGATGGCTATGTAGCCTGGACGGTTGAAGACTTCGACATTACTGATCCGGCCAATTTCAACGACAACCTGCGCGTGCGTCTTGATAACGATCTGGACATGGAAAATTCAGTCGATGCGATACGTTTCGATTTCAACTATGACCTGGATTCCGAGTTCATAGACAGCATCGAATTCGGGGCACGTGTGTCCGAACTTACTTATTATTCCGCCCGCGGTGGAAGCGCGAATGATAGTAACGGAGCTCGCGTTACCTACACGGTGAGTGATAACGATCCGGCAGTGATGGCCTGCGCCCAGGCATTTCCAGAAAGCAGCTTCTTGAGCTCAGCGGATATGGGGGGGCTGGTTACAAATGTCGATGCGACCGGCAATGTCCTCGATAGCCACAATGGCTGGGCTATTTTCGACAACGCCTGTCGTTTGGACGCCATCCTGGCGGGTAATGATGCCTCTCTGGCTTATCCAATAATCGGCAATCACCCACAGACGGTTGATGTAACCGAAGATACCCAGGCGTTCTACGTGAAAGCCAATTATGAAGGTGCGTGGGGCGACATGCCGATACGCGGTAACTTTGGAGTTCGCCTGGTGGATACGGACGTAACCGCCGTTGGCTACCGAAGCGCATTCATTATTGCGACCGATCCGGTTACCTCGGAGCTTTCCCTGCAGACGACCGGCGAGCTCGAGTCGATCGCTGCGAAGCACAGTTACACAGAAGTTCTGCCGAGCTTCAACTTCGTCATGGACCTCGCCGACGACCTGATCCTGAGGGCCGGAATCTTCCGTGGTCTGTCACGTGCTGATCCATCCGACATGGGTTTCCAACGTGCCTTCCAGGCAGCGGGTGACGATGAAGATCCACCGCTGACTATTGAAGAGTTGATTACCGGCGTGACGGGGTCGGGCAACCCGTATGCAGATCCCCTGACATCCTGGAACTATGACCTCGCGCTGGAGTGGTATCCAAATGAGGATTCAATCCTGGCGGCAACGGTATACATGAAGAACTTTACTGGTGGCTTTACCAATACAGTTGTTTCGGAAGACTACGTGGTCGATGGTGAAACACTGACGTTCCCCATTGTGCTGCAGCAGACAAACAACGATACCAGCACATTGACAGGTATCGAACTGACTGCCTCGCACAACTTCTCGTGGTTGCCGGGGTTCCTGAGCGGGTTCGGTGGAAAGATCAGCTATAATTACGCCGACTCCGATTTTGAATTCAATGATAGCCTCTACGGTGATCGCGGCTTCTTTGATGAGAGCGGTAATTTCAATCAAACCCACGCCGGGATAATCCCGCCTGGAGACGTCCCCGGATTCTCGAGAGAGACATTCTCGGGCCAGCTGTACTACCAGGTGGGTGAGTTTGATGCTTCTCTGATCTACAAGTACCGCACCAAGTACTTCAACCCGTATGTTTCCAATGGTACTCGTCTGCGGTATGTCGGAGAGGTCGGTGTATGGGAGGGTCGAGCGTCCTACTACATCACCGACAACATCCGGATTTCTGTTGAGGCGATCAACCTGTTTGACGAACCCAAGCATCAGTATTTCTTTGTTGATGACAACTTGGGTGAAGCTAATTACTTCGGGTCAAGAGTGTTCTTTGGTCTGCGCGGCAAATTCTAGAACGCCATCGCATACATTGAGAATCACTTCTTGAGGAGCAAGAAAATGAATTTAAAACAAGTTCTTTTGGTAGGGGTTGCAGCGACATTGATCGGCTGCGATGGAGGAGACCCGAAGGTTTCAGACTTCGGCACGACCAATAGCCCTGGTACTGCCACAATCTCCGGCGTCGGCCTTGTGGGTGAGACACTCACAGCTGTGTTGTCCGATCCCGATGGGATACAGCAAAATACCGTGGCTTATCAGTGGAATGGAGACGGTGCGCCAATCTCCGGTGCCACCAGCTCTAGCTATACACTGACCGCCGCCGAGGGCCGCCAGGCGATCAACGTGAGTATCCGTTACAAAGACGATAGAGATCTTTCGTCGACGGCTGTCTCCAATTCGATCACTGCAAGGCCACTCAATGTCGCACCAACATTGGCGATAGATGTGCCGGATGCCGGAGCGATTGTCGGACAGGCGCTCACTGCGATGCTCGTGGATGACAACGGGTTTGGCGCTGTGAATTACCAGTGGATCGGCAGTGTCACGGGCCCGATCGCTGGTGCTACGGACGTTACCTTCAGGCTGACGCCCAGTGAGGTCGGCGAAAACATCTCCGTCTCTGCGACGTATACGGATGACGACGGTTACGATGAGGATTTGACCTCGGCTGAAGTAGGCCCCGTTACATCACCGCCGCCCGAAGGCAACGTGGAACTTACAGGCGAAATAGTCGTTGGCGATACGCTCACCGCAACGGTTTTCGACGGTGACGGATTTGCCGCAGCGCCTGCTATCAACTACGTCTGGGTGGATGAAAACGGCGTCGAACTGCTGAATGAAACGACTGATGAACTCACCAGTGAGCTGCTCCTTCTGCCTGCATACCTGGGTCTTTCGGTAACCGTAACTGCCTCTTACACCGATGCAGCCGCAAATGTGGAATCGCCTTCCGAGACCACGAGAGATTTCATACACAGCTTCATTGTCGACGGTGAGATGTCGCTCGCGGCGGCTGTAGGCATAGCAGTGGACGGCGACATTATCGGACTCGATAGTGACATTGGCGCAGACGATTACGAGGACATGGCTGAGCTGGAGATAACCACCGACAATGTTACGTTGAGGCTTGTCTCAGGCAGTACCGCGGTAATCACCGGTTCCACCTGTATTGTCTATGGAAGTTCCACGACGGGCGTAGTTATTGATGGGCTGGTGTTTGACGATCTGTCGAATCCGAACACCGATAACTGCGGTGAAGGGGAAGGATCCATTCGACTTCAGGGATCATTCAACACCTTCAGTAATAACCAGATTCTAGGGCAAGTGGAAACCCGGCCTCCCCACATAGGTGGTAGCGATGAACTGCACTACATGACCGTGGGCGGAACCGACAACGTGGTTGAACGCAATCTGTTCGAAGGCTTGCCGACAAGTGAAGCGAAAGAAGGCGCCGCGATCAGTATGTTTATCAGCAGATCGTCTGACGCTGATCCGGTTAACCAGCCCAACGGAAGCAATGAGCGCAATATCATTCAGTACAACCTGTTCAGGAACTTCCTGCCAGATGCCGTCGAGTCGGATGACCCTGCCGAATGGGATACGGATTCCAACGGATTCGGTGTTCAAGTCGGCCGTTCATCAAGCAGAGATGGAGCGGGTTTTGGTGGTCACGTGGTCCAGTACAACCGTTTCGATACGGTGTTGACTGACCGACGCATTATCCTGGTACAAGGCGGTGGAAATACGATTCACGGCAACACTGTCGTAAATTCCTGGGGTAATGTTGCCCTGGAACACGGGTATAACAACACGGTTTCCAGCAACATCATCATTTCCAGCGGCGCCGACTACGAAGCTGAATTTGGAGGCATCACCGTAGGCGATAACCTGGACGGCGGTGTTTCGTTCGTCCCGTTAGGGCACACGATTGTTGACAACTATGTGGGCAATATTTCCTCGGACTCGTCTGACCGAGCGGGGTTGCACATAGACTCGGAAACACTGGAGCCCAGCGACAGCTCAAGTGAGGTAATCTGGGAGTCTGGTTTAGATCTGACAAACGTCGTAGCTCGCAATACGTTCATCAATATCCGCAACGCCATTCAGTTTGAACACGATGCCAATGAAAACGGCGTTGAGAACTGTGAGAACCTGGATTACCTGCTGGATTTCGACGACAACCTGGTTGCAAACCAGAGTTCGGCGCTGAGCATTTTTGGCACGAGCGCCGGTGCGAATCGAACGGCGATTCGCCTGGATGACTACACCGTGGATCATGGATGTCGACTGGATGATGCCTCTGAGTTCACGAACACGCATATCTACTCACAGGCTATCTCTGACACCGATCTTTTGTTCAGAGCCGGTGGGTCGGCACTAGTGTCTGGCGTTAATGGCAATATCTTTGTCGATGGCTCAGAGGATGGCGCGACACTGACCGCGCCTGACGAAAACCTCCTGGTAGAGGGCGCCGGTCCGGATGCAGATATCGGGGCTGATATTGACTCACTGTCCTTTATTTCTGAGGACATGGTCGGACCAGGGTCAACCTGGACCGCAACCCCCTAGCGGATGATTCCAGGTGACGAAAGGACCGGTGTGCGAAAGCCGCCGGTCCTTCTTTCTGACCAGCCAGAATATTTCACGAGTATGCCGCCCTCTCGCTTAAACCGATCTTACGCGCCAACTCATGAAATATTCCGGCTCGAGGATTTTATGACGATTGCAGTTCGCTGGATTGCTGTGTGTGTTGTTCTGTTAGCCGCGTTGCTGTCGCCTGGCACAACGCACGCCGCCGATATCGTCAATGCCGGTTTCGAGGACGGCTGGGCCGGCTGGACGGACGGCGATCCGACCGGGTCCGGCACGGCCCTGTCGGACGTCGCCAATAGCGGTGAGCGGTCGGTCAAGCTGACCGAGAACGGCGCCTACGTGGCGCAGACCGTCGCCGTGCAGCCCGACACGACCTACCGCCTCAGCGCTTATTTGCGTGGCCCCGGCAACCTCGGCACCAAGGTGGGTGCCGAGATGTTCTTCGAGCAGCAGCCGAAGAAGGGCAAGAAATGGCGGGAGCTGTCGGTCACGTTCTCGTCCGGCGCGGCCGAGAGCATCTATGTCTTTGCAAGCTGCGGCGGAATGGAGGTGCGTTTCGACGATTTTCGTCTCGAGGCGATGGACGCAGACGAGGCTGAAACCAGTGCGCGCATCATCAGTTCCCGCGCCGGCGGTTACGGCCTGTCGCCGGACCTGCCGCCAGGACGAAACTTCGACCTGCTCGGCTGGTACCTCAGCACGCCGGCCGACGACGACAACGATGGTAAATCGGACCGGATCAGCGAGGTGGAGCTGGCCCGGGGCGCGATCGATGAGCGGTACTTCTATACGGCGCAAGACGGCGGCATGGTGTTTCGAGCTACCATCGGCGGCGCGAAGACCTCGAAAAACACGCGCAACACGCGTACCGAGTTGCGCGAAATGTTGCGACGTGGCGACACGAGTATCAACACGAGGAACGACGATCGCAGTCCGAACAAGAACAACTGGGTGTTCTCGAGCGCGCCGGAAAAAGCGCTGAAGGCCGCCGGCGGTATTGATGGCACGCTGAGTGCGACGCTTGCGATTAATCGAGTAACCGAGACGGGCGAGAGGAGCCACGTCGGCCGAGTGGTTATCGGGCAGATCCACGCCGCGGTTGATGAGCCCATCCGGCTTTATTATCGAAAGATGCCGGAAAACAAGCGCGGGTCGATCTATGCGGCACACGAAATTTCCGGCGGCGACGACACCTTTTACGACCTGATAGGCAGCCGCAGGAACGATGCGGCGGATCCACCGGACGGTATCGCGCTCGGCGAGAAGTTTTCCTACGAGATCGAGGCGCGGGGAAATCTCCTGTACGTGACCATCAGTAACGACGGCGAGCTGCTTGCGGAACAAACGATTGACATATCCGAGAGCGGTTACGACGTGGACAAGGACTACATGTACTTCAAGGCCGGCGCCTACAACCAGAACGCCTCAGGCGAGGCGGATGACTTCGTGCAGGTAACATTCTACGAACTGGAAGCGAGTCATTAATGAACAGGGTCACCCGGTCTTCACTTGTCGCCGCGCTGCTGGTGCTCGCTGGCTGCGGTTCAGGTGGTGGCGGCGGCACGGCGCCGGTCGGCGTTACGCCGCCCGGGCCGGACCCGGAACCGCCAACCGATACCATGCAATTTACCGTGCTGACCACTCGTACGCTGGATGCCGATGGTGACCAGGTGGGGCTTGATACCTATGATCTGATCCGTGCTTTTGGCGGCGACTACAATCCGGGGCCCATCGAGGCGCCGGACCTGTATCCGATCAACCATCCCGGCGTGCGACACATCTACGAAGACACCGACGCGACCGTCGGCAACCATTTCGTATTCATCATTCACCGCGACATCGATATTGATCGCGACCGCGTCGAGAACGACGACCGGCAGCGCAACGAAATCAAGACCTACGATAAATCCGAGGAGGCGGTCCTGGGATTCGAGAACGAGACGTTCATCTATCGCTGGAAATTCCGCATCAACGACGCGATGGAAGTGTCTACCCGGTTCTCACACTTTTTCCAGCTGAAAGCGGTTGGCGGCGCGGACAGCCACCCGATCCTTACGATTTCAGGCGCGGAGCGAAGCGGGGAGGACGGTATCGAGGTGCGCTACAGCCCGCTGCAGGCGGACACTATCCTGCAGCGGCAGAACTGGAGCACGGTCACCGGCGAGTGGCTCGAGGCCTATTGCCGCGTGACGTTCGCCGATTCCGGCGACCTGCGGCTGATCGTCACGCGGATGCGAGACGATGCGGTCATCTTCGACATCGACGAGCAGGGCCTGGATCTCTGGCGCGGCGAAGACGCCAGCCACTTTGTGCGTCCCAAGTGGGGCATCTACCGCTCCATTCTCGACTGGGACAATCTGCGGCCGGACGAGGAGGATGTTCGCTTCGCTAACTTCAGCGTCAGCGAGGTGATGCCGTCCAGCTAGAAGAGCTTCAGAGAAGTTTGCAGACCAATTCGGTCCAGTGGTTCGTTGAGTGGTCTGCAAAATTGGTTGACACTTGGCCTGACCACCGTCTACGATAGGCGGCCGAGGGCATACATAAACAAAATGACGAGGGAATAATGCTCCGCAAAACCCGATCCTTTTCACAGATTGCCTGTGCCCTGATTGCCCTGATTGCCCTGATCGGTTTGAACGCCTGCGCCGCGGCAGCCACGGACATGCTCGTCAGCACCCAGGCGGAATTCAAAGACGCCGTGAAAGCGGCAAAACCCGGCGATACGATCGTGTTGGCCAACGGCGAGTGGCGAGACTTCGAGATCCTCTTCACGGGCGAGGGGACGGAGGACGCGCCGATCACGCTGACCGCCGAGACGAAGGGTGACGTGCTTATCACGGGGCAGTCGAACCTGCGACTGGCCGGAAAACACCTCGTCGTGTCCGGGCTCGTCTTCAGGGACGGCCATTCGCCCACCAATACCGTGATCGCGTTCCGACGTACCAAGGGTGACCTTGCGTACCATTCGCGCGTCACGGAAGTCGTGATCGATCAATTCAATAACCCGGAACGTTTTGAGACCGACTTCTGGGTGATGATCTATGGCAAGCACAATCGCTTCGACCACAATCATCTCGAGGGCAAGAGCAACCAGGGCGTCACGCTTGCAGTCAAGCTCGACGCGGAGGAGAGCCGGGAAAACCATCACCGGATTGACCACAACTACTTCGGCCCGCGGCCGATCCTGGGCTCCAACGGCGGTGAGACGCTACGCATCGGCACCAGCCACTATTCATTGAGCGACTCGTTGACGACGGTCGAGAACAACTACTTCGATCGCTGCAACGGGGAAGTCGAAATCATCTCGAGCAAGTCCGGCCGTAATGTCTTCCGCGGTAACCTGTTCTTTGAATCACGCGGCACGCTGACGCTGCGACACGGCAACAACAACCTGATCGAGAACAATGTCTTTCTCGGCAACCGGGTCGACCATACCGGTGGCATCCGTGTCATCAATAAAGGGCAGGTCGTCCGCAACAACTACATGTACGGTTTGACAGGGCACCGTTTCGGCGGCGCACTGGTCATCATGAACGGCGTGCCGAACTCACCGATCAATCGCTACCACCAGGTCGACAACGCGCTCATCGAAAACAACTCGGTAATTGACAGCGATCACATCGAGCTGGCTGCCGGGGCCGATTCGGAGCGCTCCGCGCCGCCAATCAACAGCGTCTTCCGCGCCAACCTCGTCTACAACGCTGATGGCAGCAAGAACGTCGCCGTCCATGACGATATTTCGGGGATCGCGTTCAGCGATAACTCTATGCACGAGGACATTGAACTGGCCAAGGCCGATAACGGCCTCCTGTATCCGGTCGATCCTGAGCTGGCTGACACCGGTGCGAAAAAGGGACTTAAAGTCCTGGAACGCTCCGCAACGGGTCCCTCGTGGTACCCGAAGCCGGGCTACGCGGACCGCTTCGACACCGGTGCCACGCATGCAGTCAGTCCCGGGCTGGATACGCTGGTTAAGGCCGTCAATGCGGCAGAAGGCGGCGACATCGTCGACCTGGCCGAGGGTGACTACCTCGTTTCCCGCACGATCAGGGTCGACAGGCCGGTGACCGTCCGCGGCAAGGGCGAAGTACGGATCGAGTTCGAGCGCACGGCGCTGTTCGAAATCGCCGATGGCGGCAGCCTGAAGCTCGACGGCATCACCATCTCCGGGAATTCTGCGCCTGATTCGGCCGGCAACACCGCTATTCGTACCAGTCGATACTCGATGCTCGGCAATTACGCACTGGTCGTCGAGAACTCGGTGGTCGAGGATCTGGATACAAATCACTCGTTCAATTTCTTCAGCGTCGCCAAGCACACGTTTGCCGATCGCATCGAGATCCGGGATTCAGTTTTTCGCAATATCACCGGTGCCGTACTGGCGCTGAACCGCGAGCTAGACGACCTCGGCATTTACAACGCTGAGTACATCACGATCGTTGACAGCCAGTTCGAGAATATCGGCAAAGCGGTCGCCGATATTTACCGCGGCGGCACCGACGAGAGCACGTTCGGACCACACTTCCTGATGTCAGGGTCAGCCGTGGTTGCGGCCGGCAAAGACAAGCGCAATAAAAGCCGCGCGACCATTCGCCTGCACGGCGTGCAGGCCACCGACATTCATGACAACGAGTTTGCCGAGAGCAGCCCGATCCGGATCGCCGAGACTGTCGGCGAGCCTGTCACAAAGCTGAGCGGCAATCGTTTCGATGGCACCGCCGAGCCGATGATTGACACATCGCTGCGACCGTAGCAGAACGCACAATGCAGAACGAGAGGACAGTACGAGTTAACGGGCTGGAGACGCCCAGGGGGAGCACGAATGAAGGGTAAACTCAGGTGGCTTATCGTCAGCCTCGTCGCGCTCGCGACGATCATCAACTATATCGATCGGGGCGCGCTCGCGGTTTTATGGCCAGAGATCTCCGGCGACCTGGGCATGACCAAGACCGACTACGCCATCATTATCAATGTCTTTACGTTCGCCTACGCCTTCGGTCAAACCTTGTTCGGCAAGATATTCGACTGGATAGGCACGCGGCTGGGTTTTGTACTCGCTATTGGTGTGTGGTCTCTTGCAACGATTTTGCATGCCTTCGCGACATCTTTGCTGTCGTTCTCGATCTTCCGCGGTCTTTTAGGCGTGTCCGAAGCAGGCAACTGGCCCGGCGCAACCAAGGCCAACGCCGAGTGGTTTCCAATCAGGGAGCGTGCTCTTGCTCAGGGTATCTTCAACTCCGGTGCGGCCATCGGCGGCATCGTCTCCGCGCCGATCGTCGGCCTGTTTTTTATCTGGTTTGGCAGTTGGCAGGCAACCTTCATCATGATTGGTGTGCTCGGCCTGCTCTGGCTGGTGCCGTGGCTGATCATCTACAAGTCCGGACCGGATGCCCATCCCTGGCTTGACGAAGCGGAGCGGGAATACATCCTGACTGGTCAGCGCAATACCGAGACGCATCAGGCCGCCGAATACGCGCCTACGTCAGGTGAAATCCTGTCCCGCAGGCAAAGCTGGGGCGTCATCATGGCCTCCTTCTTTCTCGATCCCATCTGGTGGCTCTTTGTCGGTTGGCTGCCGCTCTATTTGTACGAGACCTATGGCTTCGGCGTGGCCGAGATTGCGAGCTATGCCTGGATACCGTATGTCGGAGCGATGTTCGGCGCGTGGTTCGGCGGGCTTCTGGCGCAGAATCGAATCAACGCTGGCTGGACCGTCAACAAGGCACGAAAATTCGTCATCAGTCTGGGTGGCCTCATCATGCTCGTCTCGCTGTTGATGACGATCAAGGCGGCGACGCCCATGATCGCTGTGCTGCTGATGGCCGCTATTCTTTTTGGATTCCAGACAGCCGTCGGGAACATCCAGACACTGCCAAGTGACTTTTATAGCGGTAAGTCTGTAGGCTCGCTTGCCGGGTTTGCAGGGACGGCCGCAAAGCTAGCCGTAGTTCTGCTGAACTTCCTGATTCCAGTTATTACCGTCAACAGTTATGCACCGGCGTTCGCAGTCGGGGCTGGACTGGCGATCATGACGGTCGTCTCGGTCTTTGTTCTCTGTGGACATATTCAACCGCTGAGTCCCCGTGAGGCTGAATCTGCCTGACGTGATTAACAAAGGAAAAGAGTCATGAGCCTGGAGAACAAGATTGCGATCGTAACCGGCGGGTCCCGTGATATCGGGCGGGCGGTATCCGAGACTCTTGCTGCCGAAGGAGCAAAGGTCGTCGTCAACTATTTCAATAATGCGGCTGAAGGCGATGCAACCGTCACCACGATCCAGCAGGCTGGCGGCGAAGCCATCGCTGTCAAGGGTGACATGACGAAGCAGGCTGACGTCGATAACCTGGTGGCCGAGTCTTGCAAGGCTTTTGGCGACACGATCGATATTCTCGTTAACGTCGTCGGCGGGCTTGTTGCTCGCAAGCCTCTGGCCGAGATGGACGAGGAGTTCTTTGAGTACGTCATGAAACTCAATGTGACGAGCACCTTCCTGACAACACGCGGTCATGACGTTTACGCGGGGCCTCGCGAAGGAACTCGGGCCATCCAACATCCGCGTGAACTGCGTCTGCCCCGGCATGATCAGCACGACCTTCCACGACACGTTCACGAAGGACGAGGTTCGTGCCAATGTCGCAGCGGGGACACCGCTGCGGCGAGAAGGGCAGGCGAAAGAGGTGGCTGATCTCGTAACCTACCTTGCGTCGCCGGCGTCGAGCTTTATCACGGGTGCGAGCGTCGATATTAACGGTGGAATGTTCTTTTCGTAGATGCTTTGATCGGTTTTCAGCAGGACGCTGACCGCGCAAGCGACGATGTGTCCGGTAAACCCATCCAGGAAATGATTGAATGAATATCACTGAACTACTCTCGAATAACCCGGTTGTGCCGCTGGTGCAGGCCGATGATCCGGCCATCGCGGTCAAGACTTCGCGTGCGCTGGCCGCGGGCGGCCTCAAGGTCGCCGAGGTCGTGTTTCGTACCGACCGCGCACTCGAATGCCTGCAAGCGGTCGCCGACGACGTGCCGGAGACGATTGCGGGTGCCGGTACGGTATTGAGTGCGGATCAGGCCAATGCCGCGCTGGATCATGGCGCCAAGTTCATTGTGTCGCCGGGACTGGACGACGGCGTAGTGGGCGTGGCAAAGGAGCGCGGCGTGCCGGTCTACCCGGGTACGATGACGCCGAGCGAGGTCCAGCATGCGTTCAATCTCGGTCTGGATACAGTCAAGTTCTTCCCGGCGTCAATAGCCGGTGGGTGCCGGCGCTCAAAGCGCTGGCAAGTGTGTTCCGCACGATGAAATTTATGCCAACCGGTGGCGTGAGCCCGGGCAACCTGGCCGATTTCCTGGCCGTGCCAGCGGTACTCGCCTGCGGCGGCAGCTGGCTGACGCCGGCCGACAAAATCGCCGCGGGTGACTACGATACGATCACCAGGCTTGCGGCCGAGGCCGTCGCGATCGCGCGCGCAACAAGAGGATAGCAAGATGGGAAAGTACGTTACGTTTGGCGAGATCATGCTGCGACTGAAGTCGCCCGGACATGAGCGGTTCTTTCAGTCTCCGTCGCTCGAAGCGACCTTCGGCGGCGGCGAATCCAACGTCGCGGTGGCACTCGCGAACTACGGCTTGGATGCCAAGTTTGTGACGGCGCTTCCTGATAATGATATCGCCGAGGCCTGCATGCGAGAAGTTCGCAGCTTCGGGGTCGACGTCAGTGACATCCGTCGCTCAGGCGACAGGATCGGTATCTACTTTCTCGAGGCGGGCGCCAACCAGCGGCCGAGCAAGGTCGTTTATGATCGCGCCCACTCGGCGATCGCGGAGTGCGGGCCGGGTGATTTTGACTGGGACAATATTTTTGACGGTGCGAAGTGGTTCCACATCACGGGCATCACGCCGGCTCTGTCACAGTCGGCAGCGGACCTGTCGCTCGAGGCCTGCAAGGCCGCGAAAGCGGCAGGCGTTACTGTTTCCTGTGACTTCAACTATCGTGGCAAGCTGTGGAAGTACGGCAAGTCCGCGCCTGAGGTCATGCGCGACCTGGTCAAATACGTTGATGTTGGCATTGCCAACGAAGAAGACTGTCAGAAGTCACTTGATATCTCGGTCGATGTCGATGTGCATACGGGCGAACTCGACACGGCCAAGTACGAAGCCTTGTCGGAGAAGGTGCTCGAGATCTACGCGGATATGTCGATCATTGCAATCACGTTGCGCGAGAGCCGCAGTGCCGATACGAATGGTTGGTCCGCGTGCCTGCGTGATGCCGAAGGCTTCAAGCTGTCTCGGCAGTATGAAATCACCGACATTGTTGATCGGGTCGGTGGTGGGGACAGTTTTGCATCGGGCCTGATTGCGGGTTTACAGTTGTACAAAGACCGCCAGCAGGCGCTGCAGTTTGCGGTTGCTGCCAGTTGCCTTAAGCACTCGATCTCGGGTGACTTCAACCGCGTAACTGTTCCGGAAGTAGAAAAGCTGATGGGTGGTGACGCATCCGGGCGGGTGCAGCGCTGAGAGTTGAATATTGGTTGTCCCATAGGGAGCACCTGAATCTAGGGAAATCAGAATGTTGCGAGCTTAAGTTGCAAGTTCTTTGGGACGAAGCGCTACGCTAAATGGCGGATATTTAAGAGATAATCGGGTTACAGCGCACTGGCTTCGAACCAGGTGGTCGGGAGTTCGAATCTCTCCGGGCGCGCAATAAAAAGAACGGGGCCCTCGCGGCCCCGTTCTTTTTATTGCTGCTTCCTACGAGAGTTCGAACTAAGTCGCCCAAAGGGCGACCGTTCGACAAATCGGCACAGCCGATTTGGACGCACGAAGTGCGCCCCGAAAGGGGTGAGGGCCGCAGGCCCGAATCAATCTCTCCGGGCGCTCCATATACCAAGAGCTTGAGCGTCGCCGGCATTTGCCGGCAACCTCGAGTCACCAATAAGTCACCAGCTATTTTCCGGAGATTTCGTCCAGCTATATGCATCGCGGTGGAGCGATTCAAGCTGCCATTTGCGCAACTCTAGCGCCTCGAAACACATGCCGGAGACGTCGGCTTTCAGCTCCAATGCTGCTATTGAGGTGGTAGAGTTGCGACCAGCCGCATTTGACCTAAAGCGACCGCTAGCTACTTGGATGACTGTCATTGAGTTGTCATGGCAGAGCGGCATTTCACAAACGAGAAGAGCGAGCTCTTGTAAAGGAGGTTTCAATGAGGGTATTTCTTGCCTGTATTTCAGTCTTGGCCTTGTTCACCGCAACTGATTCATATTCCGAGGATCACCACGAACGAAAAGCAGTTCTCATCACCGGAGCAACCTCGGGAATCGGCCGATTAACGGCGGAGACCCTCGCTGAAGCTGGATACTTCGTTTATGCCGGAGCAAGAAAACAGGAAGACATAGACGAGTTGAATGCGATTGAGAACATCAAGGGTGTCCGGCTCGATGTCACGGTTCAAGACGATATTGATGCCGCGGTCAAGCTGATCGAAGGCGAGGGTCGCGGACTCTGGGGGCTGGTAAACAACGCAGGTGTGAATGTCTTCGATCCGCTGATCGAGTCAGAGATGTCCGATCTGGAGTTTATTTTTGATGTCAACGTTTACGGTGTAGTAAGGGTAACCAAAGCATTCGCGCCGTTGATCATCGAGTCGAAGGGGCGAATCGTCAATATTAGTTCGATTGCCGGCGTGCTCTCTGGCTTTGATGGCTTTGGCTTCTACATCATGAGCAAGCACGCAGTGGAAGCCTTTAATGACCAACTCGCGTGGGAGATGGCTGGTCTTGATGTCTCTGTAAGTTCGATTCTTCCGGGATCGTTCGAAACGCAAATCAGTTTCTCGCGCTGCGAGAGAATGCTGAAGAATCAGGCAAAGAAAGAGTATCGGTACTTCAGGGAGACCATGCAGGGATTTATCGATTCCTGTAAACGCAGAATGTCGGGTGAGGAGATGAACAGCAGACAGAAACCTGTACCCGTCGCGCTGGCTGTGCAACATGCGCTGTTTGCCGGAAAGCCAAAGGAGCACTATCTCGTTCCAGGGCAGCCGTCGGACGCTCGAGTCACCATCGCCAAGCTTGTCGAAGAGATTGCGCATCTAAACCTCGACATCGAGAACGCGGTGCCGCGTGAGGACATTCTCGATATTTATGACAATGAAATGCGTATCGCTAAAGGTGAACAACCAAGAACAGTGCCGGGTTTCTACGATTCTCCAGCGGATGACTAGCGAGGCCATCCTTCCGGGCGCGCGCGGCACTCGTGCATCCTGCACGTCGCGCGCCACCTTTGTGTGAAGGCCCTCGCAGAGAGGGCCTTCATTTTCTCCCAGCAATAGTGAGCAGGCGACTAAACCCGGATTCCTGAACGGCTGAAGGGCAATTCTCTGATCCGCTTGCCGGTCGCAGCGAAGATCGCATTGCAGATGGCAGGTGTAGCGGCTGCAATCGGCGGCTCGCCGAGTCCTGTTGGGGAGTTGTCACTTTGGATGAAATGACATTCCACTTCTGGCGCCAGGTTGAAGCGCAGCAGTCCGTAGTCGTCGAAATTGCTTTGCCGAGCTGCACCATTCGCGAAGGTAATCTCCAACTGTGCGGTGCTCAAGGCGTCTACGACAGCCCCTTCGACCTGGTTCTTTGCGCCACTGAGATTCAGGATCGGCCCGACGTCGATGCCGGAGTAGACCTTTTCCACTTTGACGTTCGCGCCATCGGCGACAACCTCTGCGACGTGCGAGACGAAGCCGCCATGATCGAAATGGAATGCCATACCCATGCCGCGACCTGGCTCCAGCTCCCGCGAGCCCCAACCGGCTTTACTTGCAGCGAGCGCGAGCGTGCCGCGAGTCCGTTTCAGGTCGAGCGGTGGATCGCCGAAAGACCGGGACAGTAGATCAAGTCGAAATTCGAGCGGGTCGCGTTCTGCCGCAAGTGCGACTTCGTCAAAAAAGCTCTGGTACGCCCAGCAATAGGCCGAGTGACCCGGCGAACGCCAAGGTCCAGTGGGCACATTGGTTTTCAGCAAAGACTGAGTCAATCGAAAGCTAGGGACGAGTCCTGCCGGATAATGATTCGGCGAGAGGCCGGCCCCTGAAACGGTTTCACCATTTCTGCCGAACGTAACGAAGTGATGATCGAAAGCGATCATTCTGCCGTCGATGTCGATGCCAGCCTTGAAATGATGCCAGGCGGCGGGGCGGTAGAAGTCATGTCGCATGTCGTCCTCGCGGCTCCATTGCAGCTGCACCGGTCGGCCAATTTCTCTCGCGATCCAGGCACACTCCACCATGAAATCGCTTCTGAGGCGTCGACCGAATCCGCCGCCAATCCGAGTCAGATTGACGTGAATCCGGTCTTCCGGGATTCCCATGGTGCGCGATATCAGTGCGCGCCCTGACTTCGGGTTTTGCGACGGGGCCCAAAGCTCGAGTTGGCCGGATTCGGAATACCGAGCCGTGCAGTTTTGCGGTTCCATGTTAGCGTGCGACACGAACGGGTAGTAGTACGTTGCTTCTATGATGCGTCGGGATTCGTCAAGCGCGCGATCGACATCACCGTCCGCCCGAAGCGTTTCGCCGGACTCGTTCGCAAGGGCTTTCGCTCGCCGTTCGTAGGCTTCGCTGGAATCGGAGTTTTCCGTGTCCCAATCGACCTTCAGTTTCTTGCGGGCCGAGTCGGCCGCCCACCAGGTCTCCGCGACAATGGCCACACCGGGCAGCAAGCCGGTAAGGTCGTCAGTCCCTTTTACAACGAATGCGTGCGTCACGCCGGGTTGGGAGCGAACTCGATTGATGTTCGCGCTGCGAACTCTACCGCCAAAGGTCGGACACTTCTCGTAAACGGCGTAGAGCATGCCGTCCAGTCGAGTGTCGCAGCCGAACAGAGGCTGGCCCGTCACGATCATCGGATTGTCGACTCCAGGGACAAAAGTCCCGAGCAGTTGAAATTCCTCCGGCCGGCTTTTGAGTTTGAGTTCGGAAACCTCGGGAACCGGCAGGGCCGCCGCAGCTTCCAGTAGGTCTGCGTAAGGAATTGTCCTGTCGGAGGTCACGTGTATGACCGTGCCGTTTTCGGCGTTGCATTCCGCAACCGGCACATTCCATTGCCTGGCGGCTGCGGATTTCAACAACTCACAGGCCGCTGTTCCGGCAATGCGCAGGTCGTTCCATCCGTCCGGCGTTCCCCGGCTGCCTCCGATGACCTGCCGCCCGTAGCGATCGTCAAGCGGCGCCTGCTCGACGCTGACGATTTCCCAGGCGACGTTAAGGCATTCTGCAACGACCATCGGAAATGCGGTCTTCACACCCTGGCCCGCTTCGGGGTTTTTGCTGACTATCGTCACACGGCCGTTAGTGTCGATGCGGACATACAGATTTGGCGCCCATGTGTCGCTGTCGGTTGCCCTGGCACGCGATGAACTGCCGTACCCAACGCCGATGACGAGCGCCCCGGATGCCAGTAAGGAGACTTTCAGGAAAGCGCGTCTGTCGATCCTGACGTCGTTGGCACATGTACTCATGCGTCACCTCCCTCGTCCGACATGTATCGCGATGCCCGTTTAATGGCCTTTCGGATACGTGGATAGGTTCCGCAACGGCAGAGAACTGCGGACATGGCGGCATCAATGTCCGAATCACTGGGGTCTGGATTCCTGGCAAGCAACGCGCTTGCGGTCAGGATTTGCCCGCCCTGGCAGTAGCCGCATTGCGGGACGTCTTCATCGTTCCAGGCTCGTTGCACGGCGTGCCCGCCGGATGGATCGAGCCCTTCGATGGTGGATATCGTGGCGCCACTGGCACTCGCCGTCGGCATGACGCAAGAGCGCATTGGTACCCCATTGATCAGTACCGTGCAGGTACCGCATGTGCCGATGCCGCAACTGTACTTGGTGCCCGTAAGATTCAAAACGTCCCTTAAGGCCCAGAGCAGTGGCATGTCGGGCGGCACGTCGATCGTGTGATCGGTGCCGTTGATTGTAAGGCTCAGTTCGCTCATATCGACCCCCATTCAGGCATGCGTAGTCTTTTTCAGCAGGCTACGCCGACCTTGACAAGGATCATATTGTGGCAAACCGAGCGACAAGCTAGAAAATGAACTGGTCCTCGTCCATCTTCATCAGCGAATTCGGACCCGCCGACATCGTCTCCAGCAGAGACGAGGTTCGCAGCAGAATCTTGGCGAAATAGAATTCCGCCGTCTGGATCTTCGCCCCGTAGGAGCGATTCTAAGACAGAATCCTGGCTCGATATCCCACACCTCATACCGCTCATCTTTCGCCCTTAGAATGAGTATTCGAGCGGCTTGAACGACTTCGACGTGCCGGACGGACACCTCCCGTCCTCGATATCTGGCCTGCTACCGCACCGTGACCGCGATCCAGAAGTCGAGCAATCTCATGCAATGAGTCGCCGGCTTGCCAGCGATCCCACATCAACTCGCGCTCTGCCTCAGTGAAATATCTTCGCTTCCGGTACCCCATCTGCAACACTTCCTGCTCTGGTGGTAGAGTCTAGGTGTTGCATCGACCGGTTGAAGTCACCACTCAAAGCGGTCGTTTGAGACAACGCGCCTGCATGGGTTGTTCTCTTTACGGTGAGTACCTGACCATGTACAAGGACCTGGTGGACGGGATCCTTAGTGGCGCCTATTTTCGGTCAGGTCTTGCTGGAATCGTGAAAGGCATTCGAGAAAACCGATGAACAGTACTGCGTTTTGGGACAAACGATCAAAGCAATACGACGATGCAATTAGGAAACACGAGGCCCCATTCGACAAGACGATCGAAAGAACCAAGGCACTGCTAAGCTGTTCGGATGTGGTGCTCGACTTCGGCTGTGGTTCAGGAGAATTCAGCCTTGACCTCGCCCCTCAGGTACAACGGGTGCATGGCATCGATACTTCAGCAAGAATGATCGAATTGGCGAAGGGAAAGGCACGCGATCGGCACATAGACAACGCCATATTTGATCAAAAGGACCTGTTCGACCGAAGTCTTATTAGCCAATCATTCTCCACGGTAATAGCATTTAGTATTTTTCACTTAGTTGACGATGCTTCGAAGATGTTGGCTCGACTAAATGACTTACTTCCAACGGGCGGTTTGCTGATTTCAGAGACCCCGTGTCTCGGTGAGAGAGACTGGTTGTTTAGATCGTTAATAAATCTTGCTCAGAAGCTAGGACTAGCACCGACAATTTACAGTTTATCCAGCAGTGAATTGGAATCTCTCGTGTCTTGCGGTGGTTTTGAGATTCTTGAGGCTAAAATATGGGACGAAAAGAATGCGCTTCAATGGATCGTCGCGCGGAAAATGTAAGGCATCTTGATGTGTTTGAAATGTCCGCTTCTGGCCGTTTGGTATGGCCACAGTAAATCGGACCATTTGATTAAGCCCTCGTGGACTGGTTTTCATACTGTACTGGACTGAGATAGCCCAGGTAAGTATGACTGCGTGTGCGGTTATGGAACCGCTCGATTTCCATGGTCAGACTTTTTGAAAGACCCCTATGCGCTGCCGTGTGCCCATAGCCGGTTGACTACATCGTCATAGTCAACTGCCAACTGCTGGTTCGCGGCTTCGGTTTCTCGGCGACGTCTGCGTTGCCGTGTCCATATTCGCAATCCGGCGCCAATTATCACGAGCACTCCAAGCATCGGCGCAGGATACTCAATCGCAAACACGACAGGTATCAGGATCGCTCGTGTAACGACTCTCAGACTCTTGTGCTCGGCGATGAAACTCGCTATCGGTGGCGAGGTACGGTAATACCAGTCGACGAACGCACGACCCGGCGCGTTGGTGAGCAGGTACTCGTCCCGAAAATCACGCAATGTTCGCACGTGTGGATCGAGATACGAGCCGTAGGCTGCGGTGGCGATGAAGCATTTTATGCCACCACGTTCGTCAAAATCGACGGGTATCACCGCAAAAGTACTGGCCGCTCCAATGTTATTCGACGGGTCGGGATCGAATTCTTCCGTTGCCGGGAAATTCTGACCGATCACGAAGTCCACGTAGGGCGTTACCTCGACCACGAAAGGAAATGGACGCGGTGGGCCGCTATGGACGGGTATCCGAGCAATCCCTGTCACGGTTTCACCAACGCTCATGCGCAATAGACATCTCCGAGTGCCGGGTGCGCATCGATCAGTAGACAGACTGTCTCTGATCAGGACCTCGCCCCCTGCGGTACGCGTTTCGTACAGGATTGGTGTTGATTTGCGACCCGGAGGCGGCGGGCTCGGTTGTAGCGGTGAATCTCCCGGTCTCTACCATTGAACATGCCTGCATATGTGTTTGATTCGTAGAACTGTTTGTGGTCATACGACTTTCGGTAATGCCCGAATTGCCAATCACCGCGCCCGAGCGTATTGTGAATTGGTTGTTTTGGAGTTTAACCGCCGGCGCAGGCGCGTCGACTCAACCCCCGCCAATAAGAAATTGATGGCGTGAGGGTAATGAAAACGAACTCTATCTACCTTTGCGGCATGCAGAGACGCTAAACGGAGGGAGTGATGGGACGTGACGCACCGCTTGCCCAGGCGGAAATCCCCAGGCTTTACGACTCGCTTGCGCCTTTCTATGACCGCTGGGCGTTCTTCACGGAATCGAAAGCAAGGAGGCGTGCTATCGAACTCACGTGCCTCCGGGACGGTGAAACGGTGCTTGAGGTAGCCGTGGGTACCGGTCTGATGTTCGAAGAGATCGTGAAACTAAACCCGCATGGCAATAACTTAGGGATCGATCTGTCCGCCGGCATGTTACGGAGGGCCGGAGAGCGCCTGGCCCCCTACACCAGCGATAATTACGAACTGCGTCGTGGCGACGCCCTTGATCTGGGCGTCGACACTGAAAGCATCGACCTGTTGGTCAATTGCTACATGTTCGATCTTCTTTGTGCGAAGGACACGGACACGGTCCTTGATGAGTTCGGTCGCGTCTTGAAGCCAGAAGGCAGGATGGTTGTCGTCAATATGACGCATGGACGGAGTCGGGGAAGTCGAGTCTATGAGTCTATTTCGCGCCGTTTCCCAAGAAGCGCAGGGGGCTGCCGGGGAGTCCAATTGGCGACGACTACTTCTCAGCATGGATTCGAGATTGATTCAGTCGAGTATCTACAGCAGTGTCTGTTCCCTTCTGAAATCATCGTAGCTCGTAAGGCGACGCACTCCTGATTTTGTCCACCCGAACGCCGATCAGGACCCAGGTAATTCCTGCACCTGCTGAATTTGGGCGGCACCCAACCCCACCAGGACATATTTGAAGAGCATGAACCGATCAGTTGCCCGCAATATTAAGACTACGGAGGACTACTCGAAAAGCGCTGCCTAGAAAATGAACTGGTCCTCGTCCATCTTCATCAGCGAATTCGGACCCGCCGACATCGTCTCCAGCAGAGACGAGGTTCGCGGCAGGATCTTGGCGAAATAGAATTCCGCCGTCTGGATCTTCGCACGATAGAAAGCTTCTTCTGACGTGCCCTGTTCGAGCCGCTTGTACGCGGCTCGGGCACTTGCAGCCCAGGCAACGCCCAGCAACACGTATCCGGAGAACATGATGTAGTCGACCGAAGCAGCGCCCACGGCATCGCGGTCGCGCATGGCAGCAAAGCCAATCTTCCGGGTCAGTGACTTCCACTGCTTGGTGAGCCGGACCAACGTCTTCAGGTAGGGCCTGATTTCCTTCTGGTGACGGGATCGCTTGCAGAAGTCCAGGATGAAGCTCGTTACCGGGGCCAGCGCCTTGCCGCGTGTGCCAAGGACTTTTCTTCCCAGCAGGTCCAAAGCCTGGATGCCCGTGGTGCCTTCATAGAGCGTGCCGATCCTGGCGTCCCGCACATTCTGTTCGACGCCCCACTCGTTGATGTACCCATGCCCGCCGAAACACTGCAGCCCCAGGTTCGCGCTCTCGAAACCGGTTTCGGTAAGGAATGCCTTGATAATAGGCGTCAGGAAACCGAGTACGTGGTTCGCCAGTTCACGGGCTTCCGGGTCGTCGGACTTGGTCAGGATGTCGCCCTGGGTACTGGCGAAATAAATCAGCGCGCGGCCGCCCTCGGCAAACGCTTTCTGCGTCAGCAGCATGCGACGCACGTCAGGGTGCACGATGATCGGATCCGCCGGGCCACTTGGATTCTTGGGCCCGGACAGCGAACGCATCTGCAATCGGTCCCTGGTGTAGGCGAGAGAGTTCTGGAAGGCGAGTTCCGAATGCGCGAGACCCTGCAAGCCGGTGCCGATGCGTGCGAAGTTCATGAAAGTGAACATGTAGTAAAGGCCTTTGTTTTCTTCCCCGACCAGGTACCCGGCTGCGCCGTCGAAGTTCATCAGGCACGTCGAGTTGCCGTGAATACCCATCTTGCGTTCCAGGACTCCGCAACTGACGTTGTTACGCTCGCCGAGAGTGCC
>CALZMQ010000014.1 GCA_945788625.1 uncultured Woeseiaceae bacterium
GAAGCCGCGCTCGCCTGTCAGGATGGAGCCGACGAGAACGACGTGGCCCCACATGAACAGCGCCAACAGCAGGCCGGTGCCGCCGCTGATCAGTTCATAGACGAGCTGGCGACGCGGCTCCGCCGACGAGCCGGCGCGATTGTCAGGTGCCACAGTCGCTCTTTGGTTCACTTAGGGATTCAACTCCTTGAGTATGTCGGGATCCTCTTCTCGCTCGGCCAGGACGGTATGGCAGACGTCGCAATCTCGCGAAATGTGCTCACGCTCCTTGGTCCTCAGCCGCTTGCCGTGACAACGGAAGCAACCGTCCGATCGCTCATGACCGATGTGCTCGGGGTAGGTGTTCCACCAGACCTGCATATTCGGGAAGACATTCACCGAATAAATGTCGCCAAGAGCCGTGGCTGCGCCTGCAATCGCGTCGCCGCGTTCGGCCGCGACCTCGGGATGCTCGTCCGAGTAGTACGCGTTCAACTGCGTGGCAATGGCGCCTCGTGCATCCTCATGAGAGGCGTACTCGGCATCGATAATACGCAGACCCTCTTTCTTGATGAACGGCAACGTTCGATCGATCACGCCGTCACGGATTGCAATATCGATTTCGGAATCCGGAGCCTGGTAATTGTGGCTCGGTCGGTTGTGGCAATCGACGCAGTCCATGGTACGCCAGACGCCACCTTCTTCCGGCGCCTTGCGGTCCGCAAATATCTCGACCTCGCCTTTCTCGTCCGTGTATTCCACTTCATAGATTTCTTCGCGGGTTTCGTCGGACCGATAGCGAATACTGACGTCCGGATCGACGTGCCAGTGAATTCCTGACGAGCCATTTCCGGCTGCGCCGCCTACCTTCAGGAGCAGCACTGTCGTCAATTCCGTGTTCGCCTCATCCTCGTCGTAGTGCTTCCTCACGGTCAGCCTGTCACCGACAAAGCGCGTCGGCCAGTGACACTGCTCACAGGTCTCACGGGCAGGGCGCAAATCGTGCAACGGTGTCGGCACGGGGCGTGGGTAGAGGTCGAGCGTAACGGCCACGAGCTGCCAGGCGCCATCGAGCTTCGATTTCACGAACCAGTCGGCACCCGGACCGATGTGGCACTCCGCGCAACTGACTCGTGAATGAGACGAACGCTGGTAGGCCGTGTACTCCGGTTCCATGACGGAGTGGCAGGCCATGCCGCAAAACTCCACCGACTCCATGACTTCGACGCCCTTGTAGGTTGCACCGGCGACAATGACGACATTGATCATTGTCGCGCCAAGGAAGATCATCATCCAGCGCCTGGTCTTTGGCTGGTTGAGGTCGAATACCGGCAGTAGCGACACGCCTTCCCCGCCGGGCCCCCGTCGTAAACGCGCCCGATAAAGGACGGCGCCGACAGGAATGAGGATCAGGCCGAAGACAAAGATCATCGGCAGCACGAGGTATGTCAGGATGCCGATATAGGGGCCACCCTCGAAACCGAGTTGCTCCATCGTGAACAGGCTGACAATCAACACGAGACCGACGATAGCGAGCCCGGTGCCAACGAGGCTAATCGCGTTATGCGTGATTGACGATAAGAAATTTCTGAACAAAGCGCTCCCCTGATTCCTTTTCTAAAGCGTCACACGCCCTGGTGTGCAGCCAACATCCGGGTGATTCTGATCGTAAGCGTCACAATTGTGACGCATCAATGTGCAAAAGCGACATCGATAGTAGACCACGTACAAGCCACGCGGTAATCCGTATTTGGCGCAACGAAACGGTATTGGGATCGCGGTCGAGAAGGCCCATAATTAAGCATAACGCTACAGCATAAAACCGAATCGAGAGCAATCTCATGCGAAAGTCATTCGCCAATCTCGCCTTGCTCTTATTGCTATTGTTGTTTGCGCAACCGATGGCCGACGCTAAGGACGAGAACCCGTGTACCGATTGCCACGAGACCGATCCTGTTGTCTTCGAAAGCAGCCCGCACGGCACCACCCTATGCCTCGACTGCCACGTCGGCGCCGACGAACGCAAACACAGGCGCGGGCTTGACCCCGTCGACTGTGGGCAATGTCATGCCGATGTAGTCGCCGAACATGCCGTGAGCGTACATGGGCCGGACGGCGTGCAACGCTACGCCGACGCCGATCTCCCTTCATGCATGAGTTGCCACGGCAATGTCCATACCATGACGTTTGCAAGTGAGATATCTTCTCCGGTCAACGAACATCGCCAGGGTGAAACTTGCGGGGTGTGCCATGGCAGCGGGCAGCCTGCACCGCCAGGCGTACATACCATCCGTCCGATCGAAGCCTATACTGCCAGCGTGCATGCCGCCGCGGTGATAAAAGGTGAACATGGGGCGAGTTGCAGCGATTGCCACTCAACTCACTCGCCGTTGCCGGTTACCGACCCTGCGTCTTCGATCCATCGTTCGAATGTGTGGACAACCTGCGGTTCCTGTCATGCCGCTATCGCTGCTCAGTTCGAGCGCAGTATACATGGCATGGCCGCCGCGGCTGGAGTTCAGGGCTCGCCCGTCTGCACGGATTGTCACGGCGAGCACCGCATCCTGGCGGTGGGCGCTGAGGGCTCACCCGTATCAGCTACCAACATCCCGATCCGGATTTGCGGCCCCTGTCATTCTGATCTGCGGCTGGGCGAGAAATACGACCTGCCTGCCGACCAGGTCCCTTCGTATGAGGAAAGCTTCCATGGGCTTGCTTCCCGCGGCGGCGTGCAAAAGGTCGCAAATTGTGCGAGCTGCCACGGGGTGCACAATATCCTGCCCTCGACCGATCCCGACTCTTACATTCACCCGGACAACCTGGCGCATACCTGCGGCAAATGCCACGCGGGAGCGGGCAGCCGGTTTGCGATCGCCCCCGTGCACGTGCTCGCAGAAGACACACCCAACATCGTCGCGTATTGGATACGCGCGATCTATATTCCGCTGATCTGGGTCACCATCATCGGCATGTTGCTCCACAACCTGCTCGATCTGGTCAAGAAGACGCGCCATCCGGCCGCGCGACTGCGCAAGCCGCCTCAGAACTGCACGATCAAAGAACGCATGTCAGCACCGTTCAGGATTGCGCACGGTGCCGCGGCACTGAGCTTCATGGTGTTGGTGTTCACCGGATTTGCGCTGAAATATCCAGAGAGTTGGTGGGCAGGCCTCTTGCAACTTGGCGGCGACGACGGAGAATTGCGCGGACTGCTTCACCGTGTCGCTGCCGTGGGTTTGATCGCGGCCTGCTTCTTCCACTTCGCTCATCTTGCCGTTAGTGCCCGCGCTCGACATCAGATCGCCGCGATGTTTCCGCGACTCGCTGACTTCAGGGAATTTGTACACCGCATTGGCTACAACATCGGGCGCCGACCCGAGCCGCCGGCACCCGTGCGCGTCGGCTACGTGGAGAAAGTCGAATACTGGGCCGCGTTATGGGGTACCGCGATCACGACGATCACGGGCCTGGTCTTGTGGTTTGAGAACTGGACCCTTGCCCAGTTGCCGGGCTGGGTGCCGGAAGCCGCCACCGTCCTGCATTTCCTCGAGGCGATCCTTGCCACGCTGGCCATCGCCATATGGCACTTCTACTTTGTCATCTTCGATCCGGCGGTGTATCCAATGGATACTGCCTGGCTGACGGGCAAGCCGCCCTTCTCACGGGCAGAAGAGCGCGACGAGGTCATCCGCGAGGACTCGGATTCGCAGAGCGACAGCCAGGATTCAGGTGAAGGTGTTTAGCCCGATCGCATCGCCTCAGCGGTAACCGAACAACATCGTGTAGACGATCAGGGCCAACAGCACCAGTCCGAATGTGAGCGCGGCTGCGCCGAATATTTTGAGGCCCCGTTCCCTGGACGCCGGATAAGGATCTTCCAGCCGTGCATCCCTATCGTCGGATTCCATCAGCGCCTTGTATTCATCGGGCTTGTCGTACTTGAGCTCATCCAGCGGCACGAGTCCGGTGAATATCACCGGATCCATGGGGAACTTGTCGGGCCGGAAGTGCGTGTTGAAGAAGTGGATGGTAAATATAAATCCAACTGCAAGCAGCGCCTCGTCGCTGTGGATGATCGTGGCCACATTGACGGCCCAGCCCGGCACAACGTGAGTGAACAATTCCGGGAACCACAATACCAGCCCCGTGCTGCCGATAATGATCACACCCCAGCCGACCGCGAAGTAGTCAAACTTCTCCCAGTAGGTGTAGCGGCCATAATTGGGACGCGAACCTATGCCGAAAAACCACTTGATGGACTGGATGAACTCAGTAAGGTCGCGACGGTTGAAAATGATGGAACTCGGCCCGGTGATGATTTGCCACCAGGTCTCTTGCGCGGCTCTCTTGCGGCGCAAGACATCCCAGAAGTGCACAATCGCAACGATAAACAATGTGACGGCGCCAATTCGATGCAGGAAACCCATACTGTCGAATCCGCCCAGCACGTAGGAGGTCGCCTGTGCCCAGGACATGTACGAGAATTTCAGCGCCATGCCCGTCAAGGCCAGCGTGAAGAAGCTGATCATCATCACGATATGCATGGTTCGCTGGAGTCGGCTGAAGCGGCGGTAGAGCTTCTCGCCCTTTTCGTGACGGGTCCGTTCCTTGTGTGCCCGCCATTCGTCGCGGCTCAACAACAACCGCACTACCCAGGCCAGCGTGTGCAGCAGCGCGAAAGACAGAGTGCCCACGAGCAACGCGGTCATGCCCCAGAACGACCAGAACAGGTAAGGGTAGCGGTCGCTGTCGTGGTGCGTCGCATGCGTCAGGTAACCGGCAAATTGCCGATGAGATCCCTCGTGACACTGGCCGCAGGTCTCGACGACATTGTCGCGGCTGAGCATCGAATCGGGCTCGGTCGGTGGAAGAATGCCGTGTGTACCGTGGCAGTCGTAACACTTGGCGACACCCTCTCCGCCCAGGCGCGAGACTTTACCGTGGAACGTATCGAAGAAGGTCTCTGCCTGGTCTTCATGACAGCGGCCACACTGCTCCATCACCAGGGTCCGGAATCCGGGTTTGTCAATGCGCGAGATCGTGTGCGAGGCGTGACAGTCCTCACAAGTAGGATGCTCGTCCTCGGCGTTCGGGTCATCAGAGAAGTGAATACTGGTTCGGAACTCCTCCTCGATCCCGTGGTGGCAGACACCACAAGTGCCAGCGACGTTCTGCGGATTGATCAGAGCGCGCGGGTCCTCCGGAGGAAGTTCTGAGTGTGCGCCATGACAATCCGCGCACGTCGCCGTGACCACAAGACCGCTGTTTATCAATCCCCGGCCATGAACACTGTCTTCATAGCTGCCGACAATGTCCTCCACTTCGGCGTCGATCCTTGTCGCCGCTTGCTCGCCGACGCGATGACACCCGCCACAGAGCAAGGGGACATTTCGGGGGTAAGTCGGTGACGTCGGCAGCTCCTTGTCGAGCGTTGCGTGTTTGGCGTGACAGTCCTGACACGATGGCGCATCCGGATCACTCGCGGCATACAGCGTGCCGTGTGTGCTGCCCTGATACTCGGTAACTTGTTCGGCGTGGCAGATGCCGCAATCGACAGGTGACTGCACCGTCGCGCATGCGCGTTCCATAGAGACGGTTACGTCCGTGTGGCATTGCGCACAGGCGGTGCCTGCATGCTCCGAGCTATTGAAGAGCTGCTCATCAACGTACAGGCTGACGCTGACGCCGTCACGAGTCATCGTCAGGGCCGACTCGCCGTGGCAGGTCAGGCAGTCCTTATTGGCGAGACCATCAGGGTAGAAAACGCGGCGGATCTCGTGTGGCGCGTGGCAGTCAACGCAGGTCGGGATCTTGCCCGGATCTTCTATCCACAAATGGCCCTCGATCACCTTGCGGTGCACCTGTTCGATCTGGCCATGGCACGATGTGCAGGTCTCGGCCACATTGTCCGCATGGATGCTCGAGCGCACATCGGTGTGGGGCAGGATGTCATGGGCCGTGTGACAAGAGGTGCAGACAGCGGTGACGGTAAGACCCTGACGGAACAAGCCCTCACCATGAATGCTCATCGAGTAATTTTCGAGGACGCGTTCCTGCGATATCTCGTGGGTTCGCGACACGGGAGATCCCTCGCGGTGACAACTCCCGCACAGCAGCGGCACGTTCATAACCGCCGTCGTCGCGTCAGGGTCTGAGGCCGACAGTACGTCGTGTTTGCCGTGGCAATCGGCACAGTTCGGCGCCTGTGCATCGCCGCGTGCCGCGGCCGCGCCATGCAGGCTGTCGTTGTGTGCTACTTTCTGGGACTTGTGGCACTCGCCGCAATCGACGGGTTCGAGATCCTCGGCATGCCGCCGACGCTTGCTGCCCGCGAGATCCTCGTGGCAGTCAACGCATTTTGCGTCCGCGTGCACCGATTCGGCGTACGTGGACTCGTCAACAAAGGCCGATATCTCTTCCTCGCCACGGTAGCTCGTAAGCTCGGGGTCATCATGGCAGCGCAGGCATCGCTCATTTTCCTGGGCCGCTGCGGGCGTTACGGCAATGCAGGCGACCGCGAATGCGACAACGAGCCAGCGCTGTCCACGACCATTTCGCAGAAGTCGGGTGCCGGGGCAATGCGCACGGGGACGGCCCGCGAGCTGAGCGAACTGCGCCATCTTGTTATTTCCCTGATGTCAGCGCCCCTAGTTAAGGGAATGAGCGCCTGTTTACTATCAGGGATTTCCGAGAGGAATCGGGTCCGGGCGCCGTCCTCAGGCCTGTTCGGCGTACAGCGGGGCGATGTCGATGTAGATTTTGTAGACCGAAATCCGGTCGCCATCGAGCTCAAAAACATCGGCGAATGGCAAGGCGACCGTGGAACCGTCATGACGCGTGTAAATTACCTCACCCTCGGAGACCATCGTGGAGCCGCTTTGCAGGGTGCGGTCAATTCGGTGTGACGAGGCCGCGATCGTGCCGAAGAAGCCGTCGACCGCGGCCGCGATAGCATTCCGCCCCTCAACCGCCGGGGCAGACCCGAAACGAAACACGGCGTCCGCGGCTAGGTAGCCGACGAACGCCGTGGTGTCTTTCGCATCGATAGCGTCAAACATGCCGCCAAGCCTCTCGCTGGCGGCAGTCTCATTTGTCACTGAACGCTGCCGTAGTAATGGACGAGGGCCTCTGCGTCCTCCGCGGACAGCAAGTCCATCTTCTCTTTCATCTTCTTCGGCTGCTCGCGCGAACCGTCTATATACTGCTCGAACGAGGTTCTGAGGTAGCCCATCTGTTGCCCGCCCAGCATGCCGGCTTCGTCCTCGGCATTGGTGCCGGCGTCGGAATGACAGCGATCGCAGTGTTCGTTGTGCAAGGCCTCTCCCGCAGCCGCGAGAGTGGCGTCGAATTCCTGTGTCGCCTTAACGTATTCCAGTTCAGCGTAGGCCGCGGCAATCGCATCGATATCGTCTTCACTCAATTTCGCCGCGATGGCGCACATGCTGGTTGCGGGGCGGCTGGTGTCGCCATGGCGATAGTCCGAGTCGGCGCAAGGCCGCGCTTCGTCCTGGTAAATGTACAGCGCGTCGACGTGCACGAACTCCGCCAGGCCGGCGAGAGTCGGAACATCGCTCGACTGGCTGACGCCGCCGTCGCCGTGGCAGCCGTTACAATCGTTCATAAGCGACTCAACATCAGTCGCGCCTGCCGGGGAGGCAGCGAACAGCACGAAGGCGGCTGTCGCAAGAATGGTGTGTCGTTTCATGTTGTCTCCTGAGCGTTACAAGACGCGTGCGGAATCATACAGCAAATGATGGTTTTTCAGTGCTGAACCCCTCCTGAACAAGGACCCGGTCCAGTGGCCAGAATGGCGCATATTATCGTCCTGCGTCCCGGCGACGGCCAGTAGGTACATGCCGCGATACAATTCGAAGCCGGATTTGTTAAAAACACATGTGCAGGCCGTCCGTTTGCACAATGCAGGAAAAACCTTAAGCAAGACAAGCACTAACAACGAGTTAAGGGGTAACCACATGTATCGTTCTTTCACCGGATTCGCAAAGCTGGCCGCAGTATTGTTGACCTCTGCTTTGTTGTTTGCATGCAGTGGCGACACGGGTCCGGCAGGTCCGGCCGGCGCGCCTGGTACAGCCGGGCCTCCCGGACCGGGCGGTCCGCCGGGTCCTTCGGGCTCCGCAACCGTGCCGATTTCGTCGGTCGACAAGATCAACGTTTCGTTTGACAGCGTGTCGGTTCCTGCTGGCGGTGGTGTTCCGACAGTCGTAATGCGCCTGAACGACGACCTCGGTTTCGGCATCACCGGCCTGCCCGCCAACGCGGTCGGCTTCACACTGGCGCAACTCTCGCCAGGGCAGAATGGCGGCTCGAGCGAATGGCAGTCCTATCCCACCCGGACGAGCAACGGTATCCCCAACGCACAGGCAACCACCGAATCCGGCAGTGCCGGGACTTACGTGGATAATGGCGACGGTACATATACCTACACGTTCGCCCAGGCCCTTACGGCCTACGCGGGCGGACCGACCTTCAGCGACACCAAGACACATCGCCTCGGCGTCGAAATCCGCACCAATCGGTTCCTGCCGGAGAACATCCCGGCGAACAATGCGCCATTCGATTTCGTGCCGGCAGGCGGCCTGCCCACAGAGACACGCCTGATTGTCAATAACGCTGCATGCAATGCCTGCCATGACAATCTCGAACTGCATGGCGAGGCCAGGTTCGACGTCGAGTATTGCGTCACCTGCCACAACCCCTACTCGATCGACGGCGACACGGCGACCGAAGCCTGGGGCGGCTCGGTGGACATGAAAGTCATGATCCACAAGATCCACTTCGGCGAAAACCTCACCAACGGCTATTTCGTCGTCGGCTTCGGCAACCGGCTGCACGATTATTCAAATATCCGATTCACGCAGGACGTCAGGAATTGCACGACCTGTCACCAGGAATCCGATCCCACGGTGCCGCAGGCCAGCAACTGGCGGCTTGTACAGAATCGTGCCACTTGCGGTACCTGTCATGACGACATCGACTTCGCCGGAGGCGGTCACCCGAACGGCCTGGTATTCACCGACGACACGCTTTGCGTCGAGTGCCACGGGGATTCGTCGACGATAGCCGGCGGCGCATTCCGCGTAGCAACCGTGCACACGCTTGCCGAAGCGGAAGCCGCCAAGGCATTCGAGTACGAGGTTGTCAGCGTTGCCAACACGGCGCCTGGCGATATGCCCACGGTGCGCATCCGCGTTCTCGATCCCACCGACCCGAATTACGCGACGGACCCCGGCAGCACGGCGTACGATCTGAATGACCCGAACAGTCCGTTCCAGGTCGGAAGCTCGCGGCTGCGTGTCGACATCGCCTGGACCAGTGACGAATTCGGCAATCTCGATCCGAACGACATACTGGCCAGGGCGCCGGATTCCGGTGCACCGTTTGCGCCGATTACGATCGACTTCAAGAGCGGCGCCGTCAACGTGGGCAACAACGTCTTCGAGAAATCGGCGACGGCGATGATCCCCACGGGCATTACGGGCTCCGGCGCTGCCATTCTCGAAGGGCGCCCACAGGTCGACCTCGGCAATGGACTCGAGTCCCTGTCCGTTGCCGGCAGCGGCATCAGTTTCCCGATTACCGACGCAGTCGCTCAGAACCGTCGCCAGGTCGTCGACATCGACAAGTGCAACGACTGCCACAAGACGCTCGCGTTGCATGGCGACAACCGCGTCGGCAATACCGAACTGTGCGCCACTTGCCACAACCCCAACGCGACCGACGTACAACAGCGCGGTGTCGTTGCGACGGCATGTTTCGACGAACTCGGCACCGTTGAAGAGTCCATCGACTTGAAGCGCATGGTGCACAGGATCCATGCGGGCAACGTAGGAATCTGCGGCTATCGCAACAGCGCGCACGACTACAACGGCGTCGTCTATCCCGGCCGCCTGAACAATTGCGAAGGCTGCCACCTCGCAGGTACCTACTACCCGGTAGACCCGGCAGCGGTCCTGGCGACCACGATCGACACGGGCACGGATCGTTCGTCCCTGCTCGACGACGTAGCGATCTCGCCGAACACCGCCGTGTGCTCAAGCTGTCACACGAGTAGCCTCGCGGCGAATCACATGATCCAGAATGGCGGTGACTTTGCGGCTGGCAAGGATGACAGCGGTGCGTTGTCATCGTTCGGCAGCGAGACCTGCCAGCTCTGTCACGGCCCGGGAGCAAGCGCCGACACAGCCGTCATGCATGACGTTAGCGGATTCGAGTTCAACTAATGTCGGCGACTACAGAGCGTCGGCGGCGCGGCGGCCCGCTCCTGCTGGCGATAGCCCTGGCGGCTATCGCCACGCCGGCCGTCGTTTCGTCGCAGGGCACAGACGAGACCGCGGAACCGCCGAAATACAGCCGCAAGGGCGCGGACACCTGTTTCCAGTGCCACGACGACCAGGCAGTCCTCGCCGTTTTTCGCAGCAAACACGCGATGCCGAGCGATCCGGACTCTCCTTTCGGTCATGGACAGTTGCAATGCGAATCCTGCCACGGGCCGGGCGGTGATCACGCCGGCCGGGTCCGGCGGGGCCAGGAACGTCCGCCGGTCGTCAGGTTCGGGTCGGACAGCGGCACGCCCGTTGCTGAACAGAACGCGTACTGCGTCGATTGTCACCTGGCGAATACGGGATTTGCCTGGCACGGCAGCGGCCACGATGAAAACACGGTCGCCTGCGCCGATTGTCACACGAGCCACAGCGAGCGCGACCCCGTGCTTGCCATTGCCACACAGGCCGAGGTGTGCTTCGACTGCCACCAGCAACAACGCACGCAATCCATGAAGCCGTATGCGCATCCGTTGCGGCACGGCAAAATGGCCTGCAGCGGCTGCCACGATACGCATGGCGACACGGCGGACAGCCTGCTTGCGCGGCAGACGAACAACGACACGTGCTTTGACTGTCATGCCGAAATGCGCGGACCCTATCTATGGGAGCACGCGCCGGCTGCTGAGGATTGCGGCAATTGCCACGACCCGCACGGCTCGAACTATCCGGGCATGCTGAGCATGCGGGCACCGATGCTGTGTCAAAGCTGTCATTCACAGGCCGGACACCCGAGCCTGCCGCAAGACGCACGCGGCCTGCCTTCGGGTACTCCTTCCCAATTCCTGCTGGGCCAGACCTGCATGAACTGTCACGACCAGGTGCACGGTTCGAATCACCCGTCCGGCTCGAAGCTGATGCGCTAGGAGCAGGCACCGATGTTGAAGCGAACGACTACAGTTTTTCACGCACTCGTCGCAGCGTTAGTTGCAGCGCCAATCGTATTGCTACCAGGCCTCGTCAACGCGCAGGTGGACACCAGCGACTGGTTGTGCGAGTCCTGCCCGTTCGACGAAGGCGCCAGGGGACACTACGAAGTCGGTGCCACGAGCGTCAGCGATGATGCGGCCCGATTCGGCAATGCCAGCGGCTACGACACCGAAGGCGCCTACGCCAACGTCGATGGCAGCGGGCGCTATACGAGCGACGGCTACCGCCTGGACTGGTACGTCGAGGACCTGGGTCTCGACTCACGCATCATTGCAATCGACGGCGGCCGGCAGGGTTCGTTCGGATTCCATGTCGGTTACAGCGATGTGGTGTATCGGCGATTCGACACCACGCAGACCGTGTTCAACCCATCGACCACCGACACGCTGACATTGCCGGCCGGCTGGGTTCGCGCAGGCACGACGACAGACTTCACGCAACTCTCATCGTCGTTACGCCGTCAGAACATCGGCACCGACCGGCAGATCGTCGACCTCGGCGCCAACTGGAAACCCGCCGCAGCGTTTCGCGTGTTCGCGGATTTCCGGCGCCAGACAAAGGACGGCATCGATATTTCGAGCGGCTCGAACTACACGCAGGCACCGTTTCTGCCGCGCTGGATCGACTACGAGACCGACCAGGTCGACGCCGGTATTCAGTACGGCACGAATCGCGCCAACCTGACGCTTGCGTACTACGGATCTTATTTCACCAATCACCACGCTTCCCTGACCTGGGACACACCGTTCGCAACGTCACCCGGCGCCGAGCTGTTTCGGATGGCGGTCGCGCCTGACAACGACTATCAGCAAATCTCGCTGTCCGGCGCGTACCGCGCAACGGCGCTGGACACGGTCGTCGCATTCAATGTCGCATCGGGGAGCGGCGAACAAAACGAGACGCTGCTGCCGTACACGATCAACCCCAACGTGGTCGCAAGCAGCCTGCCGCGCAATTCCCTCGACGCAGAGGTCGACACGAGCAACTACGCGCTCACCATCACGTCACGACCGTTCCCGAAAGGGCGTATCAAGTTCTCCTATCGTCACGATGAGCGTGATAACAAGACGCTGCAATCGGACTGGAGCCGAGTCATCGTGGACTTTTTCGACTCGGGAGAATTCGAACCTAACGTGCCTTACAGCTTCGAGCGCTCGACCATCAGCCTGAGCGGCGAACTAGTGATGTGGAAGGACATCCGCGTTTCCGGCGGCTACGACCGCAAGGAAATCGAGCGCGATTTTCAGGAAGTCGCGAAGCAGACCATCGATGCCGGCTGGGGGCAGGTGCGCTGGCGGCCGCTGGCGTGGCTGGACCTGAGATTCAAGGGCGGAGCTTCCGAACGCGATATCGACCGTTACGACGAATCGATCGCCGTCAGTCTCGGCCAGAATCCCCTGCTGCGCAAATACAATCTCGCGTACCGCTATCGCAGCTATGGCGAATTGATTGCATCGATCACGCCGGTCGAATCGCCGCTGTCGCTCAGCACGACAGTGCTGTTTGCCGATGACCGCTACAACAAGTCGTTGCTGGGAATGACGGATAGCGAGGAATTGCGCGCCACTGCCGACATCAACTGGGCCGTGTCGGACAATGCGTCCGTTTATCTCGTCGTCGGCCACGAAGCGATTGACGCCCTTCAACTCGGCAGCGAGCAGTTCGATGCCTGGGACTGGAGCGCCACGCATGAAGACAGCTTCAGTCACGTCGGCGCCGGTTTTCACTGGCGGCAGGCAGAGGGCAAGTACCAACTGCGTTTCGACTACAACCGCGGTGACGGCAACACCCGCATCGACGTCTTCAGCCTCAGTGGCGGCCAGAGCCGCCTGCCGGATCTCGAATCGACGCTCGATTCAGCAACGATCGAAGCCACCTATCGTTGGAACGACCGGTGGACAGGTACATTTGACCTGCGCTACGAGAGCTTCGATCTCACCGACTGGGCACTCGTCTCACCGACGACCTTACCGACGATATTGACGCTGGGCGCACAACCCTATAATTACGATGTCTGGGCACTCGGTGTGAGTGTCCGCTACAGCTTCGGCGGCGACGAGATCTCGCTCGCCGAATAACAGGCCTCGCCCCCCTAAAGAGGCTGACATGATTTGCCCGGTGGTCAACACCGGGCATTTTTTTGATGTATTACGCGGCGATGCCGGTAAGGCCGAGCTTCTCCGCCAGGAACGCCCGAAACTCCGACTTGGCTGCAGGATCAATGACGTTGATACCCCTGAGGCCGGTCAGTCGTCGCAGCAGCTCCACCGCGGCCGATGTGGTCGTCGCCGGACCCGTTACGAGGTCGGGCGTCAAACCGAAGGCTTTTTGCACACCGACGACGGCGTACGGATCCGATGCACTCAGAACGACGCACACGATATTGTCACCCAACTCGTCCACAAGCGCGGCGCCGTTGTAGGGTTCCAACGGCGACGCGCCGGCTTCGACGACCAGCAGGTCCGGCCCGCGGCTGTTGATGTGGCTCAACAGCGGGCGTATCGCCTCGCGGAAGACCTGTTCAGGCACGACTGTGGACGGTAAGCCGGCGTCGACAAAATCATAGATCTCTCGCGCACCGGTCTTGAGGAAGCTCAGGATGTCCCGATATCGGCCGGCGCCAGTGAGTTTCGAGCCGATAACGAACAGGCCCGCACGATCCAGCTCCTTGCAGACGCGCCGGCCCGTCGTAGTCTTGCCGGCCGACATCGACGTGCCGACGATCAGAAGCGTCGGGACCGAGAATTCGTGTTTGTCGTCGCGAATCGCGAAGTCGGACATGAGTACTTTGCGTCCACCGCGCAAAAGATGGCCCCTGTACGCGAGCGACAGCGGATCGGGTAATATTGACGAAAAAGACGTGTACAGACCCAGCAATCCGGCGCTGGTGAGCGCGTGCATGCAGCCATCGTCGCCAACGTCGGACCACCGGCCGACGCCCTCCAGCGTCGCCGCGCGCTCTCCCAATGCACCAACCACCCAGTCGCCCTGTTCCACCTTGACCATGTGGCCAATGCGATCCTCGACGTGGTAGAGCGCCGTGCGAGTGCCAATGACTTCACATTCGACATAGTCACCGGAAGCCCACTCCGACCGCGGCAAGTTCTTCACCTCGAAATTGCTGTTCCTGAAATCAGCGATACGTGCCAGCGATCCGTAGACTCTCGTACTCATTGTCGCCTCCGTCTGCTATTGCTCCATCGGCGGTGCTATCAACAACATGGTTATCAATGCAGCCCGTTCAAGGGTCTTGTCGACAAGCAGGTGCTCATGCGCCGCGTGCGCACCGTCGCCCACTGGGCCAAGCCCATCGAGCGTTGCCGTGAACTGGCTGGTAGTATTGCCATCGGAACCGCCTCCTGCACGCGTCTCGTGCAACTCGAAACCAAGTGCAGTGCCGGCCTGCCTGGCCACCATCCACAGCGCCCTGTTTCGCGGTGTCGACTCCATGGACGGTCTGCCGATGCTGCCTTCAATGTGCAACCTGACGTCGGGCGACGTCGGTTGCAGGCCATGTATCGTGCGCTCGATTTCCTCGCCTGCCGCAACGCTGGGCACCCGCACGTCGACCACGGCTTTGCTGTGGGGCGCAATCACATTGGGCTGGATGCCACCATCGATGGTCCCGACGTTGACTGTGATGCCGCGTTCGACGTCATTCAGCGCAAATAAATTCTGGATGACATGCGATAACTCGAGAATCGCGCTTGCGCCGCTCTCGGGATCGAGACCGGCGTGCGCGGCCTTGCCATGCACGGTTACGGTGAAGCGGCCGATTCCCTTGCGCTCGGTCTTGATGTCCCCACGGTCCCCCAGAGCGGGCTCCATCACCAGCGCCCGGTTGGCATGCTGGGCCAGCCATCGGATATATCGCGTCGACGTGCGACTGCCGATCTCCTCGTCCGCGTTGACGAACACGATGGGCGTCACCGGCGTTTCGAGGCCGAGCTCACGAATCGCGCCCAGCGCCAGGACGATTTGTGCCAGGCCTCCCTTCATGTCGAATGACCCGGGCCCATGCACGACGTTGCCGTCCACGGCAAACGGCCGCTGCTCCAGGGTACCGACCGGCCATACCGTGTCGTAGTGGCCAAGCAGCAACTGGGATGGCCGGCCTTTCGGCCGATCCGCGGGAACGGCGAACACATGGCGCGGAACTTGCGAATGGCCGGTTTCACGGGAGTCGTAGCCCACACCCGCCAGCGCCAGTCTCAGGACACGACGTACTTCATCGTGCGTCTCCGGATGGGCCGACGGCGATTCGGCCTCTACGAGATTCCTGATGAGGTCGAGCATGGCTGCTCTTCGCCCAGTGACGAACTCGAGAACCGTGGCGGCTGTGGACGCGCTCATACGGAAGCTACTTCTTCATCGACTCCGGAAACGGAAACGCGTTCGAGCGATCGATGGTCGCGAAACGCCCCGGGGCGAGATACGCAAACAACGGCGAATCGTGAATGGTCTCCTGATCGTCACCTTCGGCATGTCGCAGGAACTTGTCATCGGCATAGGCGGCGATAATCTCGCCGGTGATGAGGCAGTTCTCGCCAAAACCACCGATAGTCTTGTAGTGCCGGCATTCGAAAAACAGGTAACCGTCTTCGATGAACTGCCCGTGCACATATTCGGCCGGAAACGTCTTGAGGTAACCGATAACCGGTTTGCCACCACCCTCCTCCTGGCGCGGCGATGCAGCAAGACTCGCAATCAGGACCTGTGAGGGTTTCGGGTAGCTGACCGTGAATTCCCCCGTGCGATCGATATTGCTGCAGGTCGCGTGCCGCGGCGTACAGACGAAACCGAAGTAGTTCTGCCAGCCCATCGGCGTCACCATGTGCTTCGGTGCGAGATCCAATGAGCCGTCCTCATCGGTCGTACCAATCAGGACCAACGGGGAGACGGTAAAAAACTGCTCCCAGACAGGCACGGTCGTATCGACGGTGACGAGGTTTTCCCTCGCTGAAGACTCGTTCATGGCATCACCTGCAATAAGCACCCCCCATGATCAAGCTTATAGCAGGACAGATCGATGCAAATAGGTAATTGCCCTACTCGGGCGGCGCGTTTCCCGAAATCCCGTGCAGGGGCCGGCCACGCCGCTGTTCTGATATAGTCGCGAATTCAAAGGAGCCCTACATGAGTCAAGCCAAGTCAGGCGATACAGTAAGAATTCATTACACCGGGACGCTGTCGGACGGTACCCAGTTCGACAGTTCGGCCGGCCGCGACCCACTCGAGTTTGCGCTCGGCGGTGGCCAGGTAATTCCGGGTTTCGACAATGCCGTGGACGGCATGTCGGTCGGCGATTCCAAGACCGTCACCATCGCGCCCGATGACGCTTACGGACCGCGGCACGATCAACTCGTGCAGGAGGTGCCCCGAAGCGCCCTGCCCGAGGACATGGAGCCCGAGGTCGGCATGCATTTGCAGAGCCAGAGCCCGGACGGACAGGTCATGAACCTCGTCATCACCGAGGTTGCCGAATCGTCGATCACCCTGGATGCGAATCACCCCTTGTCTGGCCAAGATCTGACGTTCGCGATAGAACTCGTCGAAATCGTCTGACTGCGTCACGCCGGCCGGCGTCCGATTCATGCATGAACTCTCAGTCTGCCTGTCAATGCTCGACCAGGTCCGGGCCATCGCCGAGGAACGCGGCGCCGCGAAGGTGACGAGGATCGAGCTAAGGGTCGGCCCGTTGTCCGGCGTCGAGTCCGATCTGCTAATGCACGCTTATCCGCTGGCGGCCGCTGGCACTATCGCTGCCGATGCCGAACTGGTCATCGAAAACGCTGGTGTAATCGTGAAATGCAGCGCCTGTGGCGCCGAATCGGATGCGCAGCCCAATCGCCTGTTGTGCGGCGCCTGTGGCGATTTTCGAACCAGCGTCGTCAGCGGTGACGAGATGATCCTGCAACGCGTCGAACTCGAGGACGCGACAAACAACTAGTCTGAGGTTCCCTAGCAGATCCTCGGCAGCGGGTCGTCTTCCAGCTCCTCAAGAAAACGCTCGCCACCCAACGGCGTTTCGAGCACGACGCGCTGGTGCGCGGAAACGATTCGTCCGATCCGTGCCGCGTCCCTGCCCGCCGGAATACCGCGCCAGACAGCGAGTGCGTCGTCGACCTGGTTCGGCGCGACGACCGCCACGACCCGGCCTTCGCAGGCCAGGTAGTAGGGATCGTACCCGAGCATGTCGCAGACGGACTGCACGGGCTCTCGAACGGGAATCGTTGCCTCGAACTGCACGCCCAGGCCGGTCGCCTTGACGAGTTCGTGCCCGATCGAGGCAATGCCGCCGCGCGTCGGGTCACGCATGAAGCGCAGTCCGTCGAGGGCGAGTAACGGCTCCGTCAACGCCATGACCGGGCCGGCATCGGAGACGAGATCCCCGCGCAGCCCGAATTCCTCCCGTGCCAGCATCACGGCCGTGCCATGATCGCCGACGGGCCCGCTGACAATGAGTACGTCGCCGTCGTCGATGAGCTTGAGCGACGGCCGGACACCCGGCAGCCTGACGCCGACGCCAGTGGTCGCGAGGTATATACCGCCGCCCTCGCCTCGCCGCACGACCTTGGTGTCGCCCGCACTGATCTTCACACCGGCTTCGATGGCGGCCGCCGCGAGGCTCGCCACAATACGTTCGAGACACGCGATTTCGAACCCTTCCTCGATAAACGCGTTCAGGGTCAGGTACATCGGCCGCGCGCCGGCGACTGCAAGGTCATTGGTTGTGCCGTGTATACACAGAGAGCCGATGTCACCGCCCGGAAACTCTATCGGTTGTACCGTGAAACCGTCGGTCGTGATCATGACCTCGCCACTACCCAGGTCGATGGGCACGGCATCCGCCTGTATATCCAGCTCGCTGGCCTCGAGTTGCCGTGCAAATACATTTTCGATCAGCTCGCGCATGAAGCGCCCGCCATTGCCATGTGCCAGCGAGATACGGTGGTCCTCCATCACTCCGTGCCCTTGCCTGTTTCGCGCGCTGCGATCTCGGCGGCCTGGCCGAAACTCAAAGAAGCGTCGTTGCACGGCAGCAGTTCGGGCACATGCACCTCGAATCCCGCTTCCTGCAGCAGGCCGAATACCTGTTCCGTCAACACCCGGTTCTGGAAAACGCCGCCGCAAAGGCCGACGTGGTCGACCGCCCGTTCGTCGCGCACGGCAAGGGCCTGCTCGAGCAGCGCACGCGCGATGCTGGCGTGAAATATCTCTGCGCGCACCGCAGGGCTCCTCGCAGGGTCGGAGATGACCTCGAGCAACGGCCGCCAGTCGCTGCGCAAGACGCCGTCGCTGCCGCGCTCGATCGGCAGGTGTACGGGCGCGGCTCGTTCGCGACACAGGGATTCGAGCAGCATCGGGCCCTGCGCTTCGAAACTCGTGAACGGCAGACTGCAGATTATCGCGGCAGCGGCGTCGAAGAGGCGTCCGACGGCGCTCGTCCCGGGGCTGTTGATTCGGTTGCGCCACGCCGCCTCGGCAAGGCCGTTGACGTCCGCGCCGCCCGCCCAGGCCTGGCCACATTCCCAGTGCAAGGCGGCCGCGCTGCGCCAGGGTTCGCGGCCGGCTCGATCGCCGCCAGGAAGCCTGAAAGATCTGAAGCTCGCGACGCGCCGCCAGTCACCGGCGGCGCCGAGCAGGGCCTCGCCGCCCCATAGCGTGCCGTCCTCGCCAAGGCCGACGCCGTCCCACGCGAACATCAGCCACTGTCCGGGTAAGTTCAGTTCCGCGGCGACAGCCCCGGCGTGCGCCTGGTGGTGCCACACGGTGTCGACCGGCATGCCATCCTGCCCTTGTGCCCAGCGATGCGTGGTGTAGCCGGGATGCGCGTCGCAAACGATGCGCTCTGCAGACACGCCATACAGTTCCTGCAAGTCCCGCGCGACCTGTTCGAACACGGCCAGGCTGCGCGGACTGTCCATCTCGCCGATGTGCGGCGACACAACGACACGATTGTCCCAGCTGAGCGCCAGCGTGCCTTTCATGTGCCCGCCCACCGCCAGCAGCGGCCGTTGCTGTGACCATGGCAATTCCAGCTCGGCCGGCGCACAACCGCGCCCGATACGAAGCGGCCGCATGCGGCCCGCGATGCGCCTGTAGACGGGATCGTCGGCGGGGCGAACGATGGCCCTGTCGTGTTGCAGGAATCCATCCGCAATCGTCGTAAGCCGCGCACTGGCCTCGCTGTTGTCGGTCAGTACCGGCTCACCGCTGATGTTCCCGGATGTTGCCACGACCGGACCGCCGAACTGGTCCAGCAGCAGCTGGTGCAGCGGGCTGTAAGGCAGGAATACGCCGACCTCGTCGAGGCCCGGCGCAATGTTGTCCGCGAGCGCGCAATCGGGCTTGCGCCTCGCCAGCACGATAGGCCGGACGGGACTCGACACCAGCTCCGCGTCGGCCTCGGTAAATCGCACGAAGCGCCGCGCGACTTCGAGTCCATCGTCACCCGCGACAGGGACCATCACGGCCAGCGGCTTGTCAGGCCGTTGCTTGCGCCGCCTCAGCTTGTCCACAGCTTCCCGCGACCGCGCGTCGCAAACGAGGTGGTACCCGCCGATGCCCTTTACCGCGATGATGGAGCCATTGCGGATATGGTAGACCGCCGCACACAAGGCATCGGTCGTGTCCTGGATTTCGCATTCACCCCGCTCCTCAAAGCTCAGCTGCGGCCCGCAGCGAGGGCATGCGACAGGTTCCGCGTGAAAGCGGCGATCGGCCGGATCAAGGTACTCCTGCTCGCAGTCCGCGCACAGCGGGAACTGCGCCATGCTCGTGTTCGGTCGGTCGTAAGGCATCGCTTCTATCAGCGTATAGCGAGGCCCGCACTGCGTGCAGTTGATGAACGGGTACTGGTAGCGACGATCGTTGGGGTCCTGCAATTCCCGCCGGCAATCGTCGCACATGAAATAATCGGGCGGCACGAAGACACGCGCGTCTTGCAACGCGCTACTTTCTGCGATTTCGAACGATTGGCAGTCCGGGACGTCAATCGGTTCTACGATAGTCACCGTCGGCCGCGATAACGGCGGTGCATGTTCGACGAGGTCGAATTGGAATCGCCGTAAAGACGTTGCTGTACCGACGGCAACCACCTCGACTTCGCCGACCTGGTTTCTGACGTAGCCGTGCAGACCGTGCTGACGTGCGAGTCGATACACGAACGGCCGGAACCCGACACCCTGTACGTGCCCGGCGAGAGATATTCGGCAGGCAAGTTTGTTGTGAGCAAGTGGTTTGGCGGTCTCAGCCACCGGCACTGCTCTTCTTGCGCCCGTCCCACTGATTCTCGCGGTACCCCGCCGACCACCAGATCCGGCAGGCGCCCTCGTCGGACACCATGCACGGGCCGATTGGCTTTCTCGGTGTACAGGCGGCGCCGTAAAGCCTGCACTGGTTGGGGTAGATCCTGCCGAGTACGACTTGAGCGCAGTCACAGCCCGGCGGCATCTCTCCGACTCGCTTGCGTGACGCATCGGCATAGGAACGAAACTGATTGCGGGCGTCGTGCGCCGCATATTCATTTCTCAGGGCGAAGCCGGACCCCGGAATGACGCCGATGCCGCGCCAGTTTGCATCCACGACGTTCATGACCTGGTGTAGCTGCCTCTTTGCCTCCACGTTACCGCCGGCGCGCACGACGTTCGGGTAACAGTTGTCCAGGAAGTGCCGACGGTCGCGCAGCTGCCGCAGCACCGAGTACATTGCAGCCAGCAGCGAGTCGGGGGTAAAGCCGGCAACGGCGGCAGGAATGTCGTGTTCGTCGACGACGAATTGCCATTCTTCCGGCCCCATGACCGTCGAAACGTGACCCGGAGCGATCAAGGCATCGAATCCAGGCGTTCCCGAATCGAGCAGCAACTTGACGGCCGGCCATGTAAGCCGTCCGGACAGCAACACGAGCAGGTTATCGGGCACGCCTTCGGCGAGCATCGCGGCCACCGGCGCGGTGGTCGTTTCGAATCCGGCGGCGAAAAACACGACGGTGCGCGCGGGATTGTCGCGAGCGATACGCACAGCATCGATTGGCGATGCGATCGGCCGGATGTCGCCACCGGCCGCCTTTGCCTGTTCCAGCGAGCGCGCTTCGCGCTTCGGCACGTTGACCGGCACTCGCAACATGTCGCCGAATGCCACCAGCGTAATGTCCTCGTTCAGGGCGAGCTGAATCGCTTCGTAAACGTCTTCCTCGGGACAGATGCATACCGGGCATCCCGGTCCCGGCACCAGTTCCACCGTGTCTGGAATGATCGTGCGCAGGCCTGCGGCTGAAATCGAACGCTCATGGCCGCCGCATACGTTCATGATGCGCACCGGCCGATCGATGCCGAGCTCGTTGAGGGCCGTCAGCCAGTCTGCGGCGCCGCGAGTCACGCGCCGTCTCCTCCTGCCACCTGCGCGGCTTCCGGTGCACGCCTGACGTTCTCGAGTTCGTCGCGTACCCATTGCAACCAGTCGGCTACGCCTGCGCCGGTTTTAGACGAGACCTCCATGACCGGCGCGACGCTCGCAAGCTGCCGCAGGGCTTTGGTTGCGTAGTCAGGTTCGAAGTCGCCCAGCACCGGCAGCAAATCGGCCTTGCTAATGAGCACGAGATCCGCCGAGCGGAACATTACCGGGTACTTGGCCGGTTTGTCGTGGCCCTCCGGTGTGGATAACAGTGTCACGTTCAGGTGCTGGCCGAGATCGAAGCTTGCCGGGCAGACGAGGTTGCCGACGTTCTCGATGAAGACGATATCGATGCCGTCCAGGTCGAGATCGTGCAACGCGGTGTGCACCATGTGGGCATCGAGGTGGCAAGCGCTGCCGGTTGTGATCTGGACCGCGCGCACGCCTTTCGACCGGATACGCTCTGCATCGTTCTCGGTTTCGAGGTCGCCCTCTACGACGGCCACCTTCAGTCTGTCGCCGAGCGCGTCGATCGTCGCCTCGAGCAGCGCTGTTTTTCCGGCCCCCGGTGAAGACATCAGGTTTATGGCGAGCGCATCGTGGCGGCCGAAGTGTTCACGATTATGTGCCGCCTGGTGATCGTTGGCATCGAGGAGGCCTTTCAGCACTTCCACCGACTCCTGTCCGCCGGCAGTCTTATGCAGGTGTCCGCCCGCGGCGACGAGATGCTCGTTGCCCGGGGTTACGTTACAGCCACAGGTATCGCACATTGACGGGTCCTCCGCGGACAGATTCAGATTCCGGCAGCCAGCATTTCGTCGAACAGGGCCCACGAATCGGCTGCTTCTTCCTCGGACACCTTTTGTATAGCGTAGCCGACGTGCACCAGCACATGATCGCCCGGCTCGAGGCTCTCGTGCTGCAACATGAACAGGCTCACCTCGCGTTCAATGCCCTTGGCCTCGCAGGTGCACTGAAATCCGTCGATCGTTGTTATTGTCATTGGCACGGCGAGGCACATAGGCTACTCCGGAATCCGATTTCACGATTGTCTAATGTACTGGAATTTGTGCCGGTGTCCGAGTCCGGCAATTAACGCCAGCGTAGGTAATTACGCCTATTTTGATATGACAAATGCGTGTAAACAATCCATCATTGTCCGACTATGAGGCTATCCCCGGTAATTGCAGCACCGTGGCTCTCGCTGCTGTTGTTCTGTTCGCCGCCCGGCAGCGCCGGCGCGGCCCCTGCTGCCGCCGAAGTGTGCACTGCCTGCCACGGCACAGACGGCATGGGGGTCGGCGAGCTGAACGTGCCCATCATCGCCGCAATACCTCCGGTTCATATCAAGGAGGCGCTGTACGCGTACCAGGACGAGGCACGACAATGTGCGAATGTACCCGCGATGTGCGAGGCAGTCAGCGAACTGAGCGAAGACGAGATCAATGAACTCGCGAGCTACTACGGCGACATGGTTCGCGGCTCGTCCAGCGAGCCGTTCGACGCCGCCCTGGCGGATGTGGGACGCGATATCCACGAACGGCTGTGTTCCCGGTGCCATGTCCCGCCGGACGACGAAGACGTGGGCGATGCGCTCGGATTCCCGCTACACGGCCAGCGCTCGGCCTACCTGAGATACGCCCTCGACGCCTACCGGGACGGGTCGCGCGAGCAACTGCTACGCAAAATGGCCGAAAAACTCAGTCAACTCAGCGACGACGATGTCGACGCCCTGATCAACTACTACACGAGTTACCGAAACAGGAGCAACAAATGAAGTGGCGCCATATTTTCGTCGCGACTGGACTGTTCTTTCTGACCGCCGTCGCACCTGCAACAGCCGCAGTCACGTTGATACACGCGGGCGAATTGCTCGCCGTCCCCGGCGAATCGCCACATCGCAACAAGACGATCGTCGTGGAAGACGATCGCATCGTGGAAATCCGCGACGGTTTCGTTCCGGCGGCAAGCATCGACGGCGGCGCAGTAGTCATCGATCTCCGCGGCAAGTTTGTGCTTCCGGGACTCATGGACATGCACGTGCACCTGCAGGGCGAACTCGGTCCGCACAACGACAGGGATGCGCTGAAAATGTCCGACCAGCTCATGCAGATGCGCAGTGTTTACTACGCGATGAATACGCTCAAGGCCGGGTTCACGACCGTGCGCGACGTGGGTTCTTCCCCCCAGGAGATGTACGCATTGCGCGATGCGATCAACAACGGCTGGATCGACGGCCCCAGGATCATCGCGGCAGGCGGCGTCGGTATCACCGGGGGCCACGCCGACATCAGCGGCGTCAGTCCGGACCTGATGGAATTTTACGCGTCACCGAGCGTTTGTGACGGGCCCTACGATTGCCGGCGTGCGTCGCGCAACGCCATCAAGTTCGGCGCCGACCTGATCAAGATAACCTCCACCGGTGGCGTCATGACGGACCGCGCCACCGGCACCGGGCAACAAATGGAGATGGACGAACTGCGTGAGGTCGTGCAGGCCGCAGAGCGTATGGGACGCAAGGTTGCCTCGCACGCGCATCACGAAGACGGTATCGTCGCGGCGCTCGAAGCCGGCGTCGCCAGCATCGAACACGGCTCGTACACGGGGCCGCGCGCAATTCGCTTGTTCAGGGAAACCGGCGCTTACCTCGTGCCGACATTGCTGGCAGGCAAGACCGTAGCCGCGATGGCTGTCGAGGTGGATTTCATGAGTGACGCGGTCAAGGCGAAGGCGCTGCGCGTTGGCAATGACATGGCCGGCAACTTCGAGAAAGCTCACAAGGCCGGCGTCAACGTCGCCTATGGAACCGACAGTGGAATTTCGCCGCACGGCACCAATGCCGAGGAAGCCGTGCTCATGGTCGAAGCCGGTATGTCGGAAATGAACGTCATTATCTCCGCGACGATCAACGCCGCGGACCTGATCGACATGTCCGATTCGATCGGCACTATCGAAGACGGCAAGTTCGCCGACATCATCGCGGTGGACCGCTCGCCCCTCGACGATATCGAAGAACTGCTGGACGTCGATTTCGTCATGAAGGGCGGCAAGATCTTCAAGCAATAGCACCCCGGTTTTTCATTCGGCGCTTGAGGTAGACTAGGCCGCTTATGGCGGCGACGACTCCAAGCACACTGCGCATCGGCTACCGGTACCGGCCAAACCGTCTGGCAGCGAGCTATGACGCGGTCGTCATCGGTTCCGGTATGGGCGGGCTCACTACCGCCGCCCTTTTGAGCGAACTCGGCTGGAAGGTCTGCGTTCTCGAGCAACACTACACGGCCGGCGGCTTCACCCACTCCTACGAGCGCAACGGCTACGAATGGGACGTGGGCGTTCATTACATTGGCGAGGTCGGCGCGCGCACGCGCTCGCGGCGCATGTTCGACTTCCTGTCCGACGAGCAGCTCGAATGGGCGCCGATGGACCCGGAGTACGATCGTTTCTACATCGGCGACAAGGTCTTCAGCGCCCGGGCCGGCAAGCAGGAGTTCCGCGACAACCTGCTGCGGCAATTTCCCGACGAACAAGAGGCGATTGACAAGTACCTGGGCCTGCTCGCAGGCAGCGGCAGTGCGCTCTCGGCATTCGGCATGGGCCGCGCAATGAAGCCGTGGCAACAGTCTCTCGCGCAACCCTTCCTGGACTGGAAGACGCCGGACGTCTACTTCCGCAACACGTACGAGGTGCTGAGCGAGCTTACGGACGACCAGGACCTGATTGCCGTACTGTGCGGCCAATGGGGCGACATGGGCCTGCCTCCGAGGCAGTCGACCTTTCTCGTGCACGCGATGATCGCGCGCCATTACCTGTACGGAGGTTACTACCCGGTCGGCGGTGCATGGCGCATTGCCGACACGATCATTCCGAAAATTCAGGCGGCGGGCGGCGAGGTGTTCACCTACGCGCGAGTAAGCCGGATCCTGGTCGAACACGGCAAGGTCAGCGGCGTGGAAATGAAAGACGGTCATCGCATTGACTGCGAGCGGGTGATCTCCTCGGCTGGCGTCGACAACACGTTCAGGCATCTCCTGGCGAAAGATGTTGTAGAGAAAAGCGGTTATGAACACGATCTCCGGCAGGTTCAGCCGAGTTTCGCTCACCTGGGCGTGTACATCGGCCTGACCGGGACTGCGGAGGAACTCGGCCTGCCGAAAACCAATTTCTGGATCTACCCGGGCAATGACTACGATGCGGCTGTCGCCGCTTTCATGGACGACCCCGAGGCACCGTTTCCGGTCGTCTATATTTCGTTTCCGTCTGCCAAGGACCCGGATTACCTGAATCGCCACCCGGGCACGTCGACCATCGAGATCGTGGCGCCTGCCCCCTACGAGTGGTTCACGAAATGGCGAGAAAAGACCTGGGGCAAACGCGGCGACGACTATGAAGCCTTCAAGAATCAACTTGGTGAACGGCTCATGCGGGAGCTGTATGACAAGGTGCCGCAGATCGAGGGCAAGGTCGACTACTACGAAGTATCGACGCCGTTATCGACCGACTGGTTCGGCGGCTATCGGAACGGAGAGCTCTACGGGCTCGCACACACGCCGGAGCGCATGCAGCAGAAATGGCTGCGGCCGCGGACGCGTATACCGGGACTCTGGCTCACCGGCCAGGACGTACTGACCTGCGGCGTTACCGGGGCGATGATGGCCGGACTGCTGACGACGATGAGCATGGTCGGCGCGCGCAAGATGGCGCCACTGATGAAGCGAATCTACAACTAGACATGCACGATGAGCACGTCGCATGGCAGGTGGTCCAGCACCCTCGCCGCCGTCCTGCTGACGACACGTTTCTTTAGCCCGGAGCGCGCCAGCGCGCCCATCACCACGAGGCTTGCACCGCTCCCGCGCGCGAACGTCGGTAACAGCTCATGTGTGCGGCCGGGAAGCTGGTGTACGTCTTCTCCGGGAACGCCGCATTCATCGGCCAGCGTATCGAGAGCCTTCTGATGCTCCGCCTTGATCTTCTCGTCAAGATCGTCGACGGGCAGTTTCTTGTGCATGAAATTCCACGTCGCACGCGTGCCGATCTCCTCGAGCCGCTGGTAGGTGTGAATTACCACCACTTTGCCGTCGCATTTCCCGGCGATCGCCTGTCCGCTCTGTATGATCTTCCTGTCGAGGGCCGCCTCCTGGTCCTGCCTGTGCGTCGGGTCAACCGCGGCGACGATGACCGGCGGTTCCTTCCACGCCGTCGGCTTGACGAACCAGAGCGGGCGCTGGAGATCGCGAATCAACTGCCAGTCCGTGTGCGCAAGGGACGCACGCTCGGACGGGCTGTGGTAGTGCGTTCCCTTGACCACGAACAACGCATCGCAGGCCTCGGCTTTCGCGGCAATCATGTCGGCTTCGGGCCGCTCGTTCGAGGTGCTGGAATTGACCTTGACGCCGGCATCTTCCGCGACGAGCGCCAGCCGTTGCAGTACGGCTTCCTGCTCGTTGCGGACGCCGTCGGCGACCAGCTGCATCTCCGCGAAGTACACAAAACTCTCGCCGAGGTAGCTGACCACCGGCTCGTTGAGCACGAGCTCAAGGTCACAGTCGTACAGCTTCGCCAGCCAGGCGGCACGCGCAACGACATCTTCAGGGTAATTGTCCAGCTCAATGACACAAAGTACGGTGCGGCTCATTTCATCGTCCTCGCAGCTGTGCAATCCAAGCGTAGCCGCAACGATGTCGGCTGGCACTTCGTATTACTACGCATTGATACCGCCCGCCAGATTCGCGAATTGCGTCGCCGTCCTGCACCAATAACGCGGCGAAGTTTACTGCTATATTTGCGCACCGGTGGTATTTTCGTGCCTCTGCTTTACCTGGGTTGAATCGATGCCATTACGCCAACCGCGTGTGTTTGCGGTCGTCCTTGCCGCCGGCCGCGCGTCGCGCTTTGGTGCAACCAAACAGGCGAAGGAACTGCATGGCGTACCGCTGGTGCGGCGTGCGGCGCTGGTGGCAAATGAAGTCTGCGGGGACCGTGTCATTGCGGTACTCGGGCACGATCGGGACAGCGTCCTCGCTGCCCTGGGTTCGCAACGAGTGTTCATCGTCATCAATGAGGCCTACCGCGACGGCATGGGAACGAGCATTGCCGCCGCTGCACGCGTTTGCAGCGAACGTGCGGACGCCATACTGCTCCTGTTGGCCGACCAGCCGCTGGTCACTGCGGAACATCTGCAGATGTTGGTGGACACCTGGTCCGGCGCCGAAGACGAGATCGTTGCAAGCGCTTACGAGGGCTCACAGGGACCGCCCGTACTGTTGCCCGTCGCGACATTTGACGAACTGGAGCTGCTTGATGGCGACACGGGCGCCCGCGCGCTGCTGGACGATGTTCGATTTCACGTGGTGACCGTACCGTTCGAGGCCGCGGCGACCGATATCGATACGCCGGCGGATCTAGACGCGCTGACTTAAGTACAGCTGCATGCCCGCGACAATCTCCAATGCAATTGCCGCCGGACCCGTTCCGCCGAGTTCGATACCTGCCGGTCCGTGCAGACGGCCCTCCAGGGCGGCGGCGAGATCACCGAGGTCGCCCATCAGCCTCCGGCGCCTGCCGGCGGGACCGAGCAAGCCGATGTAGCCCACGCGCGAATCGGCAAGTTGTTGCAGGTAGGCACGATCACTGACCAGGTGATGGCTCATGACGATCGCCATATCGAATGCATCCAGGTCGAGATGCGCATTCACTTCATCCGCCGGCACGCTCAGTATCGCTGTCGCATCCGGCAATGCGCGGGCGTCGATATAAGCCGGCCGGTGATCGGTAACCGTGCATCGCCACCCGAGCTCGCACGCGATCTTGACGACCGGTTCGCAATCGAGCCCGGCCCCGAGAACCAGCAGCGCCGGTGACGGCATGACCGGCGAGTACAGGATGCTGCAGGCACCGTCCGCAGTCTGTATGTCGCGCAAACCCGCCGACGCGTTATCCTTCCACTCCCGCACGATTGAGTGTGCCGGCTCCTCGCCGGGAGCCGGCATATCGCCGTTTCGTATGATGGCTGACGCTCCGGCCTCGATCGCCGCAGATTCGGAGCGGATAACCGTGGCGAGCACAGCCGGCGTGCCGCCGTTCAGGATTTCCGCGATGGCCGCAAACGGCCGGTACGCCTCCTCAGGCAGTAATGGTTGCAGCAGGACATTCATGCTGCCGTCGCAGCCGACACCGAGCCCCCAAAGCTCATCGTCGGCACCGAGGTCGTAGGTCGCGGTTTGCGCCGTGCCGGTTTCGATCACCTGTCGTGCACGCTCGACCAGATCGCCTTCGAGGCAGCCTCCCGACAACATGCCGCAAAAATTGCCGTCGGCGTCGATGATCATCCGCCCGCCCGCCTTGCTGTAAGTCGAGCCCGCGGTATTGAACACGGTCACCAGAACGAGCGCCTGGCCTCGCGATTCCCTTTCCTTGAAAAATTCGTACAGGCGCATGATTCAGGCGGCCAGGCCGACGTACAGCAAGCGCAGTGCCGTTACCGTGACCAGGGATTTGAATGCGAATCGGAACAGCGCCTCCGATATTCGATCGATTACCATTTTTCCGACCCAGGTTCCCAGGAAAGCCGCCAGCAACGAAAACACGATGATCTCAAGGTATGGCAGGTAGTCAAACCCGTTGATCGCATACCCCGAGATCTTGAAGATGCCCATGCCCGTGAGACAGGCCGCCATCGTACCGACAACGTCCCGCCTCCCGAGTTTCGTATGCAGGATAACGGCGTGCAACAGCGCGCCGTAGGCGAACAAGGTCGAGAACAGGGAATGAATGAAGCCAACAATAGCCCAGGGATGCCTCAGCTTCGGACGCCAGCTGACGCCCGGCAACCAGATCGCGATCAGCATGACGATACTGATCGCGGTCGCTATCAAACGTTCCGGCAACTCGACGTAAAGACGGGCGCCAATCGCCACGGCGAAAATACTGCCAACGAGAAAGGGCCCGGCGATCTTCCAGTCGATGTTGCCCCGGAAAAGCACCGCACGAGCCGACGTGGAGCCGATGAGCAGCGTCGAATGAATCGGAACGATAGCGGCAACCGGCAGAACGGTGCTGGTCACGGCGAGTATGATCATGGCACCGCCCGCCGCGAATGCCGCGTTGCACAGTGCGGCAAAGAAGCTGCCGGCCACGATGATATACAAGGAGGTGTCGACGTCGAGCATGCCTTAGCTTAGCCGATAGGAAATTTCCGGGCGCCAATTATCGACCCGGTGGCAGGCCTTGTCTCTGCATCGATGGCGAATGTTGGAAGCACTGATTGAGTTTCCGGGACAATCCGTGTACTAGACTGCGTTCACCTGGAACTTTTGGACTTGCCGCTTGAACGGGACACTCTTGCTCCTGGTGGCGTTTTTCCTGTCGACCGGTGCGTACGCACAGTCCGCGGAACGCCCCCTCACGCCGCCGCAAATGAACGCCGGCAGGTTGTCCGCCACGCCTGACATTGACGGGCGAGTACTCGACGACGACGCCTGGTCCGGACTGGTTCCCGGCAGCGGCTTCTGGCAGGTGCAACCGAATGACGGTCAGCCGGCAACGCAAAAGACGGAGGTCTTCGTCGGCTACACCGACACGGCGCTTTACATCGGTGTCATCGCGCGTGACGACAACCCCGAAGACATCATCGTCTCCGACAGTCGCCGGGACTCGAGCCTCAGCGATACCGATGCGTTTCTCGTCGTCATCGACGGCCTGCTGGACCGTCAGAACGGCTACGTGTTCGGTACCAATGCGGCCGGCATGGAATACGACGGGCAGGTTACCAGGGAAGGTTCCGGCGACAATTTCGGTTCCGGTGGCGGCGGTTTCAACCTGAACTGGGATGGCGCGTGGTCGGTCAGATCGAGGATCACCGCGATCGGCTGGAGCGCGGAATTCGAGATTCCGTTTCGCACATTGCGTTACGGGACCGACGCGTCACAGACCTGGGGCATCAATTTTCAACGCATCATCCGGCGCAACAACGAAATTGCCTATTGGGCGCCGCTGGAACGCAACCGCAACCTGTACCGGGTGTCGGAAGCCGGGACATTGCACGGTGTCGAGCCCCCTGCGCAGCGCAACCTCAAGATAACGCCGTACATGCTGGGTCGGGCGCGGCGCGGTGGCGCGGTGACGGGCACGGACAGCGACGCCGAAGCCGGTCTCGACGTGAAGTACTCGGTGACCCCCAGCCTGACGCTCGACCTGACCTACAACACGGACTTCGCGCAGGTGGAAGCCGACGAACAGCAGGTCAACCTCGACAGGTTCAACCTGTTCTTCCCGGAAAAACGTCCGTTCTTCCTCGAGAACGCCGGCCAGTTCTCGGTCGGCAACGGCGAGGAAGTCGAGATGTTTTTCAGCCGCCGGATCGGCATCGGCGTGGACGGTAATCCAATTCCCGTGCAGGGCGGTGCACGCCTGTCCGGCAAGGTCGGCGAAAAGACCAATTTAGGGCTCCTGTACATGGGCACGGAAGCCGTCTCGGGCACTGCACCAGCCAACCGGTTTGCCGTATTGAGGGCCAACCGGGAGTTGCCGAACCGGTCCTCGATCGGCGCCATTTTCGTCAATCGTGACGGCGACGGTTCGCACCTGGTCCCGGCGAGCGACGACTACAACCGCACCTGGGCCGTCGACGGTCGATGGGGCGTGGGCGACAATCTACTGGTCGAGGGCTGGGCGGCGAAGACGACGACTCCGGGACGCGCAGGCAGGGACGACGCGTTTTCGCTGAAAGCCGATTACAGCTCGGCAAAGTGGGCGATGAGCGCGCACTACACGGAGGTTGGCGGGGACTTCAACCCGGAAATCGGTTTCCTGGCCCGCACCGACTACCGGAAGACACGGCTGTTTCTGCTGCGTCGTGTGCGGCCCGACGACTTGTGGGGATTGCTCGAGGTTCGGCCGCACGTCTCGTACACGGGCTTCTGGAAATTCGACGGCTTCCAGGAGACCGGTTTCCTGCACCTCGACACGCACTGGGAGTTCAAGACCAGCGCAGAAGTGCACACGGGGGTCAACTTCACGCGTGCCGGTGTAATCGACGCGTTCGAAATCGTCGACGGCGTAGTGATACCGCCCGGCACCTACGATCATTCGGAAGTCGCGCTCGGCTATTTCACCGACGGATCCAGGCCGCTGAGTTTTTCGGCGCGCGCTGTGGTCGGGGGTCGCTTCGGCGGCGATCGCGTGTCCATCTCGCCAGCAGTCAGCTTTCGCGTCGGCGAGACCTTTCGCTCCGAACTCTCGGTCAACTACAACGATTTCGACCTGCCGGTACCGAACGGTGACTTCAGCGCAAACCTGGCGCGGTTGCGCCTGTCGTACTCGTTCACGCCCAAGATGCAGATTCAGACCCTGATCCAGTACAACGACACGAGCGACCAGCTTGGCACCAACGTGCGGTTCTCCTGGCTGCGAACGGGGAATTCGGGCTTATACGTCGTCTACAACGAAGTCGACGAGCGCGCTGCAGGAGCGCCGCCGAGAGGCCGCGAGTTCATTCTCAAGTACAGTTATATATTCGACGTATTCAATTAGCAGGATTCGTCAGGATTCCTGCGACTCGTCTTGCCGGGTTTCTTCGGCCTTGCTGCGATGACGGTTGCGCCATGTCCTTACGGTGATCGACGCAAGTATGGAGACCAGGCCGACGGCAAGGTATGTCGGACCCATCTGGGCATCAACGCCTATATAAAGCACACCGAGGATGAATGTCACGCCAATGACCGCATACAGTGTGGGTAGTGCTTTGTAGACCGGTGTCGGCAACCACATATTTTCTACTCTCACGCTTGGACATAATGATTATCAACATCTTATTTGGCGCGGACAAGGGCTTGTGTGACTGACATCACGAATTGCCGCTTTTGCGCATCGGCACTCAGACGGGCAGATTAACCGGCAATACATGCCAGACGACGCCGAGAAAGTGACAGGCGCCACCACCGAGCACGAACAGGTGCCAGACCGCGTGATTGAACGGCACCCTGTCGGCGACGTAGAAAACGGCACCGACTGAATAACAAATGCCGCCGGCAACCAGCCACGCCATGCCGTTGGCGCCGATGGCCTCAGCCATTTGCGGCGCGGCCAGCACGATGAGCCACCCCATGGCCAGGTAGCTGGCAAGTGCCACTTTCGGGAACCGGTGCCGCAGCCAGAGTTTCTTGACGATCCCGGCTGTCGCGAGCGCCCAGATCGTACCGAACAGCCACCAGCCCGTGTTGGTTCTCATGGCGACGAGCAGGAACGGCGTGTAAGTGCCCGCTATCAGGAGGTATATCGCGCAGTGATCCAGCAATTTGAAGATCTCGCGATGGCGCGATGCATACATCCCGTGATAGACGGTGGACGCGAGAAACAGCGCAATCAGCGTCGCGCCGTAGATCGAACTGGCCACGATTCGCCACGGGTCAGCTGCACTGATCGAAAGGTACAGCATCCACGACAATCCCAGGATACTCAGCAACGCGCCGAAGCCGTGCGTGGTCGCATGCACGATTTCTTCGCGCACGCTGTACTTGGATAGGGTCGTATTGTCCACCATCACCCGCATCATACGCAGGCGTGTCCGTTAGCGATTGCCATTTCGCGCCAATCGCAGCAAGCGTTAGAATCAACTTCTGGTATCGAAGAGGAAATGGGTTTGAATACACAGACCACAGTGTCGAGTTCTGCGCGCACGTTAATCGTTGTTGCGACGATACTGTCGATACTCAGCGCCTGCGCAACTCGAACAAGTGTACCGAGAGAAGAAATCACGATTTCCCTCATCGGTACCAACGATGTTCACGGCGAACTGATTTCGAGACCCGCGCGCGGCGGGCTGGTTGCGATTTCGGCATACGTCGACGCCGTTCGTGCGGCCCGCAGTCAGGACAACGGTGCGGTGCTGCTCATAGATGCCGGCGACATGTGGCAGGGAACGCTCGAATCCAACCTCGTCGAAGGCGCCGCCGTGGTCGAGGCCTACAATGCGATCGGCTACGACGCGGCCGCCATCGGCAACCACGAATTCGACTTCGGCCCGATCGGCAATAAAGCGATCCCGGAAGACGTCAACGACGATCCTCGTGGCGCCCTGAAGAAACGTGTATCCGAAGCGGCCTTTCCGATTCTTGCCGCGAATTTGATCGACGAGGCCGCGGGAAGCCCGGTCGCCTGGGACAACGTTCAGCCTTCGGTGATCGTCGACGTCGCCGGCATCAAGGTAGGCATCATCGGTGTCATTTCGGAGAAAGCCCTGTACGCGACGATTTCGGCGAATACGATCGGGCTCAGGATCGCGCCGATCGTACCGACAATTATCGCTGAGGCGACCAGGTTGCGCGCCGACGGCGCGTCGATAGTCATCGTGACCGCGCACGCCGGAGGGCGTTGCACGAATTTCGAACGCCGCACCGATGTCTCGTCCTGCGACCTGTCAGGCGAAATTTTCCGCGTGGCGTCCGAACTGCCCGAGAAATTCGTCGACCACATTTTCGCAGGCCACGTTCATGAGGGCATCGCACACATTGTCAACGGCATTTCGATTACCTCCGGCTATTCCAATACACGCGCATTCAGCCGCGTCGACCTGGGATTCTGTCCTGACATCGGCAGCGTCTGCTCCCGTGCAGTACATGCGCCGCATCACGCTTGCCTGTCAGTGCAACGATCCACCGGTGCGTGCGCCCGTCCCGATGACGATCCCGCCGAAGTCGTCGCCGCCGTCTACGAGGGCCGCGAGCTGACGCCTGACCCGGTTGTTGTCGCAATAGCCGCGCGAGCGGCGCAATTTGCAGAGACAATCAAGGGCGAGAAACTCGGCGTGCGGCTACAGGCTGGTTTCTGGCACCCGCCCGCAACTGAATCGCCGCTAGCCAACCTGATGACCGATGCGTTGCTCGACGCGATGGACGCGGATATTGCGCTGCACAATGTCGTCGGTGGCATACGCGACATTCTGCCGCAAGGCGATTTAGCCTACGGCTCGGTTTACCAGATGTTCCCATTCGACAATCGTGTCGTGATGCTCGACCTGAGCGGGCGGGAACTTCGGGAAGTCATCGCCGCGCAGGTTCGTAATCATCACCGGCGCGCCGGCTTCTCCGGAATGCGCGTGTTCGTGGGCTGCGCCGAAGACAAGATGGACGTCGTCATGAAACTCGCGGAGGGCAAACCGATACGGGATGACGACCGGGTCCGTGTGGTTGTGAACGACTACCTTGCGTTGGGTGGAGACGGCATACTGACGCCCATCATGCCCGACGGGGGTTTCGCTGTGAACGAAGGCATGCCGCTGACGCGCGACGTGCTCATCGACTGGTTCCGGGCCAGGACGGAACCGCTGCATCCCGACGATTTCATGAGCACGGATAACCCGCGATGGAACCTGCCGGCAATGATGCCGGACTCCTGCATGCCGTGACGCCCGGCTACTGGAATGCGCCGGCGGAAACCGAAGCGGCGTTTATCGACGACTGGTTCAAGACGGGAGACATCGGATGGGTCGAAGCCGACGGCACGGAATCTCAAATCGGGCGCCGAACTTAGCGACGAGCAGGTTCGCGCTTAGTGAGCTGGCTGTGATCGTTGGTACCCGATCGGTCGTAGGCGACAAAACTGGGACAGAACCAGACGCCCAACAGACCGCTACCAGCCCAAGAGCAGCCGCTCGATTGACCGCTTTCGGGGTATGATGTATTTCTGCTTATGACCCATTGCAGCCCCTCGACTCAAGCATGAAAAGTAAGACTTAGGATGAACCTTGCAACCGGTGTTTTCGACGTTTGGCCATTTCGGCGAGACTCGGATGCGACTAGGTTTTTTCTCCTCTACACGTCTCAAACTAAGGCAGATAGATACTTCAATGGCGGGCGTTTCTGGCAGATTCCAAGCAATGCCGTACGAGAAGGCGAGTCAATTGAGAACGCAATTCTTCGGCGCTTAGGAGACAACGGGCTTACTGCGTCGACGATCTGGGCTGGCGAGCACGCCTACATCATATATAACCGCCGTTTTCAGGAGATGCAGTTAATCGGTGTATACGCGGCTGAAATCAAGCGGGCTGATGTTCAACTTGATCCCGACGAGAACTCCGAGTACGGGTGGTACACACTGGACGAGTCTCTTGATCGAGTTCACTTCCGAGGCCTCAAGGAGGGGCTGCGCTCCGTTCATGAATACATTACAGGAGTTTCGGAGCCTGCCGAAGAGCTTTGTTTATACCGAGAATCAAAGTGACGTAACTGTGTATTGGGCGTCGGCTTCTGGCCAAACTGAGTCGGTCAGAGTGTCCCCAAACAAGACGCTCAGGCGACCGCTATTGGAAAAAGCCGCCACTCATTAGCAAAGGAATGTCCTGACCCAAACGTACCGCTCGGACGCCATTCTCAAGCCTTTAATGACTACGTTTTACACTGATTAATTCTATTAAATACAGTGAGATAAGTATATGCTACTGTATATTGTAACAGTATTTAATTTGTCTGTTTGGAGCGCCTGTCATGCCCTCTTCTGTCGCCCAATTACACCCCAGGTACACCCGTTCCGAGTCGCTCGGCGACGAGATCACCGAACTCTATGGATTCATCACCGCTGCTACTTACGACTTATTAGTGAAGATCCGTGAGTTCGACCGAGAAGGACTGTGGAAGCTGGAAGGCATCTGTTCCTGTGCCCACTGGCTCAACTGGAAGTGCGGTATCGGCATGAACGCCGGGCGAGAGAAAGTACGGGTGGCGAATGCACTCGCTGACCTGGCAAAGATCAGCGAAGCATTTCGGCTGGGTGAAATCAGCTACTCGAAAGTCCGTGCTATCACACGGGTGGCGACACCCCATAACGAGGATTACCTGTTGATGATCGCTCAACATGGTACTGCCCATCATGTCGAGTCTCTCGTGCGCGGTTATCGGCGGGCGGAGCGATTGAACGACGAGGACGTTGCTTCGCAGCAGTTCAATAGCCGCTCCCTGACGTATCGCTGGGACGATGACGGTTCTTTGCTGTCTCGGCGGATCGCTACCAGGTGATGCTGCACTTGCACCCCCACGTTACCGCGGTAACGTCGGAGCGGGAATCAGGCCACATCGAGGACGGTCCACACGTTACCGCGGTAACGTCGGAAAGAATATGCTGCGACACCTCCATCAGCACGCTGGTCGAGGATGAGATAGGCGAACCGCTGTCCATTGGCCGCAAATCTCGCGTTATTCCACCTGCAATGCGGCGTGCATTGAAAGCCAGGGACAAGAACTGCCGCTTTCCGGGCTGCACACACCGCTACCGCATCGACGGACACCACATCAAGCACTGGGCCAATGGTGGTGAGACGAGTCTCGACAACCTGGTGCAGCTGTGTCGCTTTCACCATACGCTGGTGCACGAGGGTGGATTTGCTTGCGAGAAGGACAAGGACGGGAATGTCGTCTTCAGGAACCCGCTGGGGCACAGAATCGATGCGTCGGGCCAGGGCTCACGGTCATTCAATGACGAAGTCGTTGCTAACGCCAGGGAAATACTCGAAGACCGCCACATCCACTCACAGACCTGTGTCACGAAGTGGCGGGGTGAAAAGATGGATTGTGACCTCGCCGTTGGGCATCTGTGAGCGCTGCGGGATCGGCAGGACTCCGATAATTACGACTAGGCCAGGTGCTCGTCGATTGTGTTCTCTATGGCAGACCGTATCGGCCCTTCCATGATCTTCAACGCGAGCCCCAGTTTGACCTGCAGCTCGATGCTCTCCTCCGCCACGATCAGGTGACCGTTCACACCCGTGCCTTTGACGACCAGGTAATCGCCCTGCCAGGTCGAGGTCAGCGAATATTGCTGCGAGAGGTTGCCCGCGATCCGGTCCGCCCGGCTGCGCGCTTCCTCGATACCCAGCCGGTGGCTTCGCCTGATTATCATTCGATGTTTTCCCCAAATGGCCGTTTTCTAGTGTGAACACCCTAATCCTAGCAGCTACGATTCAACCATGGCAGCACAAGCAAACCAATGGAGAACGATGATGGCTGGCAAGAAAGGTAAGACAAAACAGAAAGATAGCGACAAGAGAGTCGCTGAGATTGCGGAACAGCTGGAACACGCATTCCTCGCTGGGCTCGGAGCATTGTCGAACGCACAGCAGGCCGGTGCAAAGACTTTCGATTCGCTCGTAAAACAGGGTGAGGACTTCCGCAAGAAGACCACGAAGAAGACCGAGTCGCTGATTGACGACGTGCAGGAGGCTATTCGGGACATGTCCGACGACGCTCAGTCCAAGGCCACCGGCCTGCTGGGCCAGGTACGCGACAAATCGCAGCTCAAGAAGCTGTACGGCGTCTTCGACAAACGCGTAGCGGATGCCATGGATCGAATGAACGTTCCGAGCAAGAACGACATCGATGCGATCAACAGGAAGCTGAACAAGATCATCAAGCTGCTCGATGACAAGCCGAAAGCGACGAAGCCGCGTGCTACGCCGAAGCCAAAGACAGCGAAGAGCACCGCGAAGAAGACTGCGAGAAAGACGGCCAAGAAGGCTGTCCGCAAGACGACACCGAAAGCGGCCTAGTACGGGACGTAACAGGTAAGGAGTGATGAAATGACGGAGAAGAAAGTGACAAAGAGAAAAGCAGCGCCAAAGAAAGCCAAATCGGTATTCGAGATGCTGGAAGAAAGCGTGGTTGGCAAACCCATCAAGATCGTCAACAGGACGTTCCTGGCAAGCCTGGGCCTTGTATCCACGATGCAAACCGAGTTCACGAAGTTTCAGTCCGATTTCGAAAAGACATTCGACAAACTCGTGAAGGACGGTGAAAAGGCACGCGACCGCTATCGCGCTGGTTTCAAGAACCTTCGCGAAGACGTCAAGGATTTCGGTGAAGAAGTCGTCGACGAGGTGGTCGAAGTCAAAGATCGCGTCGTTGAGAACGTCAAATCGGCCGCCGCCGACTAAGGCTCACGAAACAAGCACGCCTTGGGCAAAGGGCCGCACATTGCGGCCCTTTTTTCGTTCATCGGTTTTAGTCGTCTACCTGGCGTGGCTCCTTGCTGGCAATTCCTCCGAACTTGCCGGCAAAGTGCGCTCAGAGCGTTGCTGTCATGATGATCGACGCCGCCTCATCCAGGTGTTTGTCGTAATAGTAGGGTTCCGCGGCCACGTAGATCATCATGTAGAGCAGCTTGTTGGCAATAAAGGCGCCTGCCATTCCATGATAGTCGGGGCTATCCGTCAGAGATGCATCGAAATCGAAGAGCACGCCGCGATGCTGGCCGAAGCGATGCGGGCGCAAGCCGGAAGTATTGACGACGGCGTTGCCTTCGCCGAAGAACTTGACCAGTGACGATTCGGTCAGCTCTTCCAGTTCGTTGGGAAGCATATCGGACTTGAACGACGGCAGGGCAGCGGATTTGTCGCGGCTTATGAATATCGTCTCGCCATCAGGTACAGCGGGAATAATGATGATCCGATCCAGCAGCAGGCCGTCTCGCGTCCATACCTGTGTGCCTTTTCGCGTATTGGACGTCAGCATCGATGGTGCGGCGTTCCAGGTAGTGGTCGGCCTTACGTTCAGGCCTTCGACGGCCGTCGTACCCGGCACGACGGCGACATAGCCCGTCACACAGCCGCTGGTGAAGAATGCCAACAAGAGGATTATCGCGGTGCGCAGTTTCATGATTATTCTTCCTCCAGATAAAACTCGATCATCGCCCGGTCAGAGGCGTCAGGTTTGATTTCCAGGTATTCGCTGAAATAATTGCGTGCCTGTGCCACGTCATCCGTCTTGAGGCTGAGATAGCCCAGGTTCTTGTAGGCTTCGGGCGGCGGGTTTCCGAGCGCGATCGATTTCAGGTATGCATCCGCCGCGCGCTCGCGGTCGCCTTCTTCATCGCGCTGGCGATACATTTCCCCGTGAAAATAATGCACGAGGCTCTCTTCGATGCCCATGCTCACGTGCCGCCGCAACATGTCTTCGGTACGCCCGAATCGATTCGTGTCGATCTGGTCTTCCATCAGAAACAGGTAGTGCTTGTTGAGTACCGCGATATGCCTGTCGGCGCTGCTGTCGAACGGGTCTCCCGGGCCGTATTTATCGTTTACCCACTCTTCGAGCTCCTTCGCACGCTTTTCCGAGTCCGGGTGCGTCTTGGAGAAAATACCGGGCTCGCGTTGCTTGACGGTTGCGGCTTCTTCCTCGTCGACGACATGGTTCCACACCTGGTATGCCGCATGCGGATCCATCTCGGCTTCCGCCATGATTTGCACGCCCAGGAAGTCTGCCTCGGATTCCTGATCGCGGCTGTAGGCCAGTACGCTCATCGCTGCCATCAACTGACCGGCTGGCACGGAATAACCGGTAGCGAGAATCAAACCGAGATCGAAGATGGAACCTGCAGCCAGTTTCGCTTTTATGCTCCTGAACCGCTCGAGAGTGTGCATCCTCGTGTAATGCGCGATCTCATGCCCGATTACGGCGGCGAGTTCATCTTCGCTCGTCGTCCGGACAAGCAGACCGGTCCAGATCTGCATCATTCCCGTCGCTGTCATCGACGCATTGAACCCGGGATTGCGCACCAGGTAGACGCGGATATCGTTGCAGTAGTCGCCGGCAACTTCGCAGACCAGCGTCCGCAAATAGATGTTGATATCAGGGTCGGTAACGAGCAGCGGCGACTTTTGCAGCATCGTCTCGTATTCCACCAACTCCATCCAGATGCCCTGCTCATCCCGGGCTTCCTGGGGTTCATACCCTGGTGGAATCTTGTGCTCGATCGTTTCCGGGGCGGCTGTGACGGTACCCGTCACAAACAGCGACAGCAGCGCAACCAGTCCGGGAGAACGTGCTTTCATGTTAATCAACCCGTCGGCATGCTCTTGAACAGGCCGCTTACCGCCGTCCTGGCGCCATTGGGGTCCCGCATCTCCCCGCCGCCGAGCGCCACGCTGTTGAACCACACGACATTTCCGGTTCTCAGGTCTACTAAAGACGCGAACCCGCCCTCATAGCCACCCGCTACTCCGACGCCCGCAGCCGCCGCGAGAATGGCGAACGCAACCCGTCCGCCCGACGCCTGGTAGTCGCGGTAGTAAACGAATAACAGGTAGTCCGCGTTGTACTTGTCGCCAATCTCATTGACCCCGGGGCCGAGGGACCAGTCGAATTTTCGTTGATTGTCAGGCAGTTCCTTGCTCGGCAGGCCCCACGCGCCGAAGTGATTCTGCTGCAGAGTCATGCCGACTGCAGCGTGAAGCTTGCGATATCTGTCCTCCTCCTTGCTCAGCGATGCGGCACCGTCGATCATGGTCAGATCCGTCCCTATCGAATCCGCATGCTCTTGTAACGCAACCGTGAAGTTCTGCTGCGCTGCCTCGGTCCACTCCCGGTGCGGTTCCGACACACCACTGGCGGTAAGCAGGTAGTACTTGATGTCGGGTGGCATCAGCAGAATCCGCGGATTCTCCACGACGGACTCCAGCTGATCGATCTGGCTGGCCGTTTGGGTCGCCGCACAGCCAGTGAGCAAAATGACACCGGACGCGAGCAACACAAGTGGCTTCAGAATTCGGCGGGAGACTCTTTCGACGGTGTTCTGATCAGACATGAGGATGCCTCCGTGTAGCGCATTTTTTTGTATTGCGAGTGAAACACTTTGTACCCCGAAGATACGCCACTCGCGCCAGTTACACAAAGCCCGAGCAAGCTCGATCCGCCCGAGTCATAGCGAGATTTTTTACAACTTGTAATGTGCGGCAAGCTCAGCGAGGTGTGACGCCGATGCCCCGGCCACATACGGTTTCAGCACGTTCAATACGAGGCCGGCAATTCGCAACGCGGAATCGTCAGCTGTCGCTGAAGCGTCGACCAGCGCATCGAACCGCTCCGAAAAAAGAGCAATCACCGCGAGATTGCGGCTGACGATGCGTGTTTCGTCGTCGCCGATTTGCAGTACGCCCGAGGCCGCGAGCGCGCGCAGTCGCAGCTCGAACATGGCCGTCAGTCCGCGGGCGAAGTGCTTCAGCGAATTTCCGACCTTCGGGTACGCCACAGACAGGGATTCCATGTCCCGTAGCAGGAAGCGATAGGCCGCCGTGGTTTCCAGCAGCAGGTGCAGAAATATCCAGAAGTCGTCCAATGACGTCTGCTCTGCATCCGGCGGCTGCAACAACCTCCTCGCGTCCGCCTGGAATTCAGCCAGCAAGGCCGTGACGATATCCGTCTTCTTGCGGAAATGGTAATGCAGGTTGCCCGGGCTGATGTCGACTTCATCGGCAATTTCGTTGGTTGTCGTGTTCGGCTCACCGTTCTCGTTGAACAGCAGCAGACTCGCCACGAGAATTCGATTCCGGGTGTCACTTTTCATCGTCGCAACGATGGGGGAAAACCCCGCGTTAATCAATGGCGCGGCGCGATCCGGCCAATACGTAAAACTCCTTACCGGACTTCCGGCAAACCGTATTGAGATTCTCGCGAACCGCGGCAAAATACTGCATCAGTAAATTAGAATGTTCTAATACTAGGCATTCTGCTCTCGTTGGTCTGCAACCCGATCGTCCGGAAATGATTGGCATCGCGCGCGTCCGCGCCATAGTCAGAATTGCGCCAGCCCTGGTTTCCAGCGGGCCTGTTCTACTCCTGAACCCGCCCGCCTCCCGTTTTATTCACTCTCGTTGGGAGACACCATCATGAACCGCTTCAGACAAGGCTATTCCCCTCCATTCACAATCCTGCTCGCCTTCGTGGTCAGTCTTGGACTGTACGGTTGCGAGGGGGATGACGGTCTCGCCGGCGCGGTCGGTGCTGCCGGGCTGGACGGCACGGATGGCTCCGACGGCATCAGCTGCTGGGACCTCAATCAGAATGGCGTACCCGACCTGCCCGGTGAGGATATCAACGGTGACGGCGTCGTGGACGTGCTCGACTGCAACGCCTTCGCAAGCGGCGCCTACGCGGTAGAGCAGCTGCACGTGGGCTATTTCGTCGAGCATACCTACGAAGGCACGCAATCCTGCATGGACTGTCACGGCAAGATCGGTGACGACCTGCTGACGACCGGTCACTTCAAGTGGGAAGGCGTGGCTTCGAATATCGAGGGTTTCGAGGCCGGCATCCATGGCAAGACAGACATCCTCAACAACTTTTGCATAGCGATACCGACGAACGAGGGCCGTTGTACGCAATGCCATATCGGCTACGACTATAAAGACGCAGGCTACGATTTCGGTAACCCCGACAATGTTGATTGCCTCGTTTGCCACGACCAGACCAACACTTACGCGAAAGCGAAAACAACGGCCGGTCTGCCCGAACCCGGAGTCGACCTGCAACTCGTGGCACAGAGCGTCGCACGAAATTCAGGCGTTCCGACCATCGATAACTGCATCGACTGCCATGCCAAGGCAGGCGGCGGCGACAACGTCAAGCATGGTGATATTTCGATGTCGCTCGCCAACACGACGCGTGACTTCGACGTGCACATGGGCACTGACGGCGCCGACTTCGAATGCGTGGCCTGCCACCAGGTCGAACGCGACAACGACGGCAACATGCTGTCTCACGGAATCGGCGGCATGCCGTATCACTCCGTCGATGAAGGCGTGATGAAGCAATGTGACGATTGCCATGGCGACCGTTTCAACATTCACGTCGGCACGACGGTAGAAAACATCGTCGGCGCGCACGATACGCTGGCTTGCCAGGTCTGCCACATCCCGACGTTCGCTCGTAACACCTCGACCAAGGTCGAATGGTATTGGCAAGACGCTGGTCAGGACATCAGCCCGATTCCGGTCGATCCCGCAACGGGACGCCCGACCTACGACAAGAAGAAAGGCACCTTCGTCTGGGCGAACGACGTTCGGCCCGAGCTGCGCTTCTTCAACGGTAAATGGGAGAAATTCCTGATCGAAGACAACGATCAATACACGACTCTGCCCGCGGTGCTGGCGGAACCCGTCGGCGATTTCACGGACCCGAATGCGATGATCTATCCGTTCAAGAAGATGATCGGCAACCAGCCGGCTGACGCAGTCAACAATACGATTCTCGTGCCGCACCTGTTCGGCACTGCCGGTGGCGCGAATCCCTATTGGGGTGCATTCGACTGGAATCTCGCCCTGCAGGACGGCGCGGACGTGACCGGCCAGCCATACTCCGGGTCGTTTGAGTTTGTTGCAACGGAAATGTTCCTGTCCGTAAATCACGAAGTAGCGCCGAAAGAAATGGCCTACGGCATGGACGGCAACTGCGGCGATTGCCACATCAGTGGCCAGATCGACTGGGTTGCTCTGGGCTGGAGCGACGATCCGGTTCTTGGAGGTGCTCGACCCTAGCATTGCCCCCCCAATCGTTATCGACACCTCCTGGCGCCCGCTCTGCGGGCGCCTTTTTTTGGTGCACGCCACGGCGGCGTAGGAGCGGCTCCCACGCGGGTCGCGCGGCGAGACGCTATTCTCATTCCAGCGGCAGGTAGATCACGGTATTGGTGATGAGGACCATGACAAATATGAGGCAGGCAATCATCGGGCCCAGGTAAATCGATCCGGTCATGCGGAAGAAATAGCGATTGAAATAGGGCAGGACGAACATCATCGGGACGACGGCAAACAACAGATTCACGTACAGCCAGCCATCGGTCCAGTACACGGTTCCTGTCGCCGCTAACGTGGTGTACTGGACGACGACAATCAGGAGCAGGCCGAGTGAATTGGCAACGCCGGCCAGCAGCATGCTGCGCCACTCCGCCTGTCCTTCGATGCGCATTGCACCGTTGACGCGCAGGGAATTCGACAGGAAGAAGACGAAAAAGAACGGCGCATACATTAGCAGCAGAATGAGCAGTGCGGGCTGGAACACCCGTACGCCCATGAACAGGAAGCGGTAATCGACGTGAAAGAAGTAATACACGGCGGCGAGCAGTAGGAAATAAGCGACGAACAGCGTGCAGGCGAGCAAAAAGGTCCTTGCAAGCAACACAGGGCTGATCTTCGCGCCCCACATGTCCGGCAACACGCCGTGTTTCCGGCCGAAGTACCGATAGCTCAGCCAGAACATGGCGAAGCCGACCGTGCCGTTCAGGACCGCCCACAACATGACGGCGTTGTTCATGCGCTGCGGAAAGAACCAGGTTAACTCGCGCCTGGACGCCGCAACGAACAGTTTTTGTGACAGTTCGGCCATGGGGATGTAGGTGAAGCAGGCGATCAGCGCGCCCACGACGAATGTCGTCCAGAACAGCACCCTGCCCCTGCCCTGCGGGCGCGGCAATGGCCTGGGAAGCGGCTGCACCAGCGGGCGAAACCACGGTGTCTCCAATAGCAGCCTGCCGAAGGGAATGACGGCAATCAAAGCCGCAGTCAGCGATACGACGCTCAAGATTTCCTTCCACTTCCAGACCTGGTCGTAGCTGTCGATCCCTGACTCGAATCCGAATACGCGTTCGAAGTACTCGATCTGGTTCGCCGTCGCCTCTGCATTGTAGGGCTGGAAAGGATGCAGGACCCTCTCGTTGTGCATGAGCCGCAACGTGCGTTGTTCACTGTCGCCGTAGTACCTGCCGATCTCGACTTCGTTCACCTGCACGGCGCCGTCCTCTCGGCCGCTATTGATCAACCGCAGTGCTTCCGGTGCGACACGCATATCGCCATTTCTCAGTTCGTTGCGGTACGCACCTTCATCATAGAGGGCGTAGCTCGCGCCTACGTTGGAACGCACGTCCTTCAGCACCTCGTCCGTGAGGGTCAGGACATAACCGGATACGTACACGGAATGGAGCTTGCTCGGCAGCCCAGTGCGTTGCGCCTCTTTGCCGAAATAGTTCGCGCCGCGAATGGCGGCGTTGCCGCCCGCGGAATGACCGGTCGCTCCAATTCGACTTCGATCGATGTAATTGAGGTTGGTCGAACTCGCTGCATAGTCGACCACGGCGAACATCCCGTAGCCCTCCGTGGTGGCCGCGCGCCTGCTGAGCGACGCACTCGAGCCGCCCTGCGCGTACGGATCGATGCTCATCGCGACGAATCCACGTCGCGCGAGTTCAATGGCGATGTTGGACAGCGATTCCTTGGAGCGTTGAAAACCGGGAACGACGACAATCAGCGGCGCCGGGTTGTCACTCGTCGCACTCTTCGGCTTGAACAGGTCACCGACCACCCATTGCCCGTTTTGTGTCGGGATCTTGAAATCCCGCACCTGGACGTCGCCGAAGGACGTCTGGATTTCCGACACAAGAAAACCGGCTACCAGGACGGTCAAGATGCAGATCAAGAGCAGCCTGTCGCTCGCCTGCTTGCCCACTTGCGTTGAGACACTCATTGAGCTGCATTGTATTCACGAACACCGACCGAGTCGAAGCATACTGTGGCGGGGTTCTACTACAACAACACCGCCGCCAGGTTCGCAGTCGTCTGCTGACCCCATTCGGTTTTGTACACGATTGCCTGGTTGCGGCCCTGGCTCTTGGCTTCGTAGAGAGCGTCGTCCGCCTGGCGGATCAACTGCTCGCCCGTCACACTGCCGGACGCGTCGGTAATTGCAGCGCCGATGCTCAGTGTGAGAGTCGCAACGTCTTCCGCGGCTTTGTGGTCGATGTCCAGATCGACGACTTTCTTGCAGAGGCTTCGCACGAACGACTCGAGAAAGCTCTCGGTGGGGTCGTACAGAACGATAACGAATTCCTCGCCGCCGTAGCGGGCCACGAGGTCCAACGGTCGATCCACGCTGTTAGCCAGCACGTCGGCCACATCCTTGATGCATTCGTCACCTTTCTGATGGCCGTAGCAATCGTTGTAGAGTTTGAAATGGTCGATATCCGCGACGATGACGGCGATTCGTGTCTTGTCCCGCCGCGCCTGTTTCCATACCTTGCGCAGATGCTCGTCGAAAGTCCTGCGATTGAAGAGGCCCGTCAGGTCGTCCGTGCGCGCCAGGCGAATCAATTCGCGCTTGTTGTCGAAAATCTGCCTTGCGTTACGCTCGAGTAAATAGCTCACGTAGGTGCCTGCGAGGTTCGCAAAGCCGAGTACCAGGCCTCCGTACGTGAGGGCCGCAAGCGGCGCGCCTTGCGCGATTCCGACAGCCAGGTAGGCAAAGAAGATCAACCAGCCGACCACGGCGCTTTGCCGCAGGGTGAGCCCCAGCACCAGGTAGGCATTGAACGTCGTATAGGTCACGGCCCAGAACTCCATTTCAGCGCCGGTCCGTGTCGCGATGACGCCAACCAGGACTGCCGACAGGCCGACGACAAATACAACTGCAGCGATGAGGTAAGGCAACCAAGGCCGTTTCCGAAACAGAAACGTGCCGCCCAGCGCCGCAGCCGGGGGTATGACCATTGCGAAAATGCGCACCGGCATAGCATTCTCGACGAACGCCAACGGCATCAGCGCGGCATCCAGCGCGCCGACGACGAAATAGAACACGAACAGGAGCGCCAGCGCCACGCGCGTCACCGGCAATGCCCGTTCGACGTAGTACTGCCGGAATTCCCTGTCGAAAGCCCGCGACTCGTCCGTTGTCGCCACAGGACCCCGGAAGAGACCGGGAGTGAGTTGCAAATGTGTCGCCTGGTTCAGCATGGTCGGACCCGTGAGAATTACTCAGTGCGTATCGGCCGATCGAATAAAAACCTGAGCATTTTCATACGCCGGCGATACCCGATGGTGTACGCTCAGGGTGTATTAATACTCTGTTCACAGTGTTGCTGGCAACGGCGCTCCCGATCGCCGCCCTGGCCAGCGAAGTGCCGGATGGCCGCGCGCTCGAGCGAGACGGGGCCCGCGTCGGCAAAATCACGCTCGAAAAGTCGAATATCTTCGACCTGTCCGACCCGCAAGAAGACAAGTGGCTCTATCGCTTCGCCAATCGCCTGCATGTGGTCACCAAAGACCGTGTTATTCGCAAACAATTGCTATTGAAAAGCGGTGATGCCTACTCGACGCGCCTGGCCGATGAGTCCGAACGAATCCTGCGCGAGAACGGCTACCTGTTCGACGCCTCGATAGAGCCCATTCGCTACGAGGACGGTGTCGTCGATCTCGTGGTCCGGACCCGCGACACCTGGACGCTTAGTCCCGACCTGTCGATTTCGCGCAGCGGCGGTGAGAACCGGACCAGGTTCGGCATCGAGGACACCAACCTGTTGGGGCGGGGGCAGATATTACGATTGTCGCGCTCGGACACCGTCGATCGCACCTCGAGCAGCCTCCTGTTCGCCGACCGGCATCTCGGCAGTAGCTGGGTCTCGGTGTTTGCGAAATTTGCCGACAACTCGGACGGCAAATCCAATATTATCGCGGCCGTACGACCGTTCTACGCACTCGATACACGCTGGTCGGCGGGCGGGCAGGCATTGCAGGACGACCGCCGCAGTGCCCTCTACGCGCTGGGTGAGGAAGCGGCGGAGTACCGGCATGAGAGAGAGTACCTGTCGTTATTCGGCGGCTGGTCGAAAGGCCTGCATAACGGCAAGGCCAGGCGGTGGACCGCTGGTGTCGTTATCGACGACAACGACTTTTCCGCCGTGCAGAACCCGACATTGCCAATGGCGGTGCCAGACGACCGTAAGCTCGTTTACCCGTTCCTGGGACTCGAGATCGTGGAAGACCAGTTCGAGGTCGCGAGAAACCGCGACCAGATCGGCATGACCGAGGACTTTTACCTCGGTTCGCGGTTCTCCGGCACGCTCGGCTGGTCTGACGAGTCACTCGGCGCCGATCGCGATGCGTTGATTTACACGGCAAGCGCCAGCCGCGGTTTCGGATCGCTGCAGGAGAACGCATTGCTGCTCTCCGTCTACGCGAACGGGCGCCTGGAGTCCGGCCATGCGAAAAATGCATTGCTGACCATCGATGCCCGCTACTACCGAACGCAGTCCGCGAAGCGCCTGTTTTTCGCCACGCTGAGTGCAACCCGGGGCCATGCACTGGATCTCGACACGCCCGTCCAGATCGGCGGCGACAGCGGGCTGCGGGGCTACCCGTTACGCTACCAGAACGGCGAATCGAAGCTGCTCTTAACCATCGAGCAGCGCTACTTCACCAACTGGTATCCGTTTCGGCTGTTTCGCGTCGGGGGCGCCGTATTCGCGGATGCGGGCCGAGTATGGGGACCAGACCCGCTCGGAGGCAGGCGCTTCGGCTGGCTCAGCGATGTCGGATTCGGACTGCGCCTTTCGTCCCCGCGCCTCAGCACCGGCAAGTTGGTCCATATCGACATCGCGTTTCCGCTCGGCGGCGACGACTCGATAGACTCGGTTCAGTTCCTGTTGGAAACGAAACGGCGCTTTTGAACCGCCGGCGCTCAGGGCGTCTGCACGAGTATGTCCCACATATAGTCCTGGTGCTCGCCGCAGATCTCGTTGATCTGCTTGACCGCACGATCGACTTTGCGCTCCGAGAAATCGGCGTGAATGGCCTCGCGGGTCGCCATCAGCGTCTTGTGATCAGCGGCACCCAGGATCAGGATGCGCCGCCACTTGCCGCCCACGTGCTGTTTCAGCCAGTTCCACGAGGTCAGTTCTCCCTCACCGACGTGCCGGTCGAAGACCGGTCCTACGACGCTGGCGAATAACTCGTCTGCCTGCTCTTCGCGGTTGAGGTCACATTTCATATAAACCGTGAATCCCGCTGCGCCCCGCGGCACCGTGACGGCTGCGCTACCGACGCCTTCGACCGTCTGCCAGATGTAATCTTCGTGCGACGAACAGATCCCCGAGAACGCCCGTCCCGCTTCCGGAGTCTGGTCGCTGATGATCTCCCCAAGTGCCCCGGATGCGTCAAGCAGCGAATCGATATCGGCTGCAATGATCACCAGCACGCGGCGCCATTCGCCACCGACGAAGTGTTGCATCCATGTCCACGACAGAATGTCACCGTGCTCTACGGCGGCATCGTAATGCGGCTTGAAGCTCGAGTTTATGATCTCGTCCGCACGTGATTCGCCATCCGGGGAACACACGAAATACGTCGCATACGCATACGAGCTCTGCGAGCCCTGATCCTGTGCAAGGACACTGCCCGCCAGAAACGTCAGAGGCAGCAGGAAAGCAACTATAATGCTCTTGTTCATGGCATTACCCCAATGCTCAGGGCCTCGAGGTCCGAGGCCCTACACCTATATATATAGCAGTTGGACGCGAATCCGCTAGCCGGTGTAGGATTGCAAGCTTCGCCTAACGGAGACATTCATGAACAGACGCATTGTCTTACTCACCGCGGCGTGCATCGTACTGAGTCCGTTCGCCGCCGGTAACGTCGCCGTCGCACAAAAGAGCGCTGCGGAAATGCTGGAAGAAGCCCGTGCGCGGGCGCGCGAGATGGAACAACTGAAAGCGGTTCTCAACGGGCCCGACCAGAATATGCGCCTGGCGAGCTTCGACATAATGGTGAACAGTGGCGACGAAGCGATGCGCCAGATCGCGATCGACACCGGCCTCGCGAGCGCGGATTCACTGATGCAGGCGATGGCGTTCAAGGAATCGATACTGAGCCTGAACCGAATCGTCATGTCACTCGAGATAGACAAGAGCCAACCCGCGAACATTCAGGAAGGAGCGCAAAAAATCCTCGACGCGCAGGGCAGTTCGTATGAAATTCCCATTATCGAAACGGACAGGAAAACTGGCATCTTCAAAATCTATTCCAGCTACAAGGGGCAAGTCAGCGGACTGGAGATAACGTTCAAATACAGCTACGACACAGGTACTCTGTCATTGGTCGATGAGACCACGATCAAAGGGCCGGTTATGCTTTACAAGGGCGGCTACGGCGGGTTCATCGCCACGGCGAAGATACGCTAATCGGCGGCGATCACGCGCAGGCGGCCGAGCGCAACGGTGTCGCCGCCGTTGGCGGCACTTCGGACGACCAGCCGGATGTGTCGGGCCCAACTTGGCGCAATCGAAATCCTGGCGGCGCCGTCCACGAATACAACATCCCCACCGAATACGCTACGCCAGCGACGGCCGGATTCGGTGCTACTGATCATGAGTTCCACAGTGGCCGGTAATGAGCCGGTGTCCGGGACTATTCGGCCGTCGAGTTCGACTCCCGCGATCGCAACACGATCCCCCGAGAGGTCCATTTCGATATCGACCGGCCACCGCTCTACATTCGCTATCCATGCGGGTGACTCGTCATCCGCAACGAGATTTCCGGCACGATGCGCTGCATCGACAGGCAGTGCAGACCAACTCGTGATGGCGCCGCCAGCATCGGTCCTTGGCGCAGCAGTCGTCGGCGCTCGACCGGATGCCAATGCCGATACCGGCGCCGCGGAGCCACCGCTGACGAAACGATCGATCTTGTCGAACATGGCGTCCAGCCGAATGACCTTGCCCACGCCGAAACGCGCATCGACCGATAACAGCATGCCAATCGGCGTATCGCCTGACATTAGCAGGCTGCCGCTCTGCCCCTTGCGCAGCTGATTGATATCGTTGGTCGGCTGCACACGCAGGAATCGCTCACCGTCATCGTCGATGATCGTTACGGACAGCTGTGCGATGCTTCCGTCGCCATTGACCGATCGCACGCTCGCGAGTGCATTGGCCTTGATGCGGCTGCTAACCGCGCGACTCACTGCCATCGTGCTGTACCCGCAGTCCGACGTGATGCCGCCGGAAAGATCGGCGACCGAAACATCGTCCCCGAGGTTTTCGATCGACACGGACTCGCCGAGCAATGGCTCCCTGCCCTCGCGGAGAAACGCGGCGATGTCGCCGGCCTCGTCCGCCACATGGGTCGGCAGGACCGCCAGGCAACGAGACCCGTAATGTGCCAAATACGCCTGGCCGATTTCGAGTGCCGCATTTTCGTAAGAGCGCACCAATGATTGCTGCGCCAGCGCCGGCCCGGCCGGCAGCAGGCTTGCGAATACGAAAAGCATAACGATGAGTATGCGGTGGCTCATTTGCGCGGTTTCGCTCTGAGCCAGCGATTGAAACGCTTCAGCAGGTCTGTCGCCGGGCCGGCATCAGTGGCGTCATCGGCGCCACCGACGAACGGTTGCAGGCTGAGAATCAGTGTCATGTAAGCCGCCAGCACCGATCCCCAGAACGCGATCACAGGATCCGCCGCGAGTTTGCGAATTGCGTTCGGCTTGAAATCATAACCGCTCTCCCCGAAACGCTCGATCCGTAGGCTGCCGGATCGACCGAAGGCCACGACCTGCATCGCGGCATCGCCGCCGGATACTCTGACGAAACCCTTGGGCCACGCCTCCTCGGGCTCGGGTTCGTCCAGGCGCACCTGGTCTCCGAGCATCAGCGTGGCTTCATCCACCATCGTTCGCTTGTCGGCTGATTCGTCCGCCGTATAAACGACCACGTTTCCGCCCCGAAGAATTCGGGTGCCGGACCAATTCACCGCGCGCCCGAGCGTCGTCGCACCCGAAAATGGCAGCGTCAGGGACTGCTCGGGAATCGTGGTCCAGATCAGGTTTACGGCAGAGCCGATGTCGATCGGGTCGACGACACCGACCACGGACAAGTCGCCAAGCGGACTGTCGCCGGCGCTTCGCAGGGACATAGCGAGACCGCCCTCCGGTCGCAATTGCATGGTGGCAGTAGCGCCGCCGTCCAACCTGAGAACCTGCTCGGGATCAGGAACCCGCCAGGCGCGCCAGACGCGGCCAGCGCAGGGGCTGGTGTCACCATCCAGACGATACGACTCGGGTAATTCGAGGGCCTTTCGGGCACAAATAATGGCGCCGTCGACCTGCCAGCGGACCTCTGCCCTCGGCCTTAGATCGACCTCCGCAATCTCGGTAGTTGCCTCAATCGTGAATTCCCAGCTTGCAGGAAGTGCCAGGCGCAGGAGTATGAATCCGATGAACGCCACGATGCCGGCCATCATGACGGCAACGCCGACTTTCCACGGCGATATTGGGGAGGCAGCGTCGTCCGTCGGCGCTGCGGCTTCATCCGTTGGTGCGGCAGCATCGTCTGCCGGCGTGGCGGTGTCGTCCGTCGGCGCGCCGGCTTCGTCCGTGGATGTGGCGGCGGCGTCCGGCGGCGTTCCGGCACCGTCCGCCGGCGTGTCCGCGTCAGATTCTTTCATTCGGTGCTACCGACGATCGTAATCTCGACAGACGGTTGTTCGCGCCCGAATCGCTCGCGAATTATCGTAACCGGTAATGCTTCGCCCGCGGCGATCGAATCCAGCCGACAAATGAAGTCATAAGTCGTGCGGCGACCCTCGGAGATGTACTCGCAGTCTTCGATGTCGGAGTCCACCTGGTAGTAAACGTCTGTAGCGCCAAAAGAATTCAGGTAGATGACAAGGTCCGAAGGTGCCGACTCGCTCGTCGCAGACAAAAGAAAATACTCAGCGCTGCCGGAATCGCAGTTACCGACTGTCGCCGCGATCGCGATCTCATCGTCACCGTATTTTTCGACGACGTCGGTCAAGCTCGAACGATACGGCAACCTGACCGGGCCGGTCGTTTCGCCCGGCACGGAGTAAATATTCTTCGACGTATAGATGCCGTCCCTCGAAGCGACCCTGAGACAGACTTCGTCGCTGCCCGCATGCGCCACTGAATGAACCGAGATCTCGTCCTTCAGCATGGCGCCGGCAGCGGCCATGGTCATTACACCGACGATGACGTTGCCGCTCACCGAAACTTCGGGCTGGTACGACTCGACGAACGGATCGCTGATCAGTTCGGCGGATACCGGCGCCTGGGCGATAGCAGTAGTTGAAAGAAACACCAATAACAAGGAGACAAATCGCATTGCATGTCCTCCATCCCGATGGCTGAAAGTCGCTTTTTTGTATTTTCGCTGCGAGATACGACCGCCTGTGCGGGAATTATTCTAGCACAGCCGATTTTCCGCCAAAGTCGCTAGAATACGACTGCTTGAACAGCCCGGTTCAATTATGATTCTCGGCTACATACAAAGTTGATCGGCAATGAAAAACTATTCGCAAAAATATGCAGCTTCCATTCGAGACCCGGAGAAATTCTGGGCTGCCGCGGCCGAGGGCATCGACTGGGACACGCGCTGGAATCGTGTCCTGGATGACTCGGACCGGCCTTTCTATCGCTGGTTCGCCGGCGGCCGGCTGAACACTTGCTACAACGCGCTTGATCGTCATGCAGACGGTGGTCGCGGCGAACAGCTCGCGATCATCCATGACAGCCCGTTGACGGACTCGCAGCGATCGATCACTTATTCGGCGTTGCGCGACGAAGTGGCACTGTTCGCCGGCGCGCTCGCGTGCCACGGCGTGGGCAAAGGCGACCGGGTCATCGTGTACATGCCGATGATCCCGGAGGCGATCGTAGCAGTGCTGGCCTGCGCCCGGCTCGGGGCCGTGCACTCGGTGGTTTTCGGCGGGTTTGCAGCTAACGAACTCGCGACACGCATCGACGATGCCTCGCCGGCTATTATCGTTTCGGCGTCCTGTGGCATAGAACCGGCCAGGCTCGTCGAATACAAGCCGTTGCTCGACCAGGCCATCGAATTGGCGAATCACAAACCACGACACTGCATCGTCTTGCAGCGTCCACAGGTGCAAGCGAATCTCGTCCCGGGCCGCGATATCGACTGGAACGACGCGATTGCAAGCGCAACGAGTCACGATTGCGTCATCGTCGACGCGACGGACCCGTTGTATCTCTTGTACACGTCGGGAACGACCGGTCAGCCCAAGGGCATCGTGCGCGACAACGGCGGCCATGCCGTCGCGTTGCACTGGTCGATGCAAAACATCTACAACGTGGAGCCCGGCGAAGTCTACTGGGCCGCCTCGGATATCGGTTGGGTCGTCGGCCACTCCTACATCATTTACGGCCCGCTGCTGCACGGCAACACAACGGTGTTGTTCGAAGGTAAGCCAGTCGGCACACCGGATGCGGGCGCGTTCTGGCGCGTTGCCGCCGAACACCAGGTCGCCTGCATGTTCACGGCACCAACGGCTTTTCGCGCAATTCGGCAACAAGACCCTGACGGCGAACTCATCTCGCACTACGATTTGTCCGGGCTGCGGTCGCTGTTCCTCGCCGGCGAGCGCTGTGACCCCGACACGCTGCACTGGGCAGAGCAAAAACTGGGAATTCCGGTTATCGACCACTGGTGGCAGACCGAGACCGGCTGGGCCATCGCTTCCAACTGCCTCGGCATCGAGGCACTGCCCGTGAAAGCGGGCTCGGTCGGGCCCGCCGCCCCGGGCTGGGATGTACGAGCGCTCGACAACAATGGCAATGACGTGCGTGCCGGAGACGTTGGCGCGATAGCCTGCCGCTTGCCGCTGCCGCCCGGGAGCCTGACAGGATTGTGGCAGGCAGAGGATCGTTTTCGACGCTCTTACCTCGATACATTTTCCGGCTACTACGAGACTGGGGACGCGGGCTACATCGATGAAGATGGCTACATCTACGTTATGTCGCGTACGGACGACGTCATCAACGTCGCCGGACATCGCCTTTCGACCGGCGCGATTGAAGAAGTGCTGGCAGCGCATGGCGACGTCGCCGAATGTGCCGTCATCGGAGCGGCCGACGCTCTGAAGGGACAGTTACCACTCGGATTCCTGGTATTGAAGGCCGGTGTCGAAAGAGACAGCGACGAAATCGCAGCCGAGACCGTGCGGATGGTTCGCGAGCGTATAGGCCCCGTCGCCGTTTTCAAGACGGCCGTTGTCGTCGCGCGGCTGCCGAAAACACGCTCAGGCAAGATTTTGCGTAGTACAATGAGACAAATCGCCGACAGCGAGAAGCACCGGATACCGGCAACGATCGAAGACCCGGCCGTTCTCGACGAGATCAAAATTGTCCTGAAATCAATCGGCTACGCAGGCTAAGTCCGGTTGCGGTATAACCGTATAGTATCTGTCTCGGGCACAGACATAATCAACAGCACTGAATTGGCGTAAAGGAATTTCAAAATGGCTTATGGTTCGAGTGACATCCGCAACGTGTGCCTGGTTGGGCCGAGTGACGCCGGCAAGACACAGCTCGCAGAAGCATTGCTGCACGCAGGCGGCGCCATCAAGACCTGCGGCTCGGTCGACCGCGGCGACACCGTTTCCGATTTCACCAAGCGCGAAAAAGAACTCGGCCACTCGCAATTCTCGGCCGTCTGTCATCTCGACCATGGCGGCATCCATGTCAACCTGATCGACACACCGGGATACCGCGATTTTTATGGCCGCGCATTGTCCGTATTACCCGCCGCCGAAACCGCGGCCGTAGTGATTAACGCCCAGAGCGGCATCGACAGGACCTGCAAGCGCGTAATGGACGCGGCGGAAAAGCAACGGCTTTGTCGAATGATCATCGTGAACAAGATCGATGCCGATGAGCTGGACCTCGCGGTCCTGATGGATGACATCCGCACCACGTTCGGCACTGAGTGCCTGCCGATCAACCTGCCCGGCGCCGACGGCGAGAGCGTCGTCGACTGCTTCTTCCAGCCCGAGGGCGACGACACCATGTTCTCGGACGTCAAGTCGGCACATACGCAGATCGTCGACCAGGTTGTCGAGGTCGACGAAGACCTGATGGAGATCTATCTCGAGCAGGGCGACGAGCTGGCGCCTGAGCAACTGCACGATCCTTTTGAAAAGGCATTGCGCGAAGGCCACCTGATACCGATTTGCTTCACCTCCGCGAAAACCGGCGCCGGAGTTCGCCAGCTATTGCAGGTGTTCGAGCGGCTCATGCCGAACCCGCAGGAAGGCAACCCGCCGACGTTTCTCAAGGGAGAGGGAGCCGACGCCGAGGAAGTCGTCATTTCGCCCAACCCCGACGCGCATGCCATCGCTCACGTATTCATGGTGAACATCGACACGTTCAAAGGCCGGTTGGGTACTTTCAGAATTCACCAGGGCACGATCCGTCCCGGAAACCAGCTATTCGTGGGCGATGCCCGCAAACCCATCAAGGTCAACCAGCTGTTGAAAATCAACGGCAGCACTCACAGCAAGATAGACGTCGGTGTGCCAGGCGATATTTGTGCCATCCCGCGCGTGGATGAAGTGCATTACGATGCCGTGCTGCACGATTCACATGACGAGGACAATTTCCATCTGAAATCCGTGGACTTGCCGCGCCCAATGTACGGTCTTGCCATTAAACCGCCAAACGACAATGACGCGCAGAGGACCTCGGACGCACTGCACGTCGTTGAGGCCGAGGATCCGTCCTTGCAGGTCGAACACAACGCCGCGCTGAACGAGATCGTCCTGCGCGGACTCGGCGAATTGCACCTGCGCACCGTGCTGGAGCAGATTTCCGATCGCTACGGCCTGGAGGTCCTCACGGCACTGCCCTCGATTGCTTATCGGGAGACGATTACTTCGGGCGCGGAGGGACATCACCGGCACAAGAAACAGACCGGTGGCGCCGGCCAGTTTGGCGAAGTGTACCTCCGCATCGAGCCGCTGCCCTCAGGCGAGGGATTCGAGTTTGCTAGCGCCGTAGTCGGTGGCGCCATCCCTTACCAGTACATTCCTGCCGTCGAAACAGGCGTTCGCCAGGTGATGGATGCGGGTGCCATCTACGGCTACCCCATGCAGGACATCAAGGTGACCGTTTACGATGGCAAGCATCATTCGGTGGACTCCAAGGAAATCGCCTTCGTCCAGGCAGGCAAGAAAGCGTTCCTCGATGCGATCAGCAATGCATCGCCGATCGTCATGGAACCCATTGTCGACGTCACGTTCACGGTGCCCAGCAATTGCGCCGGCGGCGTAACCGGCGATCTCTCGTCGATGCGCGGCATGGTATCCGGCACCGAAACGCTGCCGGACAATCGTATCGTGGTCTCGGGGCAGGCGCCGCTCAAAGAAGTGCAGGGATATCACTCAAGGCTAAAATCTCTCACTGGCGGCGACGGCAGTTTCACGATGGATTTCAGTCACTATGCCGAGGTCCCCAAAGAAGCGCTCGAATACGGCCCGGCCAAGTCTTCGCAAGCAGGTTGATCAGCGAATCCTGCACGACTGCGCCCTTAGTCGGCTACTGTGAATCAGGTCACAGGGTCGGCGCTGTAATTGCGTTATACCATTAAAGGAGAATTGATCGCCGACGAGGATCCGGGCCTATGCACCAGAAAGGCAGCCACGATCGGGTAGTTCCAGTCCCCAATCTGCTGGACTACTTTCGGACATCAGTGGAAGGTGTCATTTCCGACCAGGGCGTCGAGGTCGAACCTCATGCGACGCATTACGTCGTCAACCTGCTGACTCTGTTCTCGCGTTCAGAAGAACTGTACGACGATGACGGCGATATTTACGGGCTAAAACCGCTTGCCCTCATGCTTGCTGATGCGGCCGACGCGCAGAGCGCGGTCGAGCGCAACCAGACCCTGCAGCGCATCGGCGATGTCGCACTGTTCATTTCGGGCTTCTTTGCCGACAGCCTTGCAACGCACTCTGTCGACGTCGACTACTACATACATATGGGCGGAAGCGCGTATGGCTCGCTGTCCGATGAGGTGCGAGGCACGTTTCGCGGCCATGTTTTCGCCGCCACCTACAGCGAACTCGCGGCAAAATTCCAGGTCCTCGTCGACGTGCTCAATGAGGTACGCGACAGGGAGCGGCAGGAAACCGACGTCGATCTGCTGCGTACCTACGCGGTATGGCGCAAGACGGGTAGCAGGCGCGCCGAGAACCTGCTTCGCCAGCAGGGCGTCGTGCCGATTACGGGCGGAAAAGTCATCCGCCCGAACTAGGAAATTACCTGAGAAACTTCGAGGCCATTCCGGCGAGGCCTTTCACGCCACCCACTGAATCAAGCAGATTGCCGCCCTGGCTGCCCTTGTCGATGAGCTCAGGCAGGATTTGCGACAGTCCGCTGCTCGCCTCGTCCCGGCCGATGCCGAGCTTGGATGCGAAAGCTTCGATTTTGTCGCCACCGATAGCATCCTGAATTTGCGCAGGTGAAATCGAGTCGTTGGCGCCGTCACCAAGCCAGGAACCGGCCTTGGACGCGAGATCGCCACCGGAGCCGGTGAACTTGCCGACCAGCTCGCCAAGGTCGAAACTTCCGTTGCCGCCTACGAGGTTGCCTATTGCGGATATTTCAGTTTGAAGGATCGCCAGTCTAGGGAGTTTTATGCCGTGAGATTGTGAACAATTGTGTCCGGCTGACCGCGGTCCGCCGTTTCACGAAGATCGAGTTCTCTGGCAATCAGGCGCGTCGCGGCTCGTGCTTCGCGTTCACCCCTGAACCCTTCGCCGAGGACGATCCTGTTGCCCTGCCTATCGACGCCGTAGACGGAATAAAACAGCGTGTGCTTGCCGCCGGACTGCGCCTGCACCGTGCTCTTGCGCTCGAAGCGCACGAAGTCCCTTCGGTTCATTTGCCGGCGGCTGATCGTCACGCCCAGCAGTCGGCGCACGCTCATGACGCCTGTACTCTGTTTCGATACTTGCAGCGAATTTAGCATCAGATAGAGGCAGGCAAGCGCTATCAACGCACCAACTGCGCCGAAAACGCTGCCGAAAACGGTATGCCCTTCTTCGATGATGAGATACCAGCCGGCGGCGGCAAAAATGCCGCCGACGAGCACGCCACCGATCGATGGACCGACGTATCGTCCCATCGGGTAGAACATTTGCCTGCCTGTCGCTTCCTGGCTTATCCGCACGATGTCGCCAACCGCCTTATCGTCGATCGAGTCCTGTTCGGCCCGTGATTCGCGAACGGCGTGATCCGAAACGCGACGCGATTGAGTAGCGGTGGCGTACACGGGTATGTCGTAGTCGCGATCGAGATCTGTACCCGGGAGGTCTGCGTGCAGGTTCAGGCGCCACTGGTAATAGCTGTCATCGTGGTCGGTGTCGGACGCCTCGAGGCCTGCGGGCACATCGAAACGAAACGTGAGGCGAGTACCGCCGGCGCCCGGCCCGGCATGGGCAACTAGCGTATCCTGCCATTCGGCATCCTCTCGCCGACTTCGATTCTTGCCGCTGCCCGAAACATAGCAGTGCAGGTTGCTCAGTGTAAGCTGGAAGCGGGCGTCAGGATCGTACGGTACATTGAGGTCGATCGTGCCGCCGACGTGGCCGCCGATGGAACCCGGGAAGGGGTCGAGTGTTACCGGTGCTGCGCCGAATCGCCACCACTCGAGCGTGCGTCGAATCGCCCATGTAATCAGGCCGATACCGACCAGCGGAAACAGCAGGCCGATCAGCGCGATGTAGTTTTGCCTCTCCAGCACCTCCCGATACACAATGAATGGCAGCGCTGCCGAGATGAGATTCCAGAATGCCGCAAACGCCCAGGCGCCCCACATCGACGACCTCGACCCGGAGCGGATCGTCGGCGATTGCCAGTCGTCGTTCAGCAACCATGGCGACCGCAGGTACTCGGGGCTCGCGGCGTCTTTCTCAGGTGCGGCCCGCCAGACGAAAACCAGCAGTGCGAGGCCTACACCGCCAAAGACGAAGAGAAATATGGACTTGAAGCCGACGAGACCCCAGCGTATGTCGCGGTCCACGATCGACTCCTGCGGCGATTGCGGATCGACGTAGACGAGTATCGGTCTGCCGCTGGCCAGCGCGGTCTGCAAACGGCGGCCGACGTCCACCTGGTAGTCGCCGATGTTGTCGCCACCGGCACTCAAAGACACGCGGTTGCCGACGTAGCGCTCGCCACCCCAGGTATAGGTGTACTCGGCGTACGCCTCGTAGGTGTCAGAGTCGCTGCCGCTGTTCGTGTCGTAGCCGCCGCGAATCAACTCGGCTTCGACCTGCACCCAGTTCTGCATGCCGATGGCGTCGGCGAATGAACTGCCGATGGACCACAGCATCCAGACGCCGACCGAGAAAAACGGCAGCGCGAAAAGTGTAACGGCGACCTTACCCTTCATACACGACACCCTAGCAGTGCTGTCCGGGAATCGCTGTGATCCCCGTCTTAATCCTCTTCGGGTTTTGTAGCAGCATTTCCGGGCATTCCTGATACAGTCCCGTTTCTGTTCTATCTTGCCGGCCGGAATCGTTCATGCTGCCAAACGAGACTTCCGCGGGTTACCGCGCTTACGTCATGTTTATGCTCGTCGTGGTTTACACGTTCAATTTCATCGATCGCCAGATCGTCGGGATCCTGGCCGTGCCGATCAAAGCCGATCTTGCCCTGACCGACACGCAATTGGGACTTATGGGCGGTCTCGCGTTCGCGCTTTTTTACACGGCACTCGGCATTCCGATCGCTATGCTCGCCGATCGCAGCAACCGCACCTGGATAATGACGATCGCACTGACAGTGTGGAGCGCGATGACTGCATTGTGCGGCACCGTACAGAATTTCTGGCAGTTGTTCGCCGCGCGCCTCGGCGTTGGCGTTGGCGAAGCCGGCGGCGTCGCACCGGCTTACTCCCTGATTTCCGACTACTTCCCGCCCCATCAACGAGCACGCGCCCTGAGTATTTACTCCTTCGGCATCCCCATCGGGAGCGCTTTAGGTATCGTCTTTGGCGGGCTCATCGCCAGCAAGATCGACTGGCGATATGCGTTTTACTCGGTCGGCATCGCGGGTGTGCTGGTTGCACCGATCTTCAAATTGACCGTTGCGGAGCCGCCTCGCGGCCGTTACGACGTCGCCCACGATGACTCGCCCGCGCCGGCCATCGGGGCAATCGTCGGCAAACTGGCAAAGAAACCGAGTTTCTGGATCGTGTCGTTCGGTGCCGCGTCGTCGTCGATGATGGGCTACGGCCTGTTCTTCTGGCTGCCGTCGTTCCTGGTGCGCAGCTACGGCATCAGCTTGCTCGATGCATCGTTGTTTTTCGGCGCGATATTGCTCGTCGGCGGGATCGCAGGCCTCTGGCTGGGCGGCTCACTCGCGGACCGGTTTGGTAAAGAAAAGCGCGCAGCATATGTCGTCATTCCTGCAATCGCCTTTATCGGCACAGTGCCTTTTTACGTGGTCGGGATACTATCGCCAAACCTGACGACCACGTTCTTCGCAATGCTGGTTCCGGTGGCACTGGGACTCGTCTGGCTCGGGCCGGTCCTTTCGGCCATTCAACACATCGTGCCACCGAACATGAGAGCAACCGCGTCGGCGATATTCCTGTTCATCAACAACCTGATCGGAATCGGTCTGGGTACGATGGCAATCGGCATGCTGTCGGATAGCCTGGAAGCGCGTCTTGGCGACGATTCGCTGCGTTACGCCATACTGGCCGGCACGAGTTTTTACGTCCTTGCGGCGCTGCTGTTCCTTCTCAGCGCAAGGTACATCGAGAAAGACTGGGAGGGCTGACGCTCGCCGCGTCAGTAACGGCCGTGCTGCTTGAACACGTAGTTCATCAATTCAATGACCTCGTGGTTCATTCGGTGCACGATCTTGTGAGCCGAGCGTGCGACCGCGCGCATCACCTTGTAGACGAGTTGCGGATTCTGGTCCACGACACTTTCGAAATCGGCTCGCGCCAGCGTCAGGACGCGCGTGTCGCACAGCGCCCGCAGACCGACCGTGTGTACCTCGCCGTCGATAAAGCTGAGTTCGCCCGCCATATCGCCTTCCCTGAGAACAGCGAGGCTCGCTAATTCGTCGGCTCCGGCGTGTTTAACCACCTCGAGCTTGCCTTTCATTATCACGTGTAGCGAGTCGTCGGCCTTGCCTTCGTTGATGAGAAAGTCGCCATCGGCAAGCTCCTGCACGCGCATGAGACCGTTCAGAATACCTGTTTCAGCCTCGGAGAGTTCCGCACCCAGTGAGGAATGGAGACTCAGTTTCGCTGCTTCCGTCATGCTGCTACCCCTTGGTATCCGGCTGCCCCAACATACCGTCCCGGGCATGTTACCGCGCACGGCGCCGACCGGCTATTCCGCACAAGTACGTATCTGCAGCAGTGCAGCTGAATTCAGGTCGGCCGCGCTGCAAGTGCTTTCCGTACGTGCTCCTGCAGATGCGCCAAAAACACTCGTCATCATCGCGAAAGACAAGAAAGAACTCAGGCAACTCGGTGGATCTGACCGGATAGTCGGATTCGCACGGCGAGAAGGTTCGAGAACCCTGATCGTCATCCCTGCATCGGGTATGACGTCCAGAAATCTGAATACGGCGCGGCACGAATACGCGCATGCCCTACTACACCATGAGATTTCGCGGCTTGACTCTCGACGAAAACTTTTCGAAAACACCGGCCTCCGATGACGAATTGGGGCCGTTGCTCGATTACCTCAAGATGCCTGTCACCGCCACGAAGTCGAAATGTCGCAAAGACGTAGTCGAAGGAGACTACGAGGGGTTTTGGGCGACGGCAGTATTTTGTTGACGCAGACAACGGCGACAGAGGAAGACAGTTCTCGCATTCCAGCTTTTTTGTTGTCGTACCGCGAAAACGAAATAATGTGCCTCACACACCCCGACGACAAAGACTACCGGTGCGGTCTTGCGTACCTTCGCTGCGACGACCAGGTCGCGCGATAGCGCAATGCTCTCCCGCCCCTACGGATTCTACGTATTGTGAATACCGGTATTGCTACGTATGCATTGGTGTACGCGGCGAAGGCAACAATCAGTTCTCAATATAGCGCCGCCGCATGCGAAAGCGTAAGCCTTTCAAGTTCCGAGACAACTCTTGGAGAGGTGGGATGAAGTGGCACGTCTTGCGACCATTATGGGTCGCAATCGGATTGATCGGTTTGATACTGCTGTCCCGGCAGTTCATAGTTCCGGACGATTTCGGCGTGCATGGCAAGAACTTCACCTACGGCTATCATCGGCTCAGCAACATCCAGGAATGGAAAGACTTCCCGGTCAAATACCTCGGCAGGGAGTCATGCATTGAATGTCATGAAGAGAACGTGCAGATGCTGAATGCATCGACGCACGTAAATGTCGAGTGCGAAAACTGTCACGGTCCTTCCATCGGCCATCCCGACGACAACGAGTTTCTGCCGCTAAATACCACCCGGGAACTGTGCCTGCGCTGTCATGCCCGGCTCGACTACCCGAACAGCGATCGAGGGGAGCTACTGAGCATTGTCGACCGGCGGCACAAGCGACGTTCGAAGTGCACCCGATGCCATAACCCGCACGACCCTACGGAGGATATGAGATGACCTGTTCCCGCAGGGCGTTCCTGAAAGACACAGTTGGTGGCACGCTGGCTTCTGTGTTGCCGCTGAGCGCATTCACCATCCTGAGCCAGGACGAGGCAAAAGCGGCGATCGCCGAATCGAAAGTACGGTGGGCATTCCTGGTTGACACGACGAAATGTGTCGGCTGCGGCCTTTGCGTCAAGGCCTGCAAGAACGAAAACGAAATACCCTACGACGCGCCGGTAACGCGCACCTGGGTCGAGCGCTATGTCGTAACCAAGGACGGCACTACCCACATCGATTCACCGATGGGAGGCCGGGATGGCTTCATCACTGACACGATCCGAGACGTAGAGATCGATTCCGACGAGATCGACAAAGCGTTTTTCGTTCCCAAGCTGTGCAATCAGTGCGATAACCCCGCCTGCGTCCAGGTCTGCCCGGTCGGCGCCACCTACCAGACCGACGACGGTGTCGTCCTTGTCGACAGGGACTGGTGCATCGGTTGCGGCTACTGCATCATGGCTTGCCCCTACGGCGTGCGCTTCTTCCACCCGGACCATAAAGTCGCCGACAAGTGCAACTTCTGTTACCACCGCATCAGCAACGGCATGCAACCCGCGTGTGTCGAGTGTTGTTCATTCGGTGCAAGGCGTATCGCCAACCTGAAAGATCCCGACGACCCGGTTACGAAGACCATTACAACCGAGCGGGTCGCGGTACTGAAAGACGAATACGGCACGAAACCGCATGTCTTTTATCTTGGCCTCGATGCCAACGTGAGGTGATGTGATGACCGAGGACATGGTTGTTCACGGCGTAGAGTGGACCGTAAAAGAACTATTCGTTTATCCCAACGAGTTCATATACTGGAGCATCCAGATAGTCATGTATCCGTATATGACGGGCCTCGTGGCCGGCGCGTTCGTCCTGTCTTCCCTGTACCACGTTTTTGGGCAGAAAGACCTCAAGGAAATCGCGCAGTTTTCGCTTGTGTTCTCGTTGGCCCTGCTGCCCGTCGCAGCCATACCGCTGTTGCTGCACTTGCAGCAGCCCTTGCGGGCCATGGAACCGTTGCTCACGCCTCATTTCACTTCTGCCATTGCTGCCTTCGGCATCGTATTCACGGCCTACGCGTTGATCGTTCTCAGCGAAATCTGGTTCGTCTACAGGAAGTACTTCGTAGAGCAGGTTCACGAACTCAAGACCAAATCCGGCCTGTCGAACACCCTCACGCGCACTGTCTACCGCGTCCTGACGATCGGTGCGTACGATGTCAGCGACAGTGCAATAAAGGTGGATAAAAAGGCAGCCACGATCCTGGCGGCAGTCGGCATCCCGGTAGCTTGTTTCCTGCACGGATACGCGGGATTCATCTTCGGTTCGGTCAAAGCAAACGCTTTGTGGATGTCTCCGCTGATGCCGGTCATTTTCATCATGTCCGCCGTCGTCTCGGGTATCGCACTTTGCATGTTGACGTACATCGTCATCATGGAATGGCAGGCGTTCAGACAAAAGCGTGGCGGCGGTGTCGCCGAAGCCGGCGAAATCAAGGGGGCCGAGAAGGAAATCATCAACAAGGCAACCCGCTACCTGCTCGGATTCCTGGTTGCCGCAATCAGCCTGGAATTGCTCGACCTGATATTCCGCGGCTACACCGCCATGAAATCCTGGGACATCCTGCGCTCGGTGATGTACGGCAAGGACTTCGTCAATATTTTCGTCCTTCAATACACGCTGGGCAACCTGGTGCCGTTCGTGCTCCTGATACTGCCGGGACGCACGTTGCGGCGCACCGTCGTCGCACTTTTGCTCGTGTTGTTCGGCGTTTTCATGATGCGCTGGAATGTGGTGATCGGCGGACAGGCATTTTCGCTGTCGTTCTCGGGTTACATGCACTATGAGATTCCGCTTATTCCGCACAGCGTGGAAACGTTCAAGGAAGGCGTATTCGGGGCTTTGACCGTCATGGCGCTGCCGTTCGTATTCTTCTGGATCATCAACAAGTTCGTTCCTTCGCTACGGAGAGATGCTGAAAGCACATAGGCCATGGAAAAGCGCATCGTCGAGCTGGAATCGCGTCTCGCCGCAGTCGAGAGGCGGCTCGCTGCGCTCGAAGGCGCGGGGCCGGCCGAAGCGCCACTGAGTGAAGAATCTACTGCGCCTTCCCTGGGCGACGGCTCCCTTGCCAACGCCTCAACCCTGGTCGGCCGTGTATTGCTGATATTCGGCGGCGCGTATCTGCTGCGCGCAATTACCGACTATCAGCTGGTACCCACGGCAATCGGCATTTTGTTGGGTGCGTCCTACGCATTCGTCTGGCTGTTCATGGCATACCGCAAACGCGGTGAAGACAGAGGGCGCGTCGGCGCCCTGTTTTACGGCGGCGCGTCGGTCTTGCTCGCTTTGCCGTTACTTGTCGAGGCTATAACACGATTCGAGCTACTGTCCGGATCGCAAGGCATCGTCGCCCTGCTGTTCTTCTGCACGGCGGCGCTCTGGGTGGCATTTACAAGAAAGATGAGGGGCCTGGCCTGGCTGGTGACGGCAGGCGGAATAGCAACCGCGTTCGTTGTCCTGCGAGCCTCGCACAGCGCGATTCCGGTGGCGGTATTTCTTGTCCTCCTGGGAGTCGGGTCCCTGTGGGCCGTCTACCTCCGGCAGTGGACGGGGCTGCAATGGCTCGGCGCCGTCGGCGCCGACGTCTGCATCGTTTTGCTTGCCGTCGTCAGCAGCAACGAACAATGGTCGGTCGAACCGCGAACACCCCTGCTACTGGGCACTCTGTTGCTCATCAGCTACCTGGTCAGCTTTACGCTGCGGTCGCACGTTCGCGGTGACGACGTGGGTATTTTCGAGGCCGTGCAGGGGGTCCTCGCAATCGGCGTCACATTCCTGGCAGCGGTGCTCGCTGCGCGAGCCGGGGCGGCCGACCTCGACCGGGTCGGCATCTTCAGCCTGGCCCTCGGCGCCGGTGCATACGCGCTGGCGTTTACACCCCAAACGCGCTCGACCCGGGGACGTAACTTTTATTTCTTTTCCACACTAGGGCTGGGCCTCGTCGTTGCCGGCAGTGCGCTCGTGTTGTCGAGCGTCATGGCGGCGGCCGTGTGGTCCCTGATGGCGCTGATTCTCGCCTGGTTCAGCGGTCGATACCGCAGGGTGGCCTTAAGTTTGCAGTGCACGTTCCTGTTGATTGCCGCCGGCATCGGCTCCGGGATACTGGAGACGGGCTTGCAGGCGTTGATTGGTGGCACAACCGGGTCATGGCCGTCCATGGTCGCATGGCACTTGCTGATTGCCCTGGCGACGGTCGCATGCCTTTTTATCCCGGTCGCGCAGAAATCCGAGCGCTGGGGAGCGCTCGCCGGCCTGCCGCAATTGATACTGCTGGCGTTGTCGGTCTGGGAAGTGGGCGGTCTCATGGTTCAGTACCTGGCGCCTGTTCTTGCGAGTGCGGGCAGTCAAGAGCCCGATCTCGCCGTCCTGGCCGCGTTGCGCACCGCAGTGCTGTCCGCGGCATCCGTCACCCTGGCACTGTCCAGTCGCCACAAGCGCTGGCCGGAAGCACGCTGGCTGGTCTATCCGGTCCTGATCCTGGTCGGTTTCAAACTGTTTCTCGAGGATTTTCCAAACGGCCAACCCGTTACACTCTTTATTGCGCTGGCGCTGGTTGGCAGCGCCCTGATCCTGGTCGCAAAATTGCTTGGAGCCAGTAAGCAAGAGGAGATTCGATTATGAAAGCACAGATCGCTTACAGCGTGGGCGCCATCGCGCTGACCCTGCAGTTCGTCGGGTGTGACCGGGACAAAGTCAGCTTTGCTGCGGACATACAGCCGATCCTCGAGAGAAGTTGCATCGAGTGCCATACGAGCGCCGGCGAGGGTACGACCGCCAGCGGCTTCAGCGTCTCCGATTACGCGAGTGTCATGAAAGGCACCGCGCTGGGTCCCGTGGTCGTACCGGGCAGCAGCATGTCCAGCTCGCTCTATCTCGTCATCGCCGGCAAAACCGCGCCCGAGATCCGGATGCCGCCGCACCATGAAGAGTCATGGGCCGAGGGTCGCGGGGTTCCCCTGTCCGCTGCCGAGATCGACATGGTCGAGGCCTGGATCGACCAGGGGGCGCGCGACAACTAGCGCGATTACTGAACGTCACAACGCCCGGTTCGATTGAGCCGGGCCCTTGGGCCGACACCCGCGGCACGCCTCGTCGCGATCCCTGCCTTGCCCACGGCGATCAGCGACGTCCGGGCCGGTCGAAAGCCGCAATGCGCCTGCGGCTAATCCGTATATCCATGCACCCGCTTTCAGGTCACATTCCGAAGGTACAGGTGACAAGCAGAGATGGGCCCGGACTCAGCCGTGAGTGTTGGTTTCACAGCGAATCCGGGCAGTTTTTGGAGCGGCGATTCAGCGTAAGGTACAGGCGAGGTAATACGGGTATCGCACCTTCGATCGAGGAGGTAACCCGTTGAAAACAGAGGTAAGACAAAAGGACTTTGTGTATCGGTTACCCGCCGGTGGCGTCACTTGAGCCCATTCCCGACATTTTTTGGAACCCAGGATACGTTTGCGAGATATAGGAAGACCCATGACCAAGGCTGCGACCGCAAGTGACACGAAATACCTCTTCAAAAGGCACGAAACCTGGTGGGTCAAGGTTGCCGTGCCGCGCACCTTACGCGAGAGGCTCGGCTACGACCTGAGGCGTTCGCTGGAAACGCATGACCTGGAGCAAGCCCGGCAATCGCGCTGGGCGGTCGTCGATGAATTTCGCGCCAGGATCGAGCAGGCGCAGGAAGAGCGTAGCGACTCGCCGGCGCGGCATGTCTCGAAGCCGGTTGATATCGATGCGGCCGAGTTCGAAAAACAGTCCGGCACCCGGTTGATCCACGAACATATCGTGGAGGTCGTGAGCGACTCCGGCGAGGGCGCGCAAAAATGCGGCCAGATCCTGGGACTTGTCAGCGGCAAGATGGGCAACGGCGTCTGGACCGTGGAAATCATCCCTGCCGAGATCCAGCCGCCTGCCCGCGAGCGCCAGGGTGCCAGCGGCATTCGCGTCCGAATGGGTGCGAAATACGTGACCAACATGGGCGACGAAGCCGATATGGTCGTCGCGTTCAACGAACAGGTCCTCTATTCGCGCATCATGAACGGAGCCTACAAGAAGGGTACGGTCGTGCTCCTCGAGAGTATGTGGTCAGAAGACCCTGAAGACAGAATCCGCAAGCAGTATGCGGAAGCGCTCGCCGATTTTCGCGAACAGGGACTGATCGTGCATGAACTGCCGATACAGAAAGAGTGCCTCAAGATCGTCAAGGACCCGCGCAAGGGCAAGAATATGTTCGTGCTCGGGATGCTGTGCCGGATCTATCACCGCGATATCGACAAGGCGAAAGGCGAGATTGCGAAGACATTCAGGCGCAAGAGTGAAAAGGTCATCAGCACGAACCATGAGCTGTTTGACGCCGGTTACAGGTTCGCCGCCGAGAACCTGGACTACGAATTCGAAATCCATTCCGCCGAAGAAGATCGTCTTGAGTCGGCAATCGTCGTCAACGGCAACACGGCGGCGGGCCTCGGTGTTATGGCGGCCGGCATAGACCTCGTTGCAATGTATCCGATCACGCCGGCGACGTCGGCGTCCCATTACCTTGCGGACGACTTTCACCTGACGGGCGGCTTCGTTCACCAGGCCGAGGACGAAATCGCCGCGATCGGATTCGCGATCGGCGCATCCTATGCCGGCAAGACGGCTTGCACCATCACCTCAGGTCCTGGCATGGCCTTGAAGACCGAAATGATCGGCCTTGCTGTCATGGCCGAGGTTCCACTCGTGATTATCGACGTGCAGCGCGGTGGCCCGTCCACCGGTCTTCCGACCAAAGTGGAACAGGGAGACCTGCTCTCGTGTCTCTACGGCATGCCGGGAGATTCACCCAAGGTGGTGCTGGCCGCGTCCACAATTTCGGAGTGCTTCCACTTCGTGATCCTGGCGCGCAAGCTGGCGGAATCATTCCGTACGCCGGTGATCATGCTCACGGACGCGAATCTCGCCACCGGCGTTCAGCCGATAGAGCGCCCCGCAGTCACCGAAGAATGGTTTGCGCCACCCGTTGATCAGTCTGCCTGGGACAAAGAGGTATCTCCCTACGACTGGGACGAGACCACCGGCCTGTCGGACAGACCCATTCCAGGCATGCGCGGCGGCGAGTACATCCTCACCGGCCTCGCGCACAATCGCGACAGCAAGATCGCGTATGACACGGCTTCCAACCAGGAAGGCATGGACATGCGCAGCCGCAAGCTGGCGGCGCTGGCCGAGACAATGAGACCTCCAGAGATTCACGGCGATCCTGCCGGGGACCTGCTGCTCGTAAGCTGGGGATCGACCGTGGGTGCGATCGAGGAAGCTGTGGACCTGGCGAGGGCAGAGGGCCGGCAGGTGTCCTCGCTGCATCTCCGCTTCCTGTCTCCGCTGGAGCCTGGCCTGAAGGAAATCTTCTCTGGATTCAAGAAGGTACTAACCATAGAGCTCAACTACAGCGACGATCCCGATGCACCGCTGATCAACGCAGAGACGCGTCGCTATTCGCAGCTGGCGCTCGTATTACGCGCGCATACGTTGATGGACGTCGATTGCTGGTCCGTGGTGCCGGGTCACCCCCTGTCGCCTCGCACCATTGGCGAAGTCATCGACGCACGCATCGACAGAATTGAAGGAGCAGAAGCATGTTCGGCTTGAAAGGTGACTGGTCCCTCGACGTCAAGGATCGTTATTTCACACTGGAAGATTATTGCGGCGCGGAGCCCCGTTGGTGCACTGGTTGCGGCGACCACGGAATCCTGGCTGCCGTGCACCGCGTTTGCCGGGATGCCCAGGTCAAGCCCGAGATGACGGTGGCTGTATCCGGCATCGGCTGCTCGAGCCGCTTGCCGCATTACATGAACACGTACGGTTTTCACGGCCTGCACGGGCGCGCGTTGCCGGTCGCCTGCGGCATCAAGTCCAGGCGTCCCGACCTCGACGTCTGGGTTGCCACCGGCGACGGTGACTGCTTCTCGATCGGCTGCGCCCACTGGATACATGCAATGCGCTACAACATGGACCTCACCATGTTGGTGTTCGACAACGGCATCTACGGCCTGACCAAGAAACAGACATCGCCGACCACGCCGCTCGATGTGCCGACCAACACGCATCCGTCCGGCGCATTGCTGCCGCCGCTGAATCCGCTGACCGTAACCCTCGGCGTGACCAATATTTCGTTCGTCGCCCAGATCGTCGACTGGAATGCGCCACTTCGTCACGAGGTGATCAGGATGGCGCACGAGCACAAAGGGACCAGCTTCGTCCGCATCATCCAGCGCTGCCCGGTCTATGTCGAGGCGATCGGCAAGGCCTTGCAGGACGAACCGGCGCGAATGAAATTATTGACGCACGAGAATGGCGTTGAGCTCGACGATTCGGTCAAGCGCATGTTCCCGAACAACGCCGAGCATGATCCGTCGGACCTCGCCGCCGCCCGCGCACTTGCGGAAGACGACACCGCCCTGCCGCTCGGCATTCTCTATCACAATACGGATGCGCCTCGATACGACCAGATGTCCTCGGCCGGCCTCGATATGAGCGTCGACGAGAAACTGTCCGGCCTGAACAAGGCGCTGGATCAATTCGCCATCTAGCCTGATCTGTGTACAGGCGGACCGAAACGATGAACTCGGCAATGGAATTGAAGCACGACACAGTGGAACTGCTGCGTCGTTTCCACTACGGCGAACCGCTGGCGGCATCGCTCACCGACAAACCTCAAGGTGAGGTATTGCCGGCAATGCTCAATCCCTATCGGGACGCGTCCTCGATTCGCTACCAGTATCCGCTATACCTGCTGCCGCCCGACGGCACGGACGAATGCGCGCTGGCGAGACCGATGAGCGAGCACTTTGCCGACTCGCTGAACGCTCTCGCGCCGGGCAGCGACGATGCCAGGATACTGAAGGACAACGTTCCCTGGATAGAGCGCTACCTGAGACTTGAACTGGATGCTTCGAACCCGCTCAGTGCTCCCGAGTTGTTCGCGAAGGCGGCAGGCGCATTGCAGGAACACCTGGGCCTCGATCCGCGCAGCCGCGAAAAGCTCGATGCCGATCTCGAGAAACTCGGCAGCCGCATCGCGGAAGGCAGCGAGTTTCTCGGCTACGGGCCGCGTGTGTCCCTGCACCTGATGCTGCACGCGGTGCGACACAAATGCGTTCATGGCCGCGAGCAGCTTCGCCGGCAAGTTGCACGGCACATTCGCGGCTTGCAGTCGCTGCTGGAAGTCGAGAGGGCCAAGTCTGCCGACGCGATCGAGCCGGGACGCGTCGGAAACAGCGTTGGCCCGGCATCGCGTTATTTCGATACAGGCGCCCTGTCCGGGATGCTCGAACAACGTGCGCAGGGGTCCGTGGAAATGACGGCTGAACGGCGCGCCAGGGTCGAGCACGCACTCGAGGAATTGCAGGCCTGGCAGGATGAGCCGGTACTGGTCCGCTTTGTCGGTCGACTCGAGGACCCGTACTTGGAGATGTCCCCAATGCTGGACATCGTGGACAGCGACGACCCCTGTACGGCGGCCGCCACGGTATTTGAGCGCGATTCAGCCGAATTCGCGCGACTGTTTGCCGCCGTCAGGATCGCTGCGCTCGAGATCGACGGCAGCTACGACCCGGCAATCCACGATTCATGGTTCGCCGGATTCGACTGGCAGGCTTTCTCGGACGAGGAAATGCAGCTCGTCACACGCGTCGTGGCGCTGGTATCCGCAGACTATCTCGCGGGTGACGGCCTGCCCTCCTTCTCTCGCCTGCTCGGATCGCGGCTTCCCGTGCACATCCTGAGCTGGGTGCGTGCCTACGACAACCCGGGTGCGCGGTCGGACGACGACCCGTTCGATTCGTACCGCTTCGAGCTGGCATATTTCGGCATCGGGCACCGCCAGGTGGTGGTCGCGCAGACGTCCGCGGCGCGCCATGACGACCTCATCGCGGGCTTTGTATGCGCGCTGCAGAGCAATCGCACGAGCCTGCACCTGATCAACCGCGGCACCCAGACGCAGGTGAAGCAACCGCTGCTCGACGCCTGGTTCGTCGCAAGCGCAGCGCTGGAGAGCCGCGCTCACCCGTGCATACTGGTCAATCCGGATGCTGGCGACCATGCCGCACAACGGGTCAGCTTTGGCGGCAATCCGCAGGCCGAGAACGACTGGCCCGTCGAGACCCTCGAGTACCGGGATGCGCAGGGTGAGGTCACCCGGATGGAACTCGCGTTCACCTTCGCCGATTACGCGTTGCTGATGCCGGCGCTGCACGAACATTTTCGAGCGGTGCCTCGCGGCTTCGAATCGCCCGAGCTCGTAAACGTGGCTGAATACCTTGAGGCCGATGACGAGTTGGCCGATCGACTCCTGCCCTGCGTGTGGGGCATCGACGGCAACGGCGTGCTCGTCAGGCTGGTGGTTTCGCGCGCGCTCGTGTTCGCGTGTCGCGACCGCCTCAATTACTGGCGCACATTGCAGGAACTTGCCGGTGTCCACAATTTTTATGTCGAGGAGGCGATCGAAAGAGTTATCGAAGAGCAACGCGCGGCGGATGAGGCCGAACGCAAACAGCTCATGAAAGCGCACGAAGAGCAGCTGGAAAGCGTGCGCACGGAGGCTGCGGACGAGGTCATGGGTCAGCTCGTCGATGTGCTGATGGGCGCCGATCTCTCCGACATGGTCGGCGGCAGCCGCCAGCTTGCCAGTATGCCGGCGAAGGAGGCGCCGGCAGCGGAGTTACCCGATGAGCCGGCGGCAGACGTCGCCGAAGTCGAAGCCCCGGCCGAAGAAGAACTGAGCTTCGACGAGCCGTGGCTCGATACGGCAATGTGTACCACCTGCGACGACTGCATGGGCATTAACAAGCTGATGTTCGTCTACAACGACAACAAGCAGGCGATCATCCAGGACCCCAAAGCCGGTCCCTTCGCCGATCTCGTGGAGGCAGCTGAAATCTGCCCCGCCAAGTGTATTCACCCGGGCAAACCACTGGATCCGAACGAACCCGGTCTGGAGGAATTGGTAGCCCGCGCCGAACCGTTCAACTGATGAACAGTCTGCTGCTGGCACCGGCCATCATGGCTGCAATAGGCTTGTTCTTCGGAGCTGTCCTCGCGATCGCGCAGCGCTTCCTGAAAGTCGATGAAGACCCCAGGATCGAGGCCACCAACGACATGCTGCCGGGCACCAACTGCGGCGCCTGCGGACAACCGGGCTGCCTGCCCTTCGCCGAGAAACTGGTGGCAGGCGAAGTCGAACCCGGCGAGTGCACGGTCAGCACCGACGAGGGCATCGAGCAAATCGCCGAGTTCCTGCAGGTCGATGCCGGCCGCCAGGAGAAGCTCGTGGCGCGGCTGCGTTGCGGCGGCGGCGGGGTGCAGGCACACCAGATCGCCGAGTACCGCGGATTCGAAGGCTGTCGTGCCGCGGCCGTGGTATCGGGCGGTGGCAAGGGCTGCGCCTGGGGTTGCCTCGGGCTGGGCGATTGCGAGGTCGCGTGCACTTTCGATGCCATCCACATGAACGCCAACGGGCTGCCACAAGTGGATACGGAAAAATGCCGTGCCTGCCCGGACTGTGTTGCGGCGTGCCCCAGGGACCTGTTCGAACTGGTGCCGCTGAAGCAAAACCTCTACGTGCAATGCAACGTTCCCCTGGCGGGCGAGGCGGCGACGCAGCTCTGTTCGGTCGCTTGCGATGCCTGCGGCAAGTGCGTCGCTGATGCGGCACCCGGGTTGATTCGCATGGAAGGCAATCTCCCGATCATCGATTACTCGGCGGGCGGCCCGGCGAGGCCCGAAGCCGTATTCCGTTGTGCCACGCGATCGATCGTCTGGCTCGAGAAAGAACAGTTTCAGGAGCAGGAATCAAGGCGAGCCGGAGCGAACTCATGACCGGCCCCAGAGAAGCCGCAATCCGCTGGTACCGCAAGGTGTTTTCCGCGCCGGCGGGCTCGGATGTCCGTGACGAAGGCCTCGTCACCGTGCTGGACGGTAACAGTGCCGTCGCCCTGTCCGAAGCCGGTATCGCGAGCCACGCCGTACTGGGCGGCTCGGCGCCCTCGAGCGGCGCCGATTCAGTCTGGCTGAACGAACTCGGGCGCGGAAGTACCAATCTTTACGGCGAGGCATTGTCGGCACAGACGACCGAGGGACCGCGCGGCATCGTCGCGGCTGCGACCGGTCTGGCATTGGCCGGCAAACGCGCAACGGCATTCCTGTCGGGAACCGATATTGCGGCAGTACAGGATCTGTTGATCTCGGCGGCCGGCAAGCACGCACCCCTTGTCCTGCACCTCGGCACGCGCGCCGCCACCGCGCACGGGTCGACGCCGGGCAGCGGCCATGAAACCGTCCACCTTTGTGCGGACGCCGGATTCTTCATGCTGTTCGCCGCCAATGTGCAGGAGGCGGTCGATTTCAGCTACATCGCCAGGCGTCTGGCCGAAGAATCGCTCGTGCCGGGCATGGTGATAATGGATGGCGAGCAAACCGCGCTCGCGGCGCAGGATGTCTGCCTGCTCTCTCCCGCTCAGGCGAACGGGATTGTCGGCTCGCCTCGCGGGGACGTCGAGTCGCCGACGGCGGCGCAAAAATTGCTGTTCGGCGAAACCCGACGCCGGGTTCCGGCCTGGCACGACCTGGATGAGCCTGTGCTCACCGGGGCATTGTTCGAGAAGGAAAGTTTCGCGCTCGGCGCGCTCGCCCGACGGCCGTTCTTCGATGCCTTCGTCGAGGAATCGATGGCCGGCTCCTTCGAGCAGTTTGCACGCAAGACGGGCAGGCAATACGACGCCTTGTCCCGGTACCGGCTGGACGATGCGAAAACCGTGTTACTGGCGCAAGGCGCCGCTGTCGAAACTGCGCGCGTGGCTGCGGATTGCCTTCGCAAACAGTACAAGACAAAGGTAGGGGTGCTCGGTGTTCACGCACTGCGGCCATTCCCCGGCGCCGCAATCGCCACGACGCTCGAAGGAGTGCAACGTGTGTTCGTCCTCGAGCGCACCGATGCGCCGCTGTCCGGCGAGCCACCGCTCATTCGCGAAATTCGCGCCAGCCTGGATCGCGGGGGCGGCGGTCGACACCCGGATTGCTCTTCGGTCGTCTACGGCATCGGCGGCTTGCCGCTCCGCGTCAACGACATCGTCACTTTGTGTACGGCGGAGGACAAATCTTCATCGACGCCGCGATTCCTCGGCGTGGCATTCGACGACACCTCGGGCGAACAGCCCAAACGCGACGTACTGCTCGATACGCTGCGGCGCGCTTATCCTGACGCCGCCGCACTCGGCGTTCGTGCATCGAGCGACGCACCTGAATCGCCTCAAAAACACGCGTTGACGATCGCGATACGCCGGATCGAAGCTCATGGCGGCCGGGGACTTCTCGGTGCAACCGCGGCCTTGCTGCACGCACTCGAAGAAGGACGAATTCGCAGCCGGTCAGCGATGTCATGGGAGCGCTGGACAGAGCCACGGGTAGACTGGCTCACCCATGGTGACGACTCTCTGCAGGATCCCGGCGATGCGCTCACTGCCGATATTTCGATAGACGTAGCGCAAGGTACCGTGTTGCGTGCCAGCCGGTCGGAGGCATTTAGAGTTCCGCCGCCGGCCGGCGTCGAGGTAACGAGCGAACTGCACGAGGAAGCCCTGCTGGGTGGCGTGTTCCGTGTTCTCGCAGACACGAAATTGCTCGAACAGAAACCCCGACGAATCATCGCCACACGCCGCAAACTGCTCGCGGATGCTGACGAAGGCCGCCTCGATGACCGCCTGGCAGCATTCCAATACGGTTTCGAAGAAACCGCCGCGATCGGCGGCAGCGACTCCCGGGACGCGAGCTCCCGCGATCGCTGGGAAGGCGAAGCGCCGGAGGCTGTGCGTCACCTCGGCCGTGACGACGATCATTACGCAAGCCTGCCGCGCTTCTGGGACCAGGCGGGCGTGCTGTATCGTGAAGGCCGTTCGCATCGCCTCACGGCGGATCCCTACCTTGCGACAGGCACGATGCCGCCGCTGAGTTCGACGTTCAGCGACATGAGCGAAACGCACGCCATGCTGCCGGAATTCGAGCCCGCACTTTGTACCGGTTGCGGTCTGTGCTGGACCCACTGCCCGGACAGCGCAATCGGCGTCGCCGCGATTACACCGGCTGCACTCATCGACGCCGGAATAAAGCGCACCGGCGCCGAGTCGGTCCGCCAGGTAGCTGGGAAACTCGCGTCGCGGATTATTGCCGAAAACAAGAAGGCGGAGGAAGTGGCACCGACTTTCGGCCAGATGCTCGACGGCGCTTTCTCCTGGCTCGAGGACAAGATGCCTTTGCCGGACGAGCGCAAGCAGGCGATCCGTGAAGGCATTGGCGGCATCAAGGAGGAAATTGGCGCCTTGCCGGTCTCTGTCACGACGCCGTTCTTCCATGACGCCGAGGCGCACAAAAAAGACGGCGCGGAATTGTTGTCACTGGTCGTAAACCCGGACGCTTGCAAGGCTTGCGGCATTTGCATAGCGAACTGCGAACCCGATGCCCTTCGTGCACGGGACCAGGATAAGGGCTCGCTCGCGACGGCCCGGGAACACTGGTCGACCTGGACGCGCTCGCCCGACACCGCCGCGGAGACCCTGGAACGCATGGCGGAGAACTCCGACATCGGCGTGATGTCGGCCATCCTGTTGTCACGCTATTGCCAGTTTGCGCTGGCCGGCGGCGACCGGGCGGAAGCCGGCTCCGGTGAGAAGATGGCGGTCCGGCTGATGCTCTCCGCGACAGAATTCCACCAGCAACCGCTGGCACGCCGCTTTGCCGAATCGCTTGCCGAGGCCGGCGAATCGGTCTCTTCGCTGATCCAGGACACACTCTCCACCACGCTGGACGTCGACGATCTGGATGCGGTAACCGAGAAACTGACACGAACCACGAGCCCGCGTATCGACCTGAAAGCCCTGGCAGAAGGCGGATCGTCAGCGGACCATTCGATCGATACCGGCTACCTGCTGCACCTCATCGATCTGTCGAAGCGGATCGAGTCGGCACACCATCGGCTTGTCGAGGGCGAGCACGGCCTCGGCCGCGCACGTTACGGCCTGGCTGTTGCCGGTGGCAGCACGGCGGCCTGGGCCGGTGCATTTCCACACAATCCGTTCCAGGCGCCGGTGCTTATCGACATGAGCGGCGATGCCGCACAGCTCTCCGCCGGCCTCATCGAGGGTCACCTCGATGAAACCACGGAACTCGTGCGCCTCCTCCGGCTTGCACGTCTCGAAGTCGAGCAGCCCGACGGCGCGGACTGGAAGCGCGAAGCGCTCGCGAGCCTGCGCTGGCAGGACCTCACCGACGAAGAATTCGATCTCTGCCCGCCCATGTTGCTGCTTGGCAGTGACGAGATGCTCGCCGGCAGAGGCCTGAGCCAGCTGATCTGGCTCCTGAACTCGGGCCTCCCGGTCAAAGTGCTGGTAATGAGCTCACTCGATTTCGGGCTGCACGAGGCGCCAACCAACAGCCCCAGGGGAGATCTCGGCCTGCTCGCGCTGGCGCAGCGACGGGCCTACGTTGCACAGAGCTCGATTGCTGATCCCGGTCACTACGGAGAAACCCTGCTGCAGGCGCTGCGCTTCGAAGGACCGGCCCTGGTGCAGGTGTACGCGCCCAGCCCGACGCGACACGGATACCGGTCCGAACAGACACTCGAGCAGGCGGCGCTCGCAGTGAAGAGCCGCGCCTTGCCCATGTTCCGCTACGATCCGAAGGGAGAGGGCGTTTTCGGGTCTCGGATCTCGTTGCAGGGCAACCCGTCGTGCAAGGAGGCGCTGGTCACGGACGAAGACGACGAGGCGCTCCTTACAGCGGCTGACTGGGCGCTCGGGCAGGAACGCTTCGCCCCATACTTCCAGCCACTACCGCGGGATGCTGGCGCGCCGACCCCGATTCACGAGTGGCTGGCTCTCGATGCGAGGGGCCGCAAGGGCAAGACTCCTTATGTCGTCGCGGGCGGCGGCGATGAGGAGCAGCGCTACGGGATGGCGCCGGCCATCGCCGAAGCCACCGAGCAACGACTGCAATCATGGCTGACCCTGCAGGAACTCGCCGGGATCGTTACGCCGTTCACCGAGCGGCTCGAGCAGGATATCCGAGCCGAGCTTGCGGCCGAGCACCAGGCACAACTCGATGCCCAGAAAAAGGCGTCGGAGGCTGAGATCCGGGAGATCCGGGAGAAGACGGAAGTCGAGATCGCGAGCAAGATCCGCAGCCGCCTGATGCAACTGGCATCGCGGAAGAGAGGTTGACGCGGATGAAAACGCTGAGCTTCTTGCGCCGCAGTTTCGAGCACGGGGTCCATCCAGCTCATCACAAACAGCAAACGGAGGATCTGCCGATCCAGCGCGTGCCCTTCGGCAAGGACTACATCATGCCCCTCGGTCAGCACATCGGCGTACCGGCCAGGCCGGTCGTCGACGTCGGCGAACGCGTTCAGCGCGGGCAGCTGATCGCGGAACCGGGTGGCTTCGTATCCACCGCACTGCACAGTCCAGTGACAGGCACGATTCGCGACATTGGCGATTTCCGCGGTGTCGACGGCCGCTTCGCCCCGGCGATCGCGATTCAGGCGGATGCATTCGCCACGCAACAGGCAGACGCCGGCCCGGCTCTCGACTGGCAATCGCTCTCACTCGAGGATTTCATCGAGGCAGTCCAGATGGCGGGCATCGTCGGTATGGGCGGCGCGGCCTTCCCGGCGCATGTGAAACTGTCAGTACCCGACGGCGTCAGAATCCGGCACCTCTTGATTAACGGTGCGGAATGCGAACCGTACCTGACCACGGATCACCGGCTCATGCTCGAGCGCCCGCAGGCCTTACTCGAAGGCGCCGAGATCATGCGACAAAAACTCGGCGCCGAAGAGACCGTCATTGGCGTGGAAATGAACAAGCCCGACGCGATCGAGGTCATCAAGCGTCACATCCGGCCGGACCAGCCTGTGCGTGTCGTCCCGCTGAAGGTGAAATACCCGCAGGGTGCCGAGAAAATGATGATCAAGAGCGTCTTCGGCAAGGAGGTGCCCGCCGGGCAACTGCCGCGCGACGTGGAAGTCAACGTCAACAATGTCGGCACGATCGTCGCAGTTGCGGATTACTTCCTGCGCGGCATGCCGTTGATCGAACGTGTCGTGACTGTGGCGGGTCCGGGTGTTACCTACCCGGCGAACCTGATCGTGCCGCTCGGGACACCGGTCCGCGATGTCGTGAAGTTCTGCGGCGGACTCAGGCCAGGAACGCGCGAGATCATCATGGGCGGCCCGATGATGGGGCGACCGATCGCCAGCCTCGATGTGCCGGTTCTGAAAGGTTGCTCAGGCGTGCTCGTATTCACGGAGCAACAGACGGCCCGGCGCAAGGAATATCCCTGCATCAGTTGCGGCCGTTGTCTCGAAGCCTGCCCCTACTTCCTGAATCCGTCGCGCCTGGCCCGCCTTTCCAAGTCACGCATGTTCGACGAGATGAAGGCCTACCACGTCTTCGACTGCGTGGAGTGCGGCAGCTGTACTTTTGCCTGCCCATCGAACATCCCGATCGTCCAACTCATCCGTACGGCGAAGGACGACCTGAGCCACCGCAAGGAATCCGACACGTGAAGAGGAAAGACCCGGATCTCCTGCTGTTCCACGCACCTTTGTTGCGCCAGGGAATGACCACGCCGAAAGCGATGCGCGACGTGTTGTATGCCCTTGCGCCAGCGACGCTTGCATCGCTGTGGTTCTTCGGCCTGAGTGCCGCCCTGATACTCGGCGCGTGTATCGCCGGCGCGGTGGCGGCAGAATGGTTGTTCGCGCAGCGTGAGGCCCGCGGCGAATCCCTGCGCGACGCCAGCGGCATTCTGACGGGGCTGTTGCTTGGGCTGACGCTGCCACCGGGCCTGCCATTGTGGATGGCGTTTCTTGGTGGATTCGTTGGCATTAGCCTGGGCAAAGCCATTTGGGGAGGCCTGGGCCATAACCTGTTCAATCCCGCCCTGCTCGGCCGCGCATTTCTGCTCGCGACTTTTCCGATCGCCATGACGACCTGGGTACCCATCAATGTCGATGGCGGTTTCCTGGACGTCTACCCGGGAAATCTCGCGCTGCCGTTCATGCAGGCAGGGGCTGACGGGGTGACCGCGGCAACGCCGCTCGGCATGATGAAGTTCGAGCATACCGTCACCCCACTTGCCGACCTGGCGTTCGGCAAAGTCAGCGGTTCGCTCGGCGAAACCAGTGGCCTGCTGCTATTGCTCGGCGGAATTTTTCTCTGGCTGAGACGGGACCTCGACTGGCGGATTCCCGTGAGCATACTGCTGACGGTGTTGGTCTTCTCCGCCGCCCTGAGCATGGTCGACGCGGCGAGATTCCCGACGCCGCTGTTCTCCGTATTCTCCGGCGGCCTGTTGCTGGGCGCGATCTACATGGCGACGGATCCAGTGACATCTCCAATTACGCCGAAAGGTGCATGGATTTTCGGCACTGGCACCGGCGTTCTCGTCATGCTGATCCGCGTGTTCGGCGGACTGCCGGAGGGCGTGATGTACGCCATTCTTCTGATGAACGCGGCGACGCCATTGATCGATCGGTACACGCAACCTCGCGTATTCGGCCGCGGAGCGGAGTCGAAATGAGCGCGTCCAGAGACACGGCCAGCCCTAGCTCCTTGCGGCTTGTGCTGACGCTGGCGATCGCCGGGCTGATTTCCGGCATCGCGATCATTGGCATCTACGAATCGACCCTGCCCACGATTACCGCGAACAAGGCACGCGAATTGCGTGCAGCCGTTTTCAAGGTACTGCCGGGCGTCAGCCAGATGCAGGCACTCGTTTACCGGGACGGCGAACTCGTTGCCCTGGCAGAGGCGGACAAGGATGAGTCTGTCGTTTATGGCGGCTACGACGAGCGTGGCGAGTTCGTTGGCTACGCTGTTCCGGGCGCGGGCCCGGGCTTCCAGGACACGATTGCACTGCTGTACGGCTACGTGCCCGCGGAACAACAGGTCGTCGGCATGGAGATTCTCGAGAGCCGGGAGACGCCGGGTCTGGGCGACAAGATTTACAAGGACGCCGAATTCGTGGCCGGTTTCGGCGCCTTATCCACAGAGCCGGAAATCATCGCGGTCAAGAAAGGCAGCAAGGCAGCGCCCAACGAGATCGATGCGATTACCGGGGCGACGATTTCTTCCAAAGCCGTCGTCAGGATTATCAACGAGGCTCACGTCGAATGGTCGGAACGGCTGCCGCCACCGGGATCGGAGCCGGCTCTCAACGAGTCCGAGTCGGGCGGCACCGGGGCAGGACGATGAAGAAGAACGAATCCTACGAGGAATTTGTCAAGGGTGTCTGGCGCGACAACCCGGTGTTCGTGCAAGTGCTGGGTATGTGCCCGATGCTCGCGGTCACAAACTCCGCGATCAACGCCATTGCCATGGGTTTGGCGACCTTCTTCGTGCTGGTGGGATCGAGCATTCTCGTGTCGAGCTTCCGCCACTGGATCCCGAAACAGGTGCGCATCTCGTGCTTCATCATCATCATCGCGACCTTCGTCACAATAGCGGACTACACGCTGCTTGCGCTCGTCCCCAAGGTGCACAAGGAACTGGGCGCCTTCATTCCGCTGATCGTCGCGAATTGCCTGATACTGGGCAGGCAGGAGGCATTCGCATCGCGCTACCCGACGCGCCTCGCCGTGTTCGATGCCATGGGCATGGCCGCCGGTTTCCTGCTGGCGCTGTTCTCCCTCGGCGCGGTACGGGAGATACTCGGTGATGGGGCGCTGTTCGGCGTCAAGCTCTTCGGCGAGAACTTCGAACCCTGGGTGATCATGATCCTGCCGCCGGGCGGCTTCCTGACACTCGGCGTCATTCTGCTTTTCTTCAACTGGTTCAAGTACAAGAAAGACGAGTTCCTGGCCGAGGTTGCCGAAGCAGAGAGGAGCAGTTGATGGACAACCTGCTGTGGATCTTCATAAGCGCGTTACTCGTCAACAATTTCGTGCTGACCTATTTCCTCGGCCTCTGTCCGTTTCTCGGCGTATCCAACTCGCTGGAAACCTCGGCGCGGCTCGGGCTCGCGACGACCTTCGTGATGCTCGTAACGGCTGTTTGCGCCTGGGTACTCAATACTTACGTGCTGATTCACGCCCCGTATCTGCGGCTGATCTGCTTCATTGTCGTCATCGCCAGCACTGTGCAATTCATCGAGATGCTGATCAAGAAACTGAGCCCCGCCCTGTTTCGCGCAATGGGTATTTTCCTGCCGCTGATCACGACGAATTGCGCAATCCTGGGACTCGCGATTTTTGCGACCAACCGCGGCTACGGATTCGTGGAAGGCATCGTCTACGCGCTCGGCGCCGGTATCGGGTTCACACTTGCGCTGGTGCTGCTGGCAGGCTTGCGTGAAGAGGCGGAGCTATCCAGTATTCCCAAACTGATCCAGGGCACGGCCATGAACCTGATCATCGCCGGTATCCTGTCGATGGCGTTCATGGGTTTCGCCGGGCTGTTCAGTTCGTCATGAAGGAGACTGCATGACAAGCTATCTCGTACCGTTGCTGGCGATCGTCCTCTTGTGCGCACTCTGGGCGATCTTCCAGCTAGGGCTGTCGAAGCACGACCCCGATGCGACGACGAGATCGACGAAATGCGGTGCATGCGATGAGCGCTGCGAACGATTAGATCGCGAAAGCAACGCGAACTTAGAATGACAGGTGCAATTCGAGGAACAGTTGTTCCCTGTTTTGGGCTGGATTTTGTGGAATGCCGCTATAGTCGCGATACCCGGCGCGAG
>CALZMQ010000015.1 GCA_945788625.1 uncultured Woeseiaceae bacterium
TGCCAGTTGTACCAGCGTAGCTGCGACATCTTCCTGGGCGTGCCGTTCAACATCGCATCGTATGCGCTGTTGACGCACATGCTCGCCCAGCAGGCCGACCTCGGGGTCGGCGAGTTCATCTGGACGGGCGGCGACTGTCACCTGTACTCAAATCACCTCGAGCAAGCCGATGAGCAATTGCAACGTGAGCCCTTGCCGTTGCCGCGACTTGCGATCAAACGGCGCGCCGCGAGCATTTTCGAATACCGGTACGAAGACTTCGAGATACTCAACTACGAATCGCACCCGCACATTAAAGCCGCGGTCGCCGTCTGACCGGGGCGTCATGATCAGTATCATCGTCGCTGCGTCGACGAACAACGTCATCGGCGTGCGCGGGGAACTACCCTGGGAACTCTCCGACGATCTCCGGCGCTTCAAGCAACTGACAATGGGTAAGCCGATCGTTATGGGCCGATTGACCTGGGAGTCCATCGGCCGGCCCTTGCCGGGCCGCCAGAACATCGTAATTACACGCACGCCGAATTTCGTCGCCGAGGGATGCGACGTCGTAGCCTCACCGGCACAGGCGTTACGGGCCGCCGGCGGCGCGGAGGAGACGATGATTATCGGTGGCAGCCAGGTTTACGCGCTGTTCTTGCCGAAGGCCGGCCGCCTGCACCTTACGCGCGTCCGCGCCGAGATCGAGGGCGACGCGTTCTTTCCTGAAATCGACGAGGATGACTGGGAGTTGATCGACCGCGAGCCGCACGAAGCGGACGAACAGAACCAGTTCGCGTTCGAATTCATGACATACGAAAGGAAGTGTCGTTCCTGATTATCGTCAGCGACTCCATGGTTCTTGCCCGTCGACCTGTACGACGGTTGGTACACTTTTGTCGAGACGCACCGCCGTCAGCTGGCGCCCCCACAGGCACCCGGAATCGAGGCTGATCAGATTCGGTAACACAATGAGACCGAGCTGCGACCAGTGACCGAAAACGATGCGCGTGTCCTGCCGCGCCGGGCTGTCGACCTTGAACCACGGAATTTCGTTTCTGCGGGCACGCCACGGCGAGCCGCTGAACTTCAGGTCGAGACGTCCGTTGGCCGTCATCATGCGCATGCGTGTCAGGCAGTTGATGATAAAGCGCAGTCGCTTGTAGCCGGAAAGCGTTCCCGACCAGCGGTTCGGCGTGTTGCCGTACATTTTGCCCAGCACTGCAGGGTAGTCGTCGCCGCGCAGTGCGTCCTCGACTTCGGCTGCGCGAGCGAGCGTCTTTTTCACGCTCCAGTCGGGATGCGTTCCGGCGTGCACTAGCAGCGAATCGAGGTCTTCGTCGTAGTGCGCAAGCGGTTGGTGCCGCAACCAGTCGCAAAGCTCTTCGGCGTCCGCTGCGCTGAGCAGTTTTTCGAGCGAGCCGAAACGCCTGCCGAATCGCACGACGCCGGCCTCCAGCGCCAGGAGATGCAGGTCGTGATTGCCGAGCACCATAATGGCAGAGTCGCCGAGTTCCTTCACAAAACGCAGTGTTTTCAGCGATTTGGGCCCTCGATTGACGATGTCCCCGGTCAGCCACAAGGTGTCAGCTGATGGGTCGAAGTGTATTTCGTCGAGTAGCCTGCAGAATGGGTCGTAGCAGCCTTGCAGATCGCCGATTCCGTAAACCGCCATGTATCGGTGACCTAGTGCAGCAAGCCCGGCACAGCGAGCGTGAAGGGTGCGATCGGCGCGTCGAAGTTCTCACCGTCGTCGGACTCCATTCTGTACAAGCCCTGCATAGCGCCAACAGGCGTTTCGAGAACCGCGCCACTCGAGTAGCGAAAACGCTCGCCCGGATTGAGGTGTGGCTGTTCGCCGACGACTCCGTCGCCGCTGACTTCCTGGACCTTGCCGTTCGCGTCGGTAATGACCCAGTGGCGGCTGACAAGCCTCGCGGCTACGTCGCCATCGTTGGAAATCGTAATCGTATATGCGAACACGTAACGATCGGCATCCGGCTCGGACTGATCATCGATGTAATTGGTCACGACCTGCACGCGGATGTCGCACTGGTTGTCGTCAGCGTTGTTGTCCATGTGGATATTCTAACGTATGCCCGCTGTTGGTGGCGTGGTCATTTTCGGTTGAGATAATTACTCAGGCGAACGTAGTCTGCAATGCCGAGTTGCTCGGGCCGCAGCCCACCGTCGATTCCGAGCGCATCGAAATCCGCTGCCGCTGCCAGCTTACGAAGTGAGTTGCGCAGAGTCTTCCTGCGTTGCATGAACGCAGTTGCAACCAGATTGGAAAACGCAGCCTCGTTGTCAATGACGAAGGTGTCTGGCGGCAGTGGGTCCAGGCGCACGACAGCCGATGTCACCGCAGGCGGAGGATCGAACGCGAGCCGATCGACATCGAACAGGGACTCGATGCTGAGGTGACAGCCGAGCATGATGCCGAGGCGACCGTAAGCTTTGCTTCCTGGCGCCGCGGCCATACGTGCGACGACCTCTTTTTGCAGCATGAAGTGCATATCGAGTATTCGTGCACGGAACTTGAGCAAATGAAATAGCAGGGGCGTCGAAATGTTGTACGGCAGATTGCCGACGATACGCAGTTGTTCGCCAAGGCTGGCGAAGTCGAATTGCAGGGCGTCGGCCTCGTGTATCGTTACCGCGGGATTACCGTCGTACTGTGTGCGCAACTTCGCTGCAAGATCGCGGTCGAGTTCGATGGCGTGCAGGTGTCCGGCCTGCCTGGCGAGTATCCCTGTGATGGCGCCCTGGCCGGGACCGATCTCGACGATAACGTCCTGTTTCGCCGGATGAATGCTGCGAACGATCGCATCGATGACGCCGGGGTCCGTCAAAAAGTGCTGCCCGAAGCGCTTGCGGGCGCGGTGGCCGGCCATTAAGCGCGCGCCATCGTTGCAGCGAGTTCCACTGCGGCAAGCAGGCTGCCTGCATCCGCCTTGCCGCTGCCGGCGATGTCGAAGGCGGTGCCGTGATCGACGGAAGTCCGCACGATCGGCAAGCCCAGGGTAACGTTTACCGAATGCCCGAATCCGGCGAACTTCAGCACGGGCAAGCCCTGGTCGTGATACATGGCCAGCACCGCATCCCTGGGTCCGCCGGCCGGCGTAAATGCCGTGTCGGCAGGAAGCGGGCCGCGAACCCTGATCCCGGAGTCCGACAATTCCTGCACTACAGGCGCAATCACTGCGTCGTCTTCATGGCCGAGGTGCCCGCTCTCGCCGGCATGCGGATTGAGCCCGCAAACGATGATCTCGGGATTTTGCAGATTGAATCTCTCGCGCAGGTCACTGTCGAGAACGCGAATGACGTCACGCAGGCGGTCTTTCGTGATGTAGTCGGCGACCTCGCGCAGCGGCATGTGCGTACTGGCCAGTGCCACGCGCATGTCACCGGCGACCAGCATCATTACCGGCAGGGCCGCATTCGTGAGTTCGGCAAGGAACTCGGTATGCCCTGTAAACGATATGCCCGACTCGCTGATGACACTCTTGGCGACGGGTGCCGTAACAAGGCCGCTGAATCTACCGTCGAGGCAACCGGCGACTGCGAGCCTCAGTCCGTCGAGTAGCGTGGCTGCGTTGGCGGGATCGGGAATACCGCAGACGACAGGCGCCGGAAAAGGCATGTCGATGACATCGATGTTGCCGTGGAGAAGCGACCTGTCGCCAACCACGACGACGCTCGACGCGAACGGAGAGTCGGCGAGGGCGCTGCATATCTCAGGGCCAATGCCGGCGGGATCGCCGGCGGTCACTACGAGCGGTCTGTCGGCGGACACCTATACAACCTTGCGGGTGAGGACCCTAGGCCCTAGATACGCGGGTCGACGAACGCCTCGTCGCGCAAGCGTTGCATCCACAACTGCGTTTCTTCGTCCATCTTGCCGTTGCGAATGCGCAGATCGCAATTCTGGTTCTTGAGGTCCTCCGTATTGTCGTAAACGCGGCGCTCGACAACCTCGAGAATATGCCAGCCAAAACCGCTGCGAAACGGCTCGGTGACGACGCCGATTTCTGCATTCGCGAGAACCTGTTCGAATTCCGGCACGAACGAGCCCGGCCCCGACCAGCCGAGATCGCCGCCCAGGTTCGCAGTGCCCGGGTCGTCGGACAGCAGCTTTGCCTGCTCCGCGAAATCCGCGCCGCCGCGAATCTTGACGAGCGCGTCGTCGAGTCGTTGCTTGGCTGTATCGTCATCGATGACCTCGTTCGGCGTGATCAGGATGTGGCGGACTTTGGCCTGCTTGATTTCGCTGCGTTGTACAGCGCTGCGCAAGTCGTCCACCTTGACGAGGTGAAAGCTGTTTGCCGCGCGAATTGGCTCGGAAACGTCACCGGCCTGCATGTCCTGTAACGCGTCGATGAACAGCGTTGGCACCTGCTGTCCCTGCATCCAGCCGAGGGAACCCCCTTCGAGCGCGGTGTCGCCGGCGGAGTGTCGCGCTGCCAACTCCCTGAAATCGGCGCCGTCCTGGAGCTGCGCGTAGATATCGTTCGCGAGGTTTTCGACTTCCTGGATTTCTTCGGCACTGGCGGAGTCGGAAAAAGAAAGCCGGATATGCGACAACTGGTATTCCGAATTAACGACGACATTGCCCTCCAGGTCGGCGATGCACTGTTCGATTTCACGATCGGAAACGTTGATGCTCTGTCCAACTTCGATGCGCCGCAGTTGCTCGATCGTTATTTCATCGCGAAGGTCACGGCGAAAATTGGCATAGTCGATGCCGTCCTTGAGCAGCAGGGCGGGCATGTCCTCGAAGCGCACGCCGGCCTGCTCTGCGATACGCCGGATGGAATCGTTGAGCATCTGGTCCGACACCTTCAGGCCGATTCGATCAGCCCGCTGCAGCTGGATCTCGCTGAGGATGAGACGCTCCAGAACCTGCTCCTCGAGCACACCGACCGGCGGCAGGGGAATATTCTGCTCGGCGGCCCGCGTCCTGATCGTTGTCAGTTGTTCGTCGAACTGGCTCTTCAACACTACGCCTTCGTTGACGACTGCGGCGATCCCGTCGAGGAACTCACCGCTCTCTGACAACTCGTCGGCGACCGCCAACGGCGCGGCCACCAGTGCGGTAAGCGCGCACAAGTTTTTGATTTTTAACAACATTTATTACCGGAGGTCTGCGGAATAGCCAAGAATACCACGTTCGAGGAGTTTGTCAGCCGCTGTGCCGACACTCGTCATTCCTTTCAATACCAGTTGCAGACCGAAGGAAGAATCCCGAGTTCCGTCGCGCGTGGAGATATGGCGCCTGGATACCAGCCTCAGCCCCCAGCAACAGCTCTCGTACTCGAGCCCGAAAAATTGTTCCAGGACTTCCTCGTCGCGGAAGGAAAAATTGTAGCGGCCGACGAAATTCCATTGTGTGCTGACCGGCCATGACCAGGACAGATCGCCCTGTTCCAGGGAATCGCGGCGATATCGGTAGGCCAGGTTGAGCAATTTGTTGCTCGCGGGCCGATATTGCAGCCGCGCCTCCGATTTCGTGGTGCCGCTGCCGCCCGTGCCCCACTGGTGACCGAAGTCGAAATTTACGTTCTCCAGGAGCAGGAAACTGAGTTGCGCTATGTAGTCCGACCTTTCGATGTTGGATACGGTCGTTTCGGGCAGTGCCACCTGGCGATCGCTGAAATAACGAGTCTGGCCGACGGTAGCCGTCATCAATTCCTGGCCGGACGATACGTCGAGCACACGCGACGTCACGCCGATGCTCAACTGGTCCGTATCGCCGATGCGGTCTATGCCGAGGAAGCGATTCTTGCGATACAGCTGCACGAGGTTGAGGTCGGGAGTGATGGTGTCGAAGAGCGGCAACCCGTCCTGATCCCTGTGCGGGATGTGTACGTACAACAGTCGCGGTTCCAGGGTCTGGACCCGGTTCGCGGCGCCCATCGTTCGTTCGAGCACCATGCCGGTGTCGAGACTGCCTATCGGTACACTGCGCGAAGGATTGGTCGGGTCGCCTGACGGGACGTCTCCAAGTTCGTAGCGTGTGTGATCGACTGCGAGCGCCGGTGATACGAACCAGCCCGGCCTGGCAATTGGCAGCCCGACCGATGGTGAGGCGTTGAGCCGCCAGCCCGTCACGCCGACGTCACGGTCGAAATTGACGACTTCACCCCGGATGCCGAGGCGCAGCAGCCCCAACGGCCATGACCCGCTGGCAAGCAGTTGCGGTATGCGGCGGTAAGGTTCGTCAACCGGCCGGATCGCATCATCGATGGTCTGGTAGTCCTGCACTTGCCCGAACAGCGAAAATCTCTCGCCGTAATAGTCGAAGCGGACGTTGCGATCGAGGTGCGTGATGCTCGAGATGCTGAGGCTGCCCCCGAGATCCTCGAAGTACTGGCTGTCGGACACCTCGCGATAGTCCAGCGAATTCCGCCAGCCGTTGTCGAACAGCGTGCGGTGTTGAAATCGCACCTGGTGGCGCGCCTGTTTCAGGATACTGTCGTCGTTCAGGTATTCCGCTGTGATGACGCCTTCGTTTTTTTCGGTCAGGTAACGAAATTGGGTCTCGAGCTGCAGCCCGCGACTGGTGAGCAGCCGTGGCGTGATGGTCGCATCGTAATTGGGAGCAATGTTGAAGTAGTAGGGAACTCGGATCTCATTGCCGCTGCGCCCGGCACTGCCGATTTCCGGCGTCAGGACTCCGGATTTTCTCGCGTCGCCGATCGGGAACGACATGTAGGGCGCATAGAGTATCGGAATACCCCTGAACTGCAGCTTGATGCCCTTCGCCGTGCCTACGCCCTCGCGCGTGTCCAGATCGATCGACTTGCCACGCAGGAGCCAGTCCTCGGAGCCGGGCGGGCAGGTCGTGTACTCGACGCCTTCGAGCACCAATCGACCGTCCTGATTGATTTCCAGTGCATCCGCCGCACCGCGACCCTGGCTGCTGCCCAGAGAGAATTCCGCGCCTTCGAAGCGAATACGGCCGGTCTCATAGGCGAACTCCGCGGAGTCACTGGCAATCTGCGTGCCCGGGTCCTCGTAACGGACGCCTCCCTCGAGGTGCAGCGACCTGTTGTCCGGGTCATAGCGCGCAGTATCCGCGCCGGCAAGCTTGTCGTCGCGGCGCAGCAGGATGCCGCCGCTCATGACTGCCGATGGCTCCGCACCGAGTTGCGCCTCGACCCTGCCGGCCTCGAGCTGGATCGTACCGGGTACGCCGAGGTCTACCGCGGTCAGCGACGGGTCGGCGACCAGCGGCTCGCCCAGGGATGTGCCACAGGCGAGCGGGTCTGCGCCAGACGCATTCGTCACGGCCAGCAGGCAGCAGGCAAAAATCAGTGGTTTCGCGGACAAGTCGATGGTCGGTTCAGGTTCGGGCCGAAGCCCCGGAGGGCGGGATGTTAGCGTGCATTACGTGTGTTACCTTCGCATAGTTTTTGAGGTGCTTCAACGCGTTACGGAGAACACAGATTAGCAATTCCCAAGCAGCCACCGACCCGCGTCTGGCCGCACTGACGGAATGGATAAACAGTATCGACGAGCTGGCAGGTTGCGAACCGACACCGGCATCCGCCGATGCGAGCTTCCGCCGCTACTTTCGATTGCAGTCAGGGACGAAAAGTTTCATCGTCATGGATGCGCCACCCGAGCAGGAGGACTGCCTGCCTTTCCTGCGCGTCGCCGGCTACCTCGAAGCGATGCGGCTGAATGCGCCGCGTGTCATCGAGGTCAATACCGGGGACGGATTCCTGTTGCTCAGTGATCTCGGCACCCGGTTGTACCTCGCCGAACTCGAAAGTAACCCGGACGACGCGCAGACGCTGTATGACGATGCGATAGCGGCATTGCTGACCATGCAGCGTCGCGGCGTCGCCTACCAGTCGTCCTTGCCACCTTACGATGAAACGCTGTTGCGATTCGAGCTGTCGCTGTTCCATGACTGGCTTTGTGGCAAACACATCGGCATCGCCTTCAGTGAACGAGACGAAAAGGCCTGGCGAGACTGCTGCGATCTGCTGGTCGAGAATGCGCTGCACCAGCCGCAGGTTTTCGTGCATCGCGACTACCACTCGCGCAACCTCATGCGCACGGAGAGCGACAACCCGGGCATCCTGGATTTCCAGGACGCGGTCGAGGGTCCGCTGACCTACGACCTCGTGTCGCTGCTCAAGGATTGCTACGTGCGCTGGCCGGCGCGCCGCGTGCGGCAGTGGGCGCTGGATTTCTACCAGAATCTCGACCTGCAGACCCGGCAACAGGTCGATGAACGGCAGTTTCGGCGATACTTCGAACTCATGGGGGTCCAGCGACACCTGAAAGCCGCGGGTATTTTCGCCCGGCTGAACCATCGTGACGGCAAGGCGGGCTATCTTGAAGATATTCCCAGGACGCTGTCGTACATCGTCGAGGTCGGGCCCCATTACCACGAACTTCGCGACCTCGTGAACCTGATCGAGAACCGCGTGCTGCCGGCTTTCGGTGATTCCGCATGATCGCGATGATCCTTGCGGCGGGCCGCGGCGATCGGCTGAGGCCGCTGACCGACAATATGCCGAAGGCACTGGTCGAGGTGCGTGGGCAATCCCTGCTGGAAAGGCATCTCGATAATATTCGCAGCGCGGGTATCGAGCGCGTCGTGATCAACCTTGGCTGGCACGGCGAGCAAATCGTCAGCCGCGTCGGATCCGGATCGCGCCATCGCCTCGAGGTGGTCTACAGCCAGGAGGCGGACAATATTCTCGAGACGGGTGGCGGCATCCACAAGGCCTTGCCGATGCTCGGCAGCGATCCTTTTCTCGTGGTGAACGCCGACATATATACCGACATGCCGGTACCGGAACAAGCGCTTGCGGCGGAGACACTCGGACACCTGGTGATGGTGCCGACGCCCGACTACCGCGATCGTGGTGACTTCGCTTTGAATGACGGGCTCATCCGCAACAGCGATGCGGCCGAGCTGACCTTCAGCGGCGTTGCAATCTACCGGCCGGAATTTTTCGACGGCTGCGAGGCCGGCAGGTTTCTGCTTGCGCCGCTGCTGCGCGAAGCGGCAGACGCCGGGCAACTGACAGGGTCGCTCTACGACGGTCTGTGGGCGGACGTCGGTACGCCGGAACGACTGGCGGCAGTCAACCGCTGACGACGCTTGCCGCGCCCGGTAACGCGTCGCTTTCGCGCAGCAGCCGCGACTCCTCGAATCCCATGTGGCGAAGGAAATGCGGCAACAGTCGCCGCCACGTCTCGCTCATCTCGAGGCCGACGCCCAGTCTCCTGAGGTCGATCATTTGCAGTCCTGTGTAGCCGCAGGGATTGATTCGCGAAAACGGCTCGAGGTCGACGTCGACATTCAGGGCCATTCCGTGAAAACTCCGGCCCCTGCGAATCCTGAGGCCAACGCTCGCGAGCTTGTTCTCGTCGACGTAAACGCCTGGTGCATCCCTGCGGCTGGCGGCCGCGATGTCGAATTCCGCAGCCAGGTCGACGACACTTTGCTCGAGCGCCGTGACCAGCGTTCGCACGCCCTTGCCGGAACGTTGCAGGTCGAGCAGCGGATAGACCATGAGCTGTCCGGGTCCGTGGAACGTGACCTGACCGCCGCGATCAATCTGTACGACGGGAATGTCGCCGGGCGCAAGGAGGTGCTCCTGGCTGGCATTGAGGCCCATCGTGAAAACGGGCGGGTGTTCGGCAAACCAGATTTCGTCGTCCGTGGTCTCGGTGCGCGTATCGGTGAATTCCTGCATCGCACGCCAAAGCGGCACGTAGTCCTGCCGCCCGAGATCGCGAATCGCGATCGTGTGCTGTGCGAGCATGGTCATAGCGCCATCAATATATCGTCGTTTGCGGTGACATCGCGATAAATATCGTCGAGTTGTTGCTGGCTGGTCGCGGCAATGGTGACGGTGACCGAAACGAACCGCCCGTTGCGGCTGGTCGAGGTTTGTACCGATTCGTCTGCAACGGGGCCGACGTGGCGCTCCACCAGTTTACGCGCCGTCGCGCGAAACTCCGCCGAGTCCCGGCCCATCATCTTGATGGGAAAATCGCAGGGAAACTCGAGTGCTGACTCCTCCGGCATGGTTACTCGAACCAGAGGCTGACACTGTCTCGCGTGCGCTGCCACAATGACCCGGTCGGATTGTCGTCGAGCGCGCGCAGCGGCGTCGTCAGCAACTCTTCCTCGCCGAGGCGAATTCTAAGTTCGGCCACCGGCTGCCCCGCGGCGATCGGCGCCTCGACGATTGCCGGAATATCCAGGGTCGATTCGAGCTGGTCGTAGGCGCCGCGCCGAACGGTTATGTACAGATCGTCGAGAACGCCGAGACGCGAGCTTTCGTTCGCCGACTTCCAGATGCGTGCGGTAGTCACTTCCTCGCCCGCTTTGAACAACAGGCGGGTTTCGAAGAAGCGGAAGCCGTAGTTGATCAGCGCCTGGGTGCCGTCGGAGCGCGCCTTGTCGCTGGAGGTGCCCAGCACGACCGAGACGATGCGCATGCCGTCGCGTTTTGCGGAGGCCACCAGGCAGTAACCCGCCTCCTCGGTATGGCCGGTCTTCAGGCCGTCAACCGAGGCATCTCGCCACAACAGCCTGTTGCGGTTGTCCTGTTTGATGCCGTTGAAGGTGAATTCCTTCATTGCATGCCATTCGTAGTAATCCGGAAACTGCTGCACGAGCGCGCGCGCCAGTGTCGCCAGGTCACGGGCCGTCGTCGTATGACCCTCGGCCGGCAGACCGGTCGCATTCATGAAGTGGCTCGCACGCATACCCAGTGTCGCGGCGTACTGATTCATCATTTCGGCGAATACGCTCTCATTGCCGGCGATGTGTTCGGCGAGAGCGACGCTTGCGTCGTTGCCAGATTGCACGATCATGCCGAACAGCAGGTCCTGCACGGAAACCCGGGTGCCGACCTCGATGAACATCCGCGAACCTTCGGTACGCCAGGCCTTTTCACTGATCGTCACCTGGTCCTCGAGCTGAATCTGGCCCTGGCTCAGCGCCATGAAAACCACGTAGGTCGTCATGAGCTTGGTCAGGCTGGCCGGCGCGAGCGCTGCGTCGGGGTTCAGTGACGCGATTTCGTGACCGGTCTGGCTGTCGAGCACGAGGTAGCTCTTGGCACCGATGATCGGGGGCGCCGGCGTGGGCATGAGCTGGGCGGCGTAAGCGGTTGTTGCAAATAGCGAAATCGTACAAACGAGCGCGAGAATCAGACGATGGAACATGGGGCCCCTGCGAAAGCTGGTGGACAGTGTGGGCGCGTATTGTACGCGTCTAAGTGCGGTGCATCTATTCGACGATCAGGTAAGGATCCAGGATGCCGATGTTCTCGAGCTCCTCGACGAGAATGTCGTATTGAATGATGCCTGCAACCGGGCCGATGCGAACGCGCAGGATTGCCGGATCGGCATCGGCGTCTGCCTGGATGAAGGCGTCATCGATGCCCGCCGACGAAAGCACTGCCAGCCGGCGTTCGGCATTCGCCCGATCGCCGAAAGCGCCAACCTGAACGAACAGGCGGTCTGACGGCGGCCTCACCTGCGGTGATTCCGGCTGCGGCGGCGCCGGTGGCGTACGAACACTGCTCGGCGCGTCGCCTTGCGGAGCGTCGAAGCTGATCGATGTGATTTCGACGATGCCCGTGCCGTCGCGCACGATATCGAGTTTCAATGCGGCAGCGTAGGAGAGATCGATGATGCGGTTGTGTATGAATGGGCCGCGGTCATTTACGCGCACGACGACCGTCTTGTTGTTGCGCAGGTTGCGTACACGTACATAGGTCGGCAACGGCAGCGTCTTGTGGGCGGCAGTCATCTGGTACATGTCGTAGGTTTCGCGGTTCGATGTCAGGTTGCCGTGAAACTTCTTGCCGTACCACGATGCGACGCCACGCTCCCGGTAGCCCGCACTGTTGTTCATGACTTTGTATTTCTTGCCGAAGACTTCGTACTCCGGACCGTTGCCGTATTTGCTGCGGCGTTCAGGTCGCGGAATGGCGTCGCCGGGCAGGTCGGGAATACGCGTGCTGCCCGACGGCGGCCCGTCGCCCCGGACGTTACCGCGGTCGCAGCTTGCGAACAGCGCGGCGAGCAGCGCCAGCAGCGCTAGCCTAGCCCACATCGGCAGCTACCCGTGGTGCGATTTCCTGGCCGAGCTGGTACGCGGCAAGTGCATACATGACGCTACGGTTGTATTTCGTGATAACGAAGAAGTTGTGGAATCCGACCCAGTGTTCCGCGCCGTCAGGGCCCTCGTAAGTGAGTAGCTCTCCCTTGCTGTCGGCACACAGGTCGGTGGCGAAGACGACGCCCTTGCGGCTTAAAGACTCGATCGTATCGCTGGCGGTGAGCGTGTTCTTCGGTTTGGGCACGGGACCGCTCCAGTTGCCGCTCAAAGTGGCCTGCGCCGTCACCTCTTCGCCCGGCCTCCAGCCGTGCGCCAGGAAGTAGTTGGCGACACTCCCTGCGACGTCTGCCCAGTTGTTCCAGATATCCCTTTTGCCATCGCCAGTCGCATCCACGGCGTAAGCGCGAAAGCTCGATGGCATGAACTGCGGTCGGCCCATGGCGCCCGCATACGAGCCGACCGGCGTGGTTGCATCGATACCCTCTTCGCGTACGAGTAGCAGGAACTGTACAAGCTCGTTGCGAAAGAACTTGGCGCGCTTCGGGTAGTCGAACGCCAGCGTCGCCAACGCGTCGAGCACACGGTCGTTGCCCGTAATCCTGCCGTAATACGTTTCCACGCCGATGATGCCGACGATCATCTCGATCGATACGCCGGTCTCCTTGCTAATGCGCTCGAGCATCTCGCGATTGTCGCGCCAGAACGTGGCACCGGCATTGATGCGTTCCCTGGTTATGAAGATCTTGCGGTATTCGGCCCAGCTCAATGTGCGCTCGGCAGGTGTAGAGATCTTCTTGATGATCGATGCCTTGATCTCCGCTTTGCCCAGGACGCTGCGCAAGCCGGCGTGATCGAAGTCGTGTTTGCTGACCATCTCGTCGATGAAGGCTGCGACCATCGGACTGTCGACGTCGACGTAGACCGGTTCGAGATCTTCGACAGCTCGGGCGCAGGAAACGGAAACCAGGAATACAGCAGCAACTGCGAATAATCGGTTTTTCATTAGTGCGGCAAAAGTTTCCGGTGGGAGTGAATCGACATGAGAATACCGAATCCGGCCATCAGCGTCACCATAGACGTTCCTCCGAAGCTGACCAGCGGCAGTGGCACGCCGACGACGGGTATGAGCCCCGTCACCATTGCCGTGTTGACAAAGACGTAGACCAGGAAGGTCAGGCTTATTGAACCGGCGAGCAATCGTGAATAGGTATCGTGAGCCTGCACGGCGATATAGAGGCCGCGGCCGATAACGAACATGTACAGCGCGAGTATGGTCAGCACGCCGAACAGGCCGAACTCCTCGCCGAGCACGGCAAAGATGAAGTCCGTGTCGCGTTCCGGCAGGAATTCCAGGTGTGCCTGGGAGCCGTTGGTCCATCCTTTGCCGAACAGCCCGCCCGAACCGATAGCGATCTTGGACTGGATGATGTTGTATCCCGCGCCCAGCGGGTCGCTGTCGGGATCCAGAAGCGTCAGTACACGTTGCTTCTGGTAGTCCTTCATGAAGTTCCAGAGCAGCAGCGCGCCGGGGACCGCGAGCAGACCCATGCCGACCATCACTCGAAACGACATGCCTGCGAGCACCACAACGATAATGCCGGACGCCGCAATGAGCAGGGCGGTGCCGAGGTCCGGTTGCTGGGCGATGAGTACGGTAGGAACGACAATCATGACCGCGATAATCAGCAGGTGCCCGAGCCTCGGTGGAATGTGGCGGTCGTGCAGAAACCAGGCCGCCATCATCGGCACGGCGAGTTTCATGACTTCGGAGGGCTGGAAGCGTATGCCGAGATCGAGCCAGCGGCGGGCGCCATGACCAACCTCGCCCCACGTCAGAACCAGCACGAGCAGCAGCAGGCCGGCAAGGTATCCCCAGGGCGTCCAGCGGCGCAGGAAATCCGGTGACATCTGCGCGACGATGAGCATCGCGGCAAAGGCGACGCTGAGCCGCACCACCTGGTTCATCAACAAGCGATTGCTTTCCCCGACCGCACTGTAAAGGATAAACAGCCCGAAGCCGCTGACCAGCAGCAGGCCGCCGAGCAAGGGGCCGTCGATGTGCATACGACGCATCAGGCGCGCGAAATCCGACAGCGGCGCCGCCTTCGGTGTGAGCAGGCGTTGTGTATCAGTCAGAGGCATCGTCACCGTACCCCAGGTATTCGTCCATGATTGCCCGTGCAATCGGCGCCGCGACACCGCTGCCGCTGCTGCCGTTCTCCACGATCACGGCCACCGCGATTCGCGGCCGCTCGAGGGGAGCGAAAGCAATAAACAAAGCGTGATCCCGCAGTCGCTCCTCGAGTTGCTCTTCGTCGTACTCGGCGTCCTGTGCGATGGACACGACCTGCGCGGTGCCGCTCTTGCCGGCCATCTCGTATGGCGCGCCGCTGCCCACCGCTCGCGCTGTGCCGCGCGGTCCCTGCATGACGTCGTGCATGGCGTTGATTACGTTATCCCAGTAGAAATCATTGCTGATATCGACGTCGGGGAGGCGTTCCGGCTGAGTCATTCTGCGCTCGCCGCTGAGCGCATCTTCTACCGCCGCAACCATGTGAGGCCGGAAGCGCTTGCCCCTGGTCGCCATCGCGCCGACGGCCGCCGCGAGTTGTAAGGGCGTAGCAAGCATATAGCCCTGGCCGATCGAGGCGATGACCGTCTCGCCGTGGTACCAGCGCTGGTCGTCGCGCTCCCTGAATGACGCGCGCTTCCACTCGCGCGAAGGTACCAGGCCCGTATGCTCGCCGCTGACGTCCACGCCTGTTTTGCGGCCCAGGCCGAAGCGGTCCAGGTAGTCGTGCATGGCGTCGATGCCGAGGTCGCCGCTGATCTGGTAGAAATACACGTCGCACGATTGCGCAATTGCGTCGTGGAGGTCCACGGGGCCATGGCCTTCCGGTTTCCAGTCACGATAGCGATGCGTCGTGTTCGGCAGCATGAAGTAGCCCATACACAGAGATTTTCGGGTCAGGTTTGTCGCGCCGGTTTCCAGCGCCGCGAGCGCCAGCATCGGTTTGATCGTCGATCCGGGCGGGTAACTCCCGCGTACCGCGCGATTAAATAGCGGCCGGTCGGGATTATCCTGCAGTGCGCTGAATTGACCGGTCGACATGCCCACGGCGAACAGGTTGGGATCGAACGACGGAGCGCTGATCAGCGCAAGAATCTCGCCACTCCAGGGGTCGAGGGCCACGACCGCCCCGCGCCGCCCCTCCATCGACCGGGTCGCGAGCCGCTGCAGGTCGAGGTCGATACTCAGGTATACATTGGATCCGGGGCCAGCCGTCTGGTCGGTCGGCAGCGATTCGAGCAGATTGCTCGAATCGCCCGGGACCTGGCGGCCTCGTGCGTTGGTGACGAGGTGGCGGTAACCGGCCTGGCCGTGCAGGTCGGACTCGTAGCTGCTTTCGACGCCGGTCTTGCCGGTGTGCGAGGTTCCGGCGTAGCGTGCGGCATCGAGCCTTTGCAGATCGCCGGGGCTCAGAGCGCCGACGTAGCCGACGGCGTGCGCGACCGCTTCACCGTCGGGGTAGTGGCGAACGAGCCGCGGCTGGAAGTCCACGCCGGGAAAACGCGGCCGCTGGACGGCGAAGTTGGCGATTTCCTCGTCGGTGAGGCGGGTTTTCAGGGTGACGGGTTTGAAGCGCAGCCCGGTTCGGCTGAGTTCCTTGAATCTCGGAATATCGCCGCGCTCGATCAAGTCCAGTGCCGCCAGGCGGCCCAGGGTGTCCTCGATATCGTCAACCTGCTCGGGGATGAGTTCGAGTTGATAGGCAGGCAGGTTCTCAGCGATTACCTGCCCCTTGCGGTCGAACATGAGGCCGCGGATCGGCGGCACAGCTTCAATCCGCACCCGGTTACCCTGGGATTTTTCCGCGAACAACTCGTGATCAACGACCTGCAGCTGCACCAGTCGCGCGACGACGCCGCCGAGCAGCACTATCGAAATCGCTGACGACAGTATTACCCGGCCGATAAACAGGCGGCGCTCGGAGTGATGGTCCTTGATGGGCGAGAGCAGACCCATTTCAGCCTCCCGCAGGGGCCCGGTACCGAACGCCCGACAGGAACATGTACAGGAACGGCCAGATCAGCGTGCCTGTGATTACGGGTCCCCAGTACGTCGCCGCCGGCGCATTGACGCCGGCAACGCCGTTGATCCAGAACAACAGGAACTGGTACAGGGCGAGCAAAGCGAACACGGTGGCCGAAAGCTGCAGCAACGGGAACACGCGCATCAGCAGGTGGAAGCGCACCGTTATGAAAACGATGACGCACAGAGCCAGCGCATGCTGTCCGAGCAGGGTGCCGTGGGACACGTCAAGGACGACGCCGATGATCCAGGCCGTTCCCACGCTCCACGTGCGCGGCAGCTGCATGGCCCAGAAGATCGCCACGAGCGCGAGCCAGTCAGGGCGGAACGCTTCTGCCGACTCCGGCAGTGGCATGATGGTCAGCATCAGGCCGACAAGCAGCGTAACGATTACCGGAAGGCGGCGTGAGGCTCTTTCCCTACTCATCGGTGGCCTCGTCCGTGACCGGCGGGGCCGACCAGATCAGCATGACCTCCCGAACCTGGTCCAGTGCGGAAGAAGGCGTTGCGGTGACGTCGGCGAACGGCTCCTGCGGAATGAGAGTTACCGACTCCACGACGGCAACCGGGTAACCCTCCGGGAAGGCGCCACCGAGACCGGACGTCACGAGCAGGTCGCCGACCTCGATGTCGGCGTTGTTCGGAAGGAAGGGCAGGTCGAGCCGGTCGATTTCACCGGTACCCACTGCGATAGTGCGCAGGCCGTTTCGATTCACTTCCACCGGCAGCGCGTGATCGGTATCGCTGATCAGCACTGCCTGCGCCGTCCAGAGGCCGGTCTTGATGACCTGGCCAACCACGCCGTCTGCGTCGACGATGGCCTGACCGTCGTAGACGCCGTCCCGGCTGCCGATGTTTATGACCAGGTTGTGCTCATACGGGTTGGCGTCCACCGACATAATTTCCGCAACGCGCACTTCGTCGCGTACTTTTCCGCGTGCGTCCAGCAGCGATCGCAGCCTGGCATTTTCGGCTTCCAGTGCCGTCAGCCTTTGCAACCGGAGATTCATGTTGAGCCTCTCCGTCTGCAGACGACTGACTTCCCGTTGCAGATCGCTGCGTGAGGTCGTCGCTTCCCCCAGCCAGTTCCAGAACCGGAACGGGGCGTCGACGACGAGACGTACGGGATACACGGCAACGTCGATGGTCTTGCGCACCGCGTTGAGATGATTCTCGCGATGGTCGAGGTACATCAGCAGGATACTGAGGAAGACGAGAGCAAGGACCCGGATGCCCAACGCCGGGATGCGGGCTGGGTTGCTGCTATTTCCCCGGGAAGCGACCATCGCGTATGTGGAGCCTGTCGTCAGTCGACTTGGCCGTGAATCACTCCAGGCCAAACACCGCCGGACCGTGTTCGTCGATGAGTTCGATGACGCGGCCACCGCCCCGGGCGACACAGGTCAGCGGATCGTCGGCGATTACGACTGGCAATCCGGTTTCCTCCATGAGCAACTTGTCGATGTCGCGCAGCATTGCGCCGCCGCCGGTCAGCACAATGCCGCGCTCGGCGACGTCTGCGCCGAGTTCGGGCGGCGTTTGTTCGAGCGCTTCTTTCACGGCGCCGACGATACCTTGCAGCGGTTCCTGCAGGGCTTCGAGAATCTCGTTCGAGTTGAGCGTAAAACTGCGAGGTACACCTTCGGACAGGTTGCGACCCTTGACGGATATCTCGAGCACTTCCTGGCCCGGGAACGCCGATCCTATTTCGTGTTTGATGCGCTCGGCAGTCGCTTCTCCGATCAGGATGCCGTAGTTGCGCCGCACGTAGTTGGTGATGGCCTCGTCGAAGCGGTCGCCACCGATCCTGACTGATGCGGCGTATACGATGCCGTTCAGCGAGATAACGGCGACTTCCGACGTGCCGCCGCCAATGTCGAGCACCATCGAGCCGCGCGCCTCGTGTACGGGCATGCCCGCGCCGATCGCGGCGGCCATGGGCTCATCGATAAGGTGTACCTTGCGCGCGCCGGCGCCTTCGGCAGACTCCCGGATGGCGCGGCGCTCAACCTGTGTCGAGCCGTACGGCACGCAGATCAGCACCCTCGGGCTGGGCCGGAAATAGCGCGACTGGTGTGCTTTCCTGATGAAATGCTGAAGCATTTTCTCGGTGACCGTGAAATCGGCGATGACACCGTCTTTCAGGGGGCGGATTGCGGTGATGTTGCCCGGTGTGCGGCCCAGCATGTTCTTCGCTTCCGCGCCGACTGCTTCGACTATGCGACCGCCTCGCCCCGTGTCCTCGCGAATAGCCACCACGGACGGCTCGTCGAGCACGATGCCGTGCCCACGTGAGTAAATGAGCGTATTCGCGGTGCCAAGATCGATGGACAGGTCATTGGAAAAATAACCCAGAATATTCTTGAACATGTCGGGGCGGGGTCTCGAAACAGGATTAACGGCGTAATCTAACAATGCGCAGGACATTGCACAAGGCGGCGTGTATTATTGCGTCCCCGCTGAAAAGCGGTGTTTTTGACCACCTACAGATGCAAACACCAACGTCGGAAATGTCCCGTGTCTCTTAGCAAAGAACAGGTCCAGCACATCGCGATGCTCGCCCGGCTGGAACTCACCGATGACGAGTACGCCGAGAGCGTGGCGAAGCTGTCCAGAATCGTCGATTTCGTCGACCAACTGTCGCAGGCGGACACCGACGGGGTCATTCCCATGGCTCACCCGCTCGATGCAGCCCAGCGATTGCGGCCGGACGTCGTCACCGAGCGAATCGAGCGTGATCGCTACCAGGAAAACGCGGCAGCTGTGGCGGGCGGCCTGTACCTCGTACCCAAAGTCATAGAATGAGTGATAACCACCAGGAATTGCATGCGAGGTCGCTGACCGAGCTTGCCGCGGGACTTGATGGTGGTGAATTCACCTCCGTCGAACTGACGCAATCGCTGCTCGAGCGTATCGCCAGGCTCGACGGTCAGCTGAATGCGTTTATCACGGTCACGGCGGACGAGGCGCTTGCTGCCGCCGAACGAGCCGACGAAGCCCGCGCGGCCGGCACCGGCGGCGTGCTCAATGGCCTGCCGATCGTTCACAAAGACATCTTCTGCACGAGCGGCGTGAAAACGACCTGCGGCTCGAGGATGCTGGACAATTTCGTCTCGCCTTACGATGCCACCGTCGTCGAGAAGCTGGACGCCGCAGGCGCGATCTTTCTCGGCAAGTCGAACATGGATGAGTTCGCCATGGGCTCGTCGAATGAAACGAGCTATTTCGGCCCGGTCAATAACCCCTGGAATGCCGAATGTTCGCCCGGCGGCTCGTCCGGCGGATCTGCGGCGGCGGTCGCCGCACGTCTTGCTCCGGCAGCGACGGGCACCGACACAGGCGGCTCCATTCGCCAGCCGGCGGCATTGACGGGCACAGTCGGCATCAAGCCGACTTATGGCCGCGTATCGCGCTACGGCATGATCGCGTTTGCCTCGAGCCTCGACCAGGCGGGCGTCATCACCCGTACGGCCGAAGATGCGGCGCGCATGCTCGGCGTGATGGCCGGATTCGACGCGCGCGATTCGACGTCGATCGACCACCCGGTTCCGGACTACGTTGCGGGGCTGTCGAAGTCCGTCAAGGGCCTCCGGGTCGGCGTCGTCCGCCAGCATTTCGACGAGGGGCTCGACGAGCAATGCGGCGTTCGCGTGCACGAGGCAATTGCCGTGCTGGAGTCGCTCGGTGCAACGACGGTGGAAGTCGACCTGCCGAACCTCGATCTGTCCGTGCCGACGTACTACGTTGTCGCGCCGGCCGAATGCTCGTCAAACCTGTCACGATTCGATGGCGTGCGATTCGGCCATCGTGCCGAGAATGCAGAAGACCTTATGGACCTGTATTGCCGTAGTCGCGGCGAAGGTTTCGGCGACGAGGTCAAACGGCGCATCATGACAGGCACCTACGTGCTATCCGCGGGCTACTACGACGCCTATTACCTCAAGGCGCAACAGGTACGGCACCTGATTGCCGACGATTTCAAAAAGGCTTTCTCGGACGTCGACGTCATTGCGGGGCCGACCTCACCAACCCCGGCGTTCAGGCTCGGCGACAAGATCGACGATCCGATAACCATGTACCTGAACGACATTTACACCATCGGTGCCAACCTGGCCGGGCTGCCCGGCATGTCCGTGCCTTGCGGCTTCGTAGACGACCTGCCCGTCGGACTGCATCTCGTCGCCGCGCATTTCGACGAAGAGACCCTGCTGCAGTGCACGCACCAGTATCAGCAGCACACCGACTGGCATCTTGCGTGCCCGGAAGCATTCAAATGACGGGCTCGGCTTGGGAGGTGGTCATTGGTCTCGAGATTCACGCACAGCTCGCGACCCGATCCAAAATATTCTCGGGCGCATCGACGGCCTACGGAGCGGAGCCCAATACACAGGCCTGCCTCGTCGATCTCGGCTACCCCGGTGTATTGCCCGTACTCAACGAAGAAGTCGTTCGCATGGCGGCGATGTTCGGCCTGGCGGTGAATGCCGCGGTGGCGCCGCGCTCGGTATTCGCACGGAAGAACTATTTCTACCCGGACCTGCCGAAGGGCTACCAGATCAGCCAGTACGAATTGCCCATTGTCGAACACGGTGAGTTGTACATTGAAGACGCCGACGGCAACGAGAAGCGCATCGGTATTACCCGGGCACACCTCGAAGAAGACGCCGGCAAGTCGATCCACGAAGGCCTCGACAAGTCGTCGGGTATCGATCTGAACCGCACCGGGACGCCCTTGCTCGAGATCGTCTCCGAGCCCGACATGCGTTCGGCGAAAGAGGCTATTGCCTATATGCGCAAGATTCACACGATCGTGCGCTATCTCGGCATATCCGACGGCAACATGCAGGAAGGTTCGTTCCGCTGCGATGCGAACGTCTCGGTTCGCCCGCGCGGACAGGAAGAGTTCGGGACCCGCGCGGAACTCAAGAACCTGAATTCGTTTCGCTTCATCGAAAAAGCAATCAATTTCGAGGTCGAGCGCCAGATCGAGCTGATAGAAGAGGGTCGCGAAGTCGTCCAGGAAACCCGTCTGTACGATTCCGACAGGGACGAGACACGCCCGATGCGTTCGAAGGAAGAGGCCAACGACTATCGTTACTTCCCGGACCCCGATCTGTTGCCGGTAGAGATCAGTGCGGAGTACATCGAATCCGTGCGGCAGCAGCTGCCGGAACTGCCGGATGCGAAGAAACAGCGCTTCGTCGCCGAGTACGGACTCCGGGACGAGGACGCCGGCATTCTGACGGCGTCACGCGCAGTGGCCGATTATTTCGAAGACGCTGCCGCCGCAACCGAAGCCCCGGCGCAGCTCGTTGCCAACTGGATCATGGGGGAACTGTCCGGTGCGCTGAATCGCGAGGGACTGGAGATCGGCGACAGCAAGGTAAGCGCCGCCGAACTGGCGGGAATGCTGTCGCGAATCCATGATTCGACGATCTCGGGCAAGATCGCGAAACAGGTGTTCGAGGCGATATGGGGCGGCGAGGGCACGGCCGATGCGGTCATCGAGGCCAAAGGTCTGAAGCAGATTACGGACAGTTCCGCCATCGAGGCGGTCGTCGACAAGGTCATTGCGGCTAATCCGTCGCAGGCCGCTGACTATCGGGCCGGCAAAGACAAGCTGATCGGATACTTCGTCGGCCAGGTCATGAAAGAAACCAGGGGCCAGGCAAACCCCGCGCAAGTCAACCAGATTCTCAAAGACAAGCTCGGCAACTAGCGTGTCGGCCGACAGTGTCACACCGTTCGGTTTCGAGTACCTCCCCGTGCGGGGCTTTCTGATTCACCTGTCGAGATCGTGGCGGCGCATGTTGCGCGACCACGAATACGGCCCATTGGTCGTGGAAACACTGGGTCATGCTGCGGCCGCGACCGGACTGATTGCTCAGAGCCTGAAATTCGACGGCGCAATCACCCTGCAGATCCAGGGTGGCGCCGAACTGCAGATGCTCGTCATGCAATGCACGAGCGATCTCGAACTGCGGGGCATGGCGGTCGTGGAAGCCGCCAGCGCGGCGACGGACTTCCAGGGACTGACGGGCAAGGCGCGCTGCGCCGTAACGGTTGATGCCGGACAGCGCCCTTACCAGGGCATCGTCGAGATCGACGAATCGTCGCTGGCCGTGAGCCTTGAACGTTATTTTGAGCGCTCGGTGCAGGTGCCCAGCCACCTTGCCCTCGTCGCGAACGACACGATCGCGGGCGGCGTGTTGCTGCAGCAGGTGCCTGGCGAATCGATCGACGAAGACGATTGGAACCGGCTGCATTTTCTCGCCGAAACGCTCGCCGACAAGGACTTCGAAGGTGACGCGGGTATTCAGCTGATTGGCAAACTGTTCGCGGAAGACGACGTTCGCGTCTACCGTGAGCGCGCTGTCAGCTTTGCCTGCCGGTGTTCGGCGCGCAGGGCGGAAGATGTGCTCAAGATGCTCGGGGAAGAGGAGGCGCGGGCTGCACTGCGGGAGCAGAGTGGTATCGAGATCATTTGCGAGTACTGTGGCAGGAAGCGCAACTTTGATTCGGTCGACGTCGAGCGATTGTTCGTCGACAACGTCGTTCTGGGCCCCGACTCGGTTCAGTAAGCCCCAACACCCACCATCCTCCCTACCGTGATCGCCGCTCTTGTGACTACACTGAGGGGTGGTATACTGTTCGGCCGAATATATAAATAAATCGTTATATATTTATATGAAGCCATCCACTGACACGCTGTTGCGCCGTTTCAAGGCTCTCGCCGACCCGGTTCGCGTCCGGCTCGTTACACTATGCATGGCCACGGAGTGCAGTGTGTCCGAGCTTACGGAGGTCACCGGCCAGAGCCAGCCGCGCGTTTCGCAGCATCTGAAGCAGCTGTGTGCGGCGAGCTTGCTGGAGCGCTTTCGGGACGGCCATTTCGTGTACTACCGGGTGCCGACGATTGGCGAGGACGCTGTCTCGCGTCGTCGCCTGCTCGCCCTGTTGCCTGACGATGAGCCCCAGTTCGGGCGGGATATCGAGAAGCTGAGCGATCTGCGTGCAGCCAGCGGTTCGGCTCGGCCGTCCGTGGACGACAACGACGGCGCGTTGGAACATCGCCTGTTGCACAAGGCTCTCGTGGAGTTGACCGTTGCCGCGCCGCTGGGCGATCTGCTCGACATCGGTTGCGGGCAGGGTCGAATCCTGAAACTGCTTGCTTCACGGGCACACCGTGTGGTCGGGGTGGACATCGACTCCGATGCAAGACGGCTCGCGCGCGCCGGGCTGCTATTGGCCGGATCGCCGAATTGCACTTTGCGGCAGGGCGATATGTTTTCGCTGCCGTTTGCGGACGCCGAATTCGACACGGTCATTCTCGATGGCATTCTCGTCGGCTCGAGCAGACCGGCTGCCGCTGTCGAGGAAGCGGCGCGCGTTCTGAAGGCCGGCGGGCGAATGCTGTTGCTCGACTCGGCTCGGGACGCAGACATCGAAACACTGAAAATGGACTACGCGGCATGGGCCGCGACGACCGGATTGCGGCTGGCGCCGCCCCGTTCGATACCGGATATCAACCCGATATGGCTACTCGCGGTAGCGACCTGTTCCGACAGCGATACCGCGGCAGCCTGACCGCGAATACACGGATTATTATGAACTGCAGCTCTGCACACAGACCGGACGTCTCATTCGAGTTTTTCCCGCCCAATTCCGAGAAAATGGAGTTGACGATGTGGAACTCGATCGAGCGGCTTGCCGTTCTCGAGCCGAATTTCGTTTCGGTGACCTACGGCGCCGATGGCTCGACGCGCGAAAGAACCCACGCGGCGGTCGAACGCATCATTCGCGACACCAGGCTAACGCCCGCGCCGCATCTGACCTGCATCGGCGCAAGTCGAGGAGAGATAGACGACATCGCCCGCGATTACTGGGATATGGGTGTGCGGCACCTGGTGGCATTGCGCGGCGACGTGCCCAAAGACTGCAACGAGTACGTTCCGCACCCTGAGGGTTACGCCTACGCATCGGACCTGGTCGCGGGACTGCGCCGGGTTGCCGACTTCGAAATATCGGTCGCGGCATATCCGGAAGTCCATCCCGAGGCGCCGAGCGCCCACTTCGATCTCGAGAATCTGAAGCGAAAGCTCGACGCGGGTGCCACGCGCGCAATTACGCAATTCTTTTTCGATACGAACGTTTATCTTCGTTTTCGCGACCGCTGCGCCGCGGCCGGCATCGAGTCGGCGCTCGTCCCGGGTATCCTGCCGATCACACGTTTTCCGCAACTGGAGAAGTTTGCAGCGGCATGCGGCGCCGGCATCCCGGACTGGCTACGAGAGTGGTTCACCGGTCTTGACGAGGACGCACAGACACGCCAGATGATCGCTGCCAGCGTCGCCATCGACCAGGCACGGCATCTCGAGCGAGAGGGCGTCAGCGAATTTCACTTTTACACCCTGAACCGTTCGGAGCTCACGTTCGCCATCTGCCACGCGCTCGGCGTTCGTCCGAACCGGGCCGCGGCGTGAGTAATCCATGATGCAACGCAACCAGAGAATAGAGACCCTGTTGCGGTCGCTGGACGATCGCATCCTGTTGCTCGACGGCGCCATGGGCACGATGATCCAGGGCTTCGGGCTTGGAGAAGACGATTACCGGGGCGAGCGGTTCGCCGGCTGGGAAAGTGACCTCAAGGGCAATAACGATCTGCTGTCGATTACACGGCCCGACATCATTCGCGACATTCACACGCAGTTCCTCGATGCGGGTGCCGACATCATCGAGACGAATACCTTCAATTCCAATGCGCCATCCATGGCGGATTACGGTATGGAGTCGCTGGTAGCCGAGTTGAATTCGGCGTCTGCGCGCCTCGCGCGCGAATGCGCGGACACCTGCGCTGCACGGTCGAACCGGCCTCGCTATGTCGCGGGCGTTCTGGGCCCGACAAACAGAACGGCCTCGATTTCACCCGACGTGAACGATCCGGGATATCGGAATATCGATTTCGACACCTTGGCCGACACGTACGAAACCGCGGCGACTGCCCTTATCGATGGCGGTGTCGATTTCCTGATGATCGAGACGATATTCGACACGCTCAATGCGAAGGCCGCCATTGTCGGATTGAAGCGCAGTTTCCGTGCGTCCGGCATCGAACTGCCGGTCATGATATCGGGGACGATTACCGACGCATCGGGACGTACCCTGTCCGGTCAAACCACAGAAGCGTTCTGGAATTCCGTGCGCCACGTGAGGCCGTTCATGATCGGCCTCAATTGCGCACTGGGCGCCAGCGAACTGCGACCGTACATTGCGGAGCTCGCGCGTGTGGCGGATACGCGCGTCAGCGCGCATCCGAATGCGGGGCTGCCGAACGAATTCGGCGAATACGACGAAACGCCTGCGGAGATGGCGGAGGTCGTCGGCGAATTCGCCGCAAGTGGCCTGGTCAATCTCGTCGGTGGATGCTGCGGGACAAGGCCGGATCACATACGCGCCATCGGCGAGGCCGTGAGCGCGAGCGCGCCGCGCGCAGTGCCGGAATTGCCCGTGAGATGCCGCCTGTCGGGACTCGAGCCGTTCAATATCGGACCCGACGATCTGTTTGCCAACGTTGGCGAGCGCTGCAATGTGACCGGCTCGGCCGTTTTTCGCCGTCTCATCGAAGCGGATGACTACGCCGCTGCGCTCGCGGTTGCGCGCCAGCAGGTCGATAACGGCGCGCAAATCATCGACGTCAACATGGACGAGGGCATGCTCGATTCGGAACGGGCGATGATCACATTCCTGAATCTCATTGCCTCGGAGCCCGATGTCGCGCGCCTGCCGATCATGATCGACTCCTCCAGGTGGTCGGTCATCGAGGCCGGCCTCAAGTGCGTGCAGGGCAAGGCAGTGGTTAATTCCATCAGCCTCAAGGAAGGCGAAGAGGCGTTCGTTCGGCAGGCGCAACTGTGCCGCGACTACGGTGCGGCCGTCATCATCATGGCGTTCGACGAGCAGGGCCAGGCCGATACTGTCGATCGCAAGGTGTCCATCTGTGCACGCTCGTACGAAATACTGACGCAGCAGGTCGGCTTCGACGCGGCCGACATTATTTTCGACCCGAACATCTTCGCTGTCGCGACCGGAATTGAAGAACACGCGAGCTACGGGCTCGATTTCATCGAAGCCACGCGCCAGATCAAGACGACGCTGCCGCATGCGCTGGTCAGCGGTGGCGTAAGCAATGTGTCGTTCTCGTTTCGCGGCAACAACGTCGTCCGCGAGGCCATACACTCCGTGTTCCTTTACCACGCGATTCGTGCCGGCATGGACATGGGCATCGTCAACGCCGGTCAATTGGCGATCTACGAAGATCTCCCGGACGACCTGCGCACGGCGGTCGAGGATGTCGTTCTGAATCGCGATCCCGACGGCACCGAGAAACTGCTGGCGGTCGCCGAAAATTACAAGGGCAAGGCGAGCGGCGCCGCGGCCAGGGGCCAGGATTTGTCCTGGCGGGAGTCACCGGTACAGAAACGGCTCGAGCATGCGCTGGTGAACGGCATCGACGAGTTCGTCATCGCCGACACAGAAGAAGCCAGACTCGCGACGGACCGTCCGCTCGATGTCATTGAAGGGCCGCTGATGGCCGGCATGAACGTTGTCGGCGACCTGTTCGGCGCAGGCAAGATGTTCCTTCCGCAGGTCGTCAAATCGGCCCGCGTCATGAAGAAAGCCGTCGGACACCTGGTGCCCTTCATCGAGGAAGAAAAGGGCGGAGAACTGAGTTCGAACGGCAAGATCGTACTCGCGACCGTCAAGGGCGACGTGCATGACATTGGCAAGAACATCGTCGGCGTCGTATTGCAGTGCAACAACTTCGAGATCATCGACCTCGGAGTAATGGTGTCCTGCGACAAGATACTCGAGGCGGCGAGGCGCGAAAATGCCAGCATCATCGGCTTGTCGGGTCTAATAACTCCGTCTCTCGACGAAATGGTGCACGTGGCGAGTGAAATGCAGCGGCTGGACTACGATCTGCCCCTGCTGATTGGCGGCGCGACAACCTCCCCGGCGCATACTGCCGTGAAAATAGAACCGCGCTACGAAGGGCCAGTGATTTACGTCAAGGACGCATCGAGATCGGTCGGCGTGGCGCAAGCCTTGATCGAACCGGGTACGCGCACGAAGCTGGTGGAAAAAACAAGGCAGGACAATGCACGTCGCCGCGATCAACACGCGAACAAGAAACGCCTCTCGCCCCAGTTGTCACTGACACAGGCACGGGAACGCAAGCATGCTTGCGACTGGAGTAAGTATGCGCCACCGCAACCGACGTTCCTGGGAGAGCGCGTATTCGACGACATTGACCTGGCAGTGCTGCGTGACTTCATCGACTGGATGCCGTTCTTCAATGCCTGGGAATTCCACGGCAAATTCCCACAGATCTTGAGCGACAAGGTCGTTGGCGAGGCCGCAAGCTCGTTGTTCACGGACGCTACCGGCATGCTCGAACGGATTGTCGAGGAACAATGGCTGCAAGCACGCGCCGTGCTCGGTTTCTTTCCCGCAAACGCACACGAGCACGACGATGTGCTGATCTACACGGATGATACGCGCCAGAAAGTCGATCTTCGTCTCGTGCATCTCAGGCAGCAACGCAGCAAGGCAGACGGGCAGGCGCAGTCTTGCCTGGCGGATTTCGTCGCGCCGGGGGGCGCGGGGATTGCCGATTACATCGGCGCCTTCGCCGTAACGGCCGGTATCGGTATCGACGCACATGTCGAGCGCTTCGAAAAAGAGCACGACGACTACAGCGCGATTATTCTGAAAGCGCTGGCCGACCGGCTGGCCGAGGCGCTCGCCGAGTACATGCACCTCCGGACCCGGCGCGAATTCTGGGCGTATGCAGCCGATGAACAACTCGAGAACGACGATCTGATTGCCGAGAGATACCGCGGTATCCGGCCGGCACCGGGCTATCCGGCGTGCCCGGATCACACGGAGAAGGCAAAGCTCTGGCAAATGCTCGATGTGGAGGCAAACATCGGATTGCAGCTGACGGAATCCTACGCCATGTATCCGACAGCCGCCGTCAGCGGCTTCTATTTCGCGCACCCCGACGCGAAATATTTCGCGGTCGGCAAAATCGACAGCGATCAGTTGGCGTCATACGCCGGACGCAAAGGTATGAGCATTGCCGACGCCGAGAAGTGGCTGGCTCCGAATCTCGGCTACGAGCCCAAGCCGGCGAACGCCGCCTGATGATCGCGCGCTTATGGCGCCCGGGCGCCATCGCTTGCCGCCTCGAGGCCTGACGACCAACGGTCACGGGGCATCGCGAAGAGCGTCGTCAGGTATTCCCAGGCCAGGTTCACAGAGCGGAGAGTAGCGTCACACAGCGCATCGCCGAGTCCGAAACTCCTGCCGCAGACATGCAGCAGGTAGGCATCCGGTGCGGGTCGCCCAAGTGTCTGTTCATAAAGGGCGAGCAGTGCCTGAGGCGAGACCGAATGAGTCGATATGCTGTCGTCCCTGCGCGGCGCCAGCCGCTCGACGCAATAGTCCGGCTCAATAGCGGCACTCGCATCGATGAACAGGACCGGCACGTTGTCGCGCAGGTCCATTACGTGCTCGATATTGAGCTGGAAGTCTTCCACGATATCGATGCCCGCATTTCCGAGGCCTTCGATACGGCGCGCGAGTACGGGCCCGATACCGTCATCGCCCCGGCTTTCGTTGCCCCATGCGATGACGGTTAATGCGGGTTCAGGAAATGCTGCCATTGCTGTCTTTCTGCAATCGATGAACGAGTTCGCCTTGCGCGTCGCGGAGTTCGACGATCAGCGGCATCTTGCCGACCGCGTGGGTTGCGCAGGAGAGGCAGGGGTCGTATGCACGAATGGCTACCTCGATATTGTTGAGCAACGGTTCGGTGATCTCCCGGCCGCTGAGCTGGTCCTCTGCAACCCGTCGAATGGAAATCAGGTCGTTGTCGTCGATCTCGTAATGATGGAACAAGGTTCCGCGAGTTGCCTCGATGACGCCGATTCCGGTGTTGCTGCGCCGCTCGCCTTCGGCGATTAGGTCCGTACCGAGGATTTCGGGATCGTTGAGCAGCTCCTTTATCTTCTCCGCACAGTGCAGCAGTTCGATCATCCTCGCCCAGTGATAACTGAGTGCCGCGTGTACCACCGGTTCGTCGCTGTGCGCTTTGAAGCGCAGCCTCTCGGCTTCCGCGAGCGGCGAATCGATGTAGTCGCAGTTGTTGACGCGTGCGAGAGGTCCCACCCGATACCAGCCCGCATCGGGGCCCATCTCGGTGATATAGGGGAACTTCATGTAACTCCAGTTGCGGACCTCCTCGCGAATGTACCGCTGATACACCTGGTCGCTGACCTGGTCGAAAATGATCTCGCCACGCTTGTCGCGGGCCCGCAGTTTGCCGTCGTAGAGCTCAAGGGCACCGTCCGGGCGGACCAGGCTGAGATAGTTTGTCGGCATGCTGCCGAAGGTGTCATTGAACGGTTGATTGCCTGTGAAGAAGTCGCGGCTGAGCTTTACTGCCGCAATCGACCAGTCGATGATCTGATCGATGTCTTCGAGGAACTTCTTCCTCTCGTCCTTGGCCAGTGCCTTGTTCATTCCGCCCGGAATTGCGCCGGTACCATGAATCCGCTTGCCGCAGATTGCGCGGATAATCTCCTGTCCGTATTTTCGGAGCTTCACGCCCTGCAACGCGATGTCGGGGTGAGCCTCGATAACGCCGAAAATATTGCGTTGCCTGACATCGCTCTCGAATCCGAACAACAAGTCGGGTGACGACAGGTGAAAGAAATGCAATGCGTGGCTTTGCAGTATCTGGCCGAAATGAACGAGACGCCGCAATTTCTTCGCGGTCGGCGTCAGTCTCTCGGCACCGACGATCCTGTCAATCGCCTTTCCGGCTGCGAGGTGGTGGCTGACAGGGCAAATCCCACACAGCCTCTGCACGACGACGGGGACGTCCCAGTAGGGCCGGCCCTGGATGAATCGTTCGAAACCGCGAAACTCGACGATATGCAGTCGCACTTCACGGATGTTGTTGTCATCGTCGGCAAGCAACGTGATCTTGCCGTGTCCCTCGACTCGGGTCACCGGCTCGATTACGTAGCGCTTGAGTTGTTCGCGGTATGCCGCGGAAGCTGTTTCTGTTGCCATGGCTTCACTCATCAATCGAATTGCATCAGGTCGTAAGGCAGGTCCGGCTGTCGTCCTTCGACGATGTCGGTCAGGATCTGCCAGAACGCGTCCGCCGGCGGCGGGCACCCCGGCAGGAAGAAATCAACCTTGACGACTTCGTGAATGGGACTGACTTCTTCGAGTATATGCGGTAATTCGGCATCGGTCGGAATCTGCGGGTTATCGATTCCGACTGCGTTCACGTAGGACTCTTCAAGGAGTTCGCGTACATCGACGTTGTTGCGCAAAGCGGGCACACCGCCGCTGATTGCGCAGGCGCCAACAGCGATGAGTATCCTGCAATTGTCGCGGAATTCACGGAGCGTCTCGATGTTTTCCGTATTGCACACGCCGCCCTCGATCAGGCCGATGTCGCACTGGGTCGAGCACGTCTTGATGTCATTGATCGGCGAGCGATCGAACTCCACGTGCTCGGTGAGTTCGACAATACGCTCATCGATATCGAGGAACGACATGTGGCAGCCGAAACATCCTGCGAGCGAGCAGGTCGCCACCCGCAGTTTCCGGCCGGGTTCCCTGTCCAGGTCGGGCAGGGACGGTTGTTTGATTTTGTTGTAGTGAACCGGACGGTTGTCGTAAATGCGTTGCCCGATCGGTTTGCTGAATCCGTCGCGCTTCTTGATGATGCATCCGACCGGGCAGACGTTCGCGGCGGCATCGTCGACGGTGATTCCGGAGTCCTTGAGCAGGCCGCTGTCGGTATTGATCGCAAGCGATTTGTTCTCCGAGCGGCCGGTAATCGAGAAGATGTCCTTGCCGTCGGAGTCCCGCGAGGCGCGCACGCACAGGTGGCAGTAGATGCAGCGGTCACGGTTGATCAGCAAATCCGGATGGCTGGCGTCAGTTTCACGCCCGGCGGTGAAGTCCGGGAACATCAGCGCTGTCATTCCCAGTTTGTAGGCCATGCTCTGCAGGACGCAGTTGCCGCTGTGTTCGCAGGACGGGCAGTGATGGCTGCCCTCGACGAACAGCATTTGCGAGAGGGCACGGCGCTCTGAGTTCAATTCCTCCGTGTTGCTCTCAATGACCTGTCCGTCCACGGCACGGGTCGTGCAGCTGGATACCTGTTTGCCGTCGATTTTGCAGGTGCAGAGTTTGCAGCTGCCATTCGCGGCGTAGTCCGGGTGGTAGCAGAGGTGCGGGATGAACACGCCGGCGCCCGATGCTGCCTGCATTACAGTCTGTCCGTCGGCGAACGGTATCGACTGCCCGTCAATTCTGATTCTGCCCGTCATCGTGACAACGCCTCCTCGCTAACGATCTGCCTGGAGCGTTCAATCGCGGCCTCGACGTCGAAAGCCGGTTTGTACTCGACGTCTTCCATGCGTCGCTCGAAGCTGTCGGTAAACTTCTCGTAGGTCGTAAGTATGGGCACTGCCGCACGCTGCCCCAGCCCGCAGTGACTCGCCTGCGTCATCAGCTTGTTGAGTCGTTGCATCTGTTCGATGTCCAGTCGCGCGCCGTGGCCGTCCGCCACTTTGTCCGCCATTTGCACCATGAGCTTCGTGCCGACGCGGCAGGGCGTGCAGAAGCCGCAGCTTTCATGGGCGAAGAAATGCGTGAAATTCACGGCGACATCCAGCATGTCTCTGGATTCATCGAAAATGATGAACGAGCCTGCCGTGTTCAAATCCGCGTACGATATGTGCCGGTCGAATTCTGCCGATGAGACCAGTGTGCCCCCGGGGCCGCCAACTTGCACGGCCTGGGTGCCGTGCGCGCCGCAAGCCTCGAGCACGTCGCGAATCGGCGTGCCTAGCGGAATTTCGTAGATGCCGGGCGATTTGCAGTCGCCGCAGATGCTGAGCAATTTCCACCCGGGCTGATCGCCCGCATGCGCAAGAAAATCCGGGCCATGCTCGAGGATGCCGGCGGCATAACAGAAGGTCTCGACATTGTTGACGACGGTTGGCTTCCCCTTGTAGCCGTGAGTAACGGGGAATGGCGGCCGCACCCTCGGAATACCGCGTTTGCCTTCCAGCGATTCAATCAACGCCGATTCTTCGCCACAGACGTAGGAGCCTGCGCCCATGAAGATCTCGACATCGAAGTTGATACCGTGATGGCCGAGGATATTCCTGCCCAGCAGATTCGTGTCGCGGTGCCGTTGAATTCTGTGCTGCAGGCGTTCGCGCAGGAACTCGTATTCATGGCGAAGGTAGATGAACCCTTTGCTGGCGCCGACAGTTATCGCGCAAGCGGTCATGCCTTCGAGTAGAGTATCCGCGTAGCCGTGCAGCAGGGCGCGGTCTTTGAACGTGCCGGGCTCGCCTTCGTCGGCATTGCAAACGACGTAGCGTTGCCTGCGGTTGCTCGATCGGCAAATTTGCCACTTGCGCCAGGTGGGGAATCCGGCACCGCCGCAGCCACGCAGGCCCGACGTCTCGAGGTCCTTCAGTACCCCCTCCGGTCCGATTGCTATTGCCCGTTCGAGCGCTTTGCCACGCGTCGGCTCGTACCGGAGCAACGGTCCTTTCTTGCGCAAGGCATCGTTGATTACAAACCACTCGAGCGGCCAGTCCTCGAGTGGCGTATTTGCTTCGATGAGGGACGCCATCTCGCGGGTGCGGGCATCGTCCATGCGGTCGATGGCCGTTCCGTTGACCAGGACCCCGGGGCCTCGTTCACACAGGCCTGTGCATGAGGTCAGGGATACTGTTACGGCGCCGTTCGCACTGGGCTGGCCGAGTTCCACGCCAAGCAATTCGCAAAGCAGATTGGCCTGCTCGCGGCTGCCGAGCATGTGATCCGTAATGCTGTCGCTGAAATAGACGTCGTACCGGCCGCGTGGCCGACGGTGCAGAAAGCTGTAAAAATCGATCAGTCCATTGATCTTGGCCCGCGGCAGATTCAGTGACTCCGACAGCACGTGGATATCGCCGCTCGTTATAATGTTTTGTTCGAGCTGCAAATGACGGAGCATTTGCAGTACGAAGGCCGGATCACGGCGATATTTCGCCAGTTGATCGTGAACCAGGGAATCAGCAACTGCTACCACGGCATCGCCTCTCATGTATGGTTTTTCGGTTCGCAAGCAGGATTTATGCTATCGGGTTGGGGCCGCTTAGCTACTGTGGAATGCCGCAATTTCGTGAGAATAATCCGCGAGTGAGCGTATTATCCGGGGCGTGCTATTGAAACGAAAAGCCGTCCTACTTGCCTCGCTGGCGATCTACAGTCTCTCCGGCGCTGCGCTTGCGGACGACTACGGCGACGCCCGTGCGGAGCTTTTCGGCGCCTACCAGCAGGCGGACTACCCGGCGATGCGAAAGGCGGCCCGCAAAGCGCTCGCGGCTCGTCCCGGCTATCCGGGCGCGCTGTTCAACCTCGCGCTCGCGCAGATCCTGGACGACGATCCGGAGGCGTCGCTGCAAACGCTGCGTGACCTGCTGTCGGTGCGGGTCGATTTCGGCGTCGCCGATATCCCCGAATTTGCGCGGCTCAAGCAATTGCTGGAGTGGGGGGACTACGCCGCAGCGGTCGAGCGACTGTACGAGCCGGTCGGTTTTGCGGAGATTGTCGCAACGCTCGACGCGCCGAGCTTCGTACCCGAAGGCATCGCGATGGACGCGGACGGGCGGTTTTACCTCGGCAGCATTCGTCACGGCGAACTGGTACGCCTCGGCGAACCGCCCGTGGCGCTGAGTACCGCCGGAAACGGTCACTGGAGTGTTTTTGGCATGCGCTTCGACAGCCAGGGAGGGCTCTGGTTTGCCAGTGCCGCGGTGCCGCAATTCGCTGGCGCGATCGATAACCTGGGCAGGAGCGGCCTGTTCCGTATCGACCCTGCCGGCAACGAGCTGTCACATCGTGCCTTGCTGCCGGCTGCCAACGATGCTCAGGTGCTCGGCGACCTCGTGTTGGCGTCCGATGAGACGATCTATGCGACCGACAGCCTCAACGGCAACCTGTACCGTTACAGGGTGCAGTCCGAGACGTTCGACGTCGTCGTCGATCGGGGCGTTTTCGGGTCGCCGCAAGGGCTCGTGCTGGATGACAGCGGGCAATACCTGTACGTCGCCGATTACATCGGCGGCCTGTACCGCGTGCAACTGGATGGGGGCAATGTCGAGAAGGTCACGATTGAAGCCAACGTTTCCGATTATGGTATTGACGGCTTGTATCGCTACGGCAACGAGCTGATCGTGATTCAAAACGGCATACAGCCGCATCGCGTCGTCGCGCTCGAGCTCGGAGAAACAGGCACTTCTGTTACGGGCAGCAGGACGATTGCGTCGAATCTCGAGGACTTCGACGAGCCGACGCTCGGGTTCGTGTCGGGACACGATTTCTTCTTCGTCGCCAACAGCCACTGGAATCGCTTCGATGCCGAAAACCAGCTGCCCGAAGGCCTGGCCGGGCCCATCATTCTCAGGGTCTCGCTGAAGGGCCGCTGACGCCAGGGTTGACAGCTGTAAACAGAATGAGTATTCTGATTCATCATGGTCAGAGAGCGGACATTCGATCCAACGGCGGCGCTGTCGCAAGTTGTTGATTTGTTCTCCTCCAAAGGGTATTCGGAGACCTCGATGGAGGATATCGTGCGGGCGACGGGCGTCAGCCGCTATGGGCTCTACGGCACCTTTGGCAACAAGCGCGAACTTTTCGAGGCGGCGCTCGAGCAATACGCCGAGGGCATGGGCAAACAGGCGTTCCTGCGGCTACTCGAGCCCGATACGTCGCTCGAGCGTATTCGCAAGATTTTCGATGACCGGGTTGCCGACATGTGCTGTTCCGAGGAGAACAGCGACAAGGGCTGCCTGTTCATTCACACCGCAATGCAGATGGCGCCGCAGGACGAAGAACTGCGTGACGTCTTGCAGCGCTTCATGCAGCGAATGTCCAAAGCTTTCGCGGTCGGTCTCGAGGCCGCACAGAAAAATGGCGACGCGCGCGCGGACCTCGACGTCCAGAGTGCCGGCGAGATGCTAACGAGTACGATGTTCGGCCTGGCCGTACTGGGACGAACGGGATTCTCACGCGAAACGCTGGACCGGATCGTCGATAACACGATGGAGTCGCTGAAGCCCTGACATTTTTTTTGACAGTATCAGAATGAAGATTCTGATATCTGCAGGCAGCATCCTCGGATGCGTTTTTTTGGAGTGAAACAGAACCGGTGTTCTGTATACAACGAGACCCTGGAGACAATCATGAAAAACCGCAAAACAGCAACCACCGTGGCAACGACAATAGCAACGGCCGCAATGGGCCTGTTCTTCTCTGCCAATTCGATGGCCAACTATGAATTTCCGGAGCGCGCGCCGAAGAGCACCGTGGATACCTGCGTTGCCGAAATTTCTGACCATGCCGACTACACCGATGCGGTTCGTGTGCTGCATGAAGTCGAGTCGAAACAGCGTCGCACTGTCGGCCACATTCTGAAGATCGACACTTACGTTTACGGCGCCGTCGATGGCGCATTGTTGCGCGAATACAAATCGACCTGCGCGGTCGCCAAGGGGCCGAAACCGGTCAAGTTCCGAATCGAGGAAACGCCAGCCAGCGCATAGTCCGCGAACGTGGCAATGAACGTCGGGCTCCGGCGTAATCCGGGGCCCGTATTGCCAGTTCCGACTGCCTGTCGCACTCGTCAATCAGAATCGTTAATCAGCGACGGCGATTTCGACGAGCAAGGGCAGATGATCCGAGCCGATACGCGGCCCCGTGCGTAGTTCGACAACCTCGAGTCCATCCGATACCAGCGCGTGATCGATCGGGATCATCGCGATCGGCATGTACGTCGGCCACGTTGGCAAGATGCCGAATCCTTGCCGTGTATTCCTCAACCCGGAGTTTTCCTCGAGCACACTGTAACTGCGGCCCCAAAGACTTGCATTGAAGTCACCGATGAGAATCACGGCTCCCTGCGATTCTTGCACGAGTTTCGTGACACTTTCGAGCTGTTCGTTGCGTGACTCGTACAATGAGGGTGTAACTGGAATAGTCGGATGCGTACTGATGATCGTCAGCTTCGATTCCGCAAGCACGAGCGTTGCGACGATGGTCGGGTAGCCCAGTGGCGGGCTCGCCACGTGCCTGACCGATTCGAGCGGCAGTCGCGAAAAAAGCGCTATGCCGAAGTTGCCTTCGCGGGGCAGCGTGTAGCTGAAAGGAAAGACTTGCTGCAAAGGCTTGGTCGCATCCTGCCAGCCGGGTGAAAATTCCTGCAGGAGAACTATATCCGGCGCCTCTTTTTCAACGAGTTCGAGCAGGCGCCCGTAGTCGTCGTTCTTCGACAGCACGTTGGCGTGCAGCAGGCGCAGGTCGGACTCGTGTGTCTTTTCCCCGCTGCCTGAGTACCACGGCACGACGAAGCTCGCGTTAACAATCGTGACCGCGAGCATCAGTATTGCGAAAGCAGGAACGCGCAGTACTGCGAACACGATCAGCAACAGAAACGAAACCACCAGGTATTGCAGTCGAAAATGTGCGAACAACTCGATGTTGGCATGCGAAGAGTCGTAGGCGGTGGCCAGGGAAAACACCGTCGTCAGGACAGCAGCGGCCTGCAACAGGCCTGTGACGGTTACCTTTCGTTGCTTTCCGAACATGCCGGGCAGTCGATGCGTTTGCGCAACTTGAGGTGCCTGAATTCGGTTGCCTCTGCGTCGTAAAGCCGCAGGAGCGGCGAGCGCGCATCGGCACCGGCGAGGTACTTCAGTGCTTCCGTGGCCATCATTGTGCCGACGACACCCGGCACCGGGGCAAGGACGCCATTGCCGGCGCAGTTTCCCAGCGACTCGTCCGCCTCGACGTACAGGCACCGGTAACACGGCGATTCGGAGTAGTCGGGACCGAACACGGCGAGCTGGCCTTCGAGCCGAATTGCAGACCCGGCAATCAGACGGCAACTTGCCGCGACGCAGGCATCGTTCACCTGGAAACGGGTAGCGAAGTTGTCACAGCCGTCGAGCACGACGTCCGCCTGCGCCACGGCATCGGCGAGCGCATGATTGTTCAGCCGCTCCGGTATCGCCGTGACATGGACGTCGGGATTGACCTTGCGCAGTCTTGCGGCGGCGACTTCCGCTTTGAGGTCGCCGATATTGCCGGGGCCGTAAAGCACCTGGCGGCCGAGGTTGGTTTCGTCGACCGTGTCGAAGTCACACAACACCAGGTGGCCGATGCCACTGGAGGCAAGATAGGTGGCGGCGGCACAGCCGATGCCACCGACGCCAATCAGCAATGCCGAGGCGCCGCCGATCTTGCGCTGGCCGTCGACACCCACCTGCGGCAGAGCCAGGTGGCGTGCGTCGCGGCTCAACGTGTTCGTCGACATTACGGGTCCGCCTATTCGTCCAGCGTGACGTCGATAATGGTGACCGCTTCGACCGGTACGTCCTGGTGACCGCCGCTGTTGCCGGTCTGCACCTTGGCAATGTTGTCGACGACGTCCATGCCCTCGGCAACGCGACCGAATACCGCGTAACCGAAGTCGCGTGTGCCGTGGTTGAGGAAGTCGTTGTCACGCAGATTGATGAAGAACTGCGAGGTGGCGCTGTCGACGACGCCAGTACGCGCCATGGCAAGCGTACCGCGCAGGTTCGATTCGCCGTTGTCCGCTTCGTTCTTGATCGGATCGCGCGTCGGCTTGCTGCTCATGCTCGCATCCATGCCGCCGCCCTGGATCATGAAGTTCGGAATCACGCGGTGGAATACCGTGTCCGCGAAATGCCCGTCACGCGCGTACTGGCGGAAATTCTCGCAGGAAATCGGCGCTTTCTCGTCGAACAGTTCTACGCCTATGTCGCCGTGACTCGTCTTGATAGTAATCATGGTGTCTCGCAATCTTGAGGTGAGCGCCGTTATTTACCACCCTTGCGCGCCACTGTCACGCGGGGATTGCCCGCGAAGTCCTTATAGCCGGTGATACCGGTCCAGCCACAGCCTGCCAGGATGGCGGCGACCTCATCGCGCTGCTCTGCACCATGCTCGAGCAGCAGCACACCCTCATCGTCGAGCAGCGCGCCACTGGTGGCCGCCAGCGTGCGAATCGCATCGAGCCCGTCGGCGCCGGATACCAGCGCGTCGCGAGGCTCGTATCGCAGTGACTGGAGCGCCTGATCGTCCGCCCGGACGTAAGGAGGATTCGAGACGATGACCCTGAATCGCCGGTCACTGACCGGTTCGGTCCAGTTGCCCAGCGTAAACGTGATGTTGTCCAGCGACAGTTGCCGTGCGTTCTCGGTCGCGACCGCAAGCGCCGCCGCGCTGATGTCGACCGCGGTCAAATGGCACATCCGGCGCTCGCCGGCGATCGCGATCGCTATGGCGCCGCTGCCCGTGCCCAGGTCCAGTATTTGCCACTCGGCTTTGCGCGGTATTTCGCGCAGCGCCAGGTCGACCAGCAATTCCGTCTCCGGACGTGGCACCAGAGTTGCCGGGCTGACGAGCAACTCCCGCGACCAGAACTCCCGCGTACCCATGATATAGGCCATTGGCTCGCCGCCCAGGCGCCTTTGCAAAAGGGCATTGAATCGGTCGATGGAGGCGTCGTCGAGTTCGTCGTCCGGATGTGCGAACAGGTAACTGCGCGGCATGTCGATGCTGCGGCACAGCAGGATCTCGGCATCGAGTCTTGCCGAATCGCTGACCGCCGCCAGGCCGGCAACGGCGTCTTTGAGGACGGCATCGATACGCATGTTGACGTTGTCGTTCACAAGTAGTGCCGGTCCCGGTTCGATCGCGTACACTCGCGGCTGATTTCCAATGTAACCGATGTATTCATGAACGTGTATTCCAACATACTCGACATGGTCGGGAAGACGCCCATGCTCGAGGTGACGCATATCGACACGGGCCCGTGCCGGCTGTTCCTGAAACTCGAACTCATGAATCCCGGTGGCTCGATCAAAGATCGTATCGGAATCTCTATGATCGAGCAGGCGGAGCGGCGCGGAGACATCAAGCCGGGTGACACGATCGTCGAGGCGACAGCCGGCAATACCGGCATCGGCCTCGCGCTGGTGGCCGCGCAGAAAGGCTATCACCTGGTGCTCGTGCTGCCCGACAAGATGAGCCAGGAGAAGATCTTCAACCTGCGCGCGATGGGCGCAGACGTCGTCCTGACACGTTCGGACGTCGGCCGCGGGCACCCGGAGTACTACCAGGACCTCGGCAAGCGCATCGCCGAAGAGCGGGGCGCTTACTTCATCAATCAATTCGGAAATCCGGACAATCCGCTTGCGCACGAGCAGACCACGGCGCCCGAGATCGTCGAACAGATGGACGGCAAGCTCGACGCTATTGTGCTCGGCGTCGGCTCCAGCGGCACGGTCAGCGGCATCGGCAAATACCTCGAAGAAAACGCGCCTGGCGTGGATCTCATCCTCGCCGATCCTGTGGGCTCGGTGCTCACCGATTACATCAACAAGGGTGAGCTGGGCGAAAGCGGCAGCTGGCTCGTCGAGGGCATCGGCGAGGATTTCATTCCGTCGATAGCGAATTTCGACAAGGTTGCGAAAGCGTATGCGATCAGCGACGCCGAGTCGTTCGCCGCGGCGCGCGACCTGCTCAGGCAAGAGGGCGTTTTGGCCGGGTCGTCGTCGGGGACCCTGCTTGCCGCGGCGCTCAAGTATTGTCGTGAACAAACGGAGGCGAAGACGGTAGTGACGTTCGCCTGCGATACCGGCAACAAGTACCTGTCGAAGCTGTTCAATGATTTCTGGATGGAAGACCAGGGATTCATCCGGCGCGAGCAGTTCGGCGACCTTCGCGACCTCGTCGGCCGGCCGCACGGCGAGCGGGCGACCATTACGGTCGGGCCGACGGACGTGCTGACGACCGCGCACAACCGGCTTCGCAACGCGGGGTTCTCGCAATTGCCGGTCATGGACGAGGATGATCTAGTCGGTGTCGTGACCGAGGACGCCATTATGCAGTTCGTGTATGGCAAGCCGGAACTGATGAACGCACCGGTGCGGGATGCGATGGAGTCGGCATTCATCAAGCTCGAGCGGACCGAAAGCCTGAACAACCTCGTCGCGATGCTTCGGGTGCAGCCCTACGCGGCCATCATGGACGACGGTGACTTTCTCGGCCTCATCACGCGCTCCGACGTGCTTAATTACATGCGACGGCAGATGTGAACCTGTACAAATGACGAATTCCGACAAAAAAAAGCAATTCGGGACACGCACCATTCACGCGGGACAGTCCCCCGATCCGAGCACTGGCGCGATCATGCCGCCGATCTATGCGACCTCCACCTACGTTCAGTCGAGTCCTGGTGTCCACCAGGGTTACGAATACTCGCGCACGCAAAACCCGACCCGGCAGGCTTATGAGCGCTGCATCGCGGACCTCGAATCAGGATCGCACGGGTTCGCTTTTGCGTCCGGCATGGCTGCGACCGGAACGATACTCGAGCTCGTCGACAGCGGAAGTCACATCATCGCGATGGACGATCTCTACGGCGGTACGCGGCGACTGTTCGACGGCGTACGCAAACGCAGCGCCGGCCTGGATTTCAGTTTCGTCGACCTGAGCGACCTCGCTGCCGCCGAGGCTGCGTTTCGTGACCACACGCGCATGCTCTGGATCGAGACGCCGACCAACCCGTTACTGAAGATCGTCGATATCGAAGCCGTGGTTAAGCTCGCGCGGCAGCGCGGAGTCATCGTTGTCGTTGACAACACATTTGCCACACCCTGCCTGCAACGCCCACTCGAACTCGGCTGCGACATCGTCATGCACTCCGCGACGAAATTCATCAACGGCCATTCGGACATGGTGGGGGGCATTGCCGTAACGAGCGATGAACAGATCGCGGAGCAACTTGCCTACCTGCAGAACTCGATTGGTTCGGTGTCGGGTCCATTCGATAGCTTTCTCGCGCTACGCGGCGTCAAGACGCTCGATATCCGCATGCAACGTCATTGTGAAAGCGCGATGCACATCGCCGAATGGCTGCAACAGGACGACCGCGTTGCCAGCGTCGTGTACCCGGGGCTCGAATCGCATCCGCAGCACGAGCTTGCCGCCCGACAAATGGACGGCTTCGGTGGCATCGTCACTTTCTTTATAGAAGGTAAGCTCGATCACGCGCGCCGATTCCTCGAGCGTTGCGAGGTCTTCTCGCTGGCCGAAAGCCTCGGCGGTGTCGAAAGCCTCGTCGACCATCCCGCAATCATGACGCACGCGAGCGTGCCGCCCAAGGAACGCGCAGCGCTCGGGATCAGCGACCAGTTGATTCGATTGTCAGTCGGCATAGAGGCCGTCGAGGACCTGGTTGACGATCTCGACAAGGCGCTTGGCAGATAGGTGCGATAGCCGGGATGCAATATCCCAGACTATGCAGGTGGGGTGGGGCCCTGAATTTCTGCTACACGAAAAACCGGCCCTTCAGTCAGTCAGGACAGTATCAGGGCGAAGGTCTCAAAACGGCCAATGGCCCTCTCTCGAAGCTCCGGGAAATATCGCATTTGCTTTTTCACGACTCAATCCTCTCAGTGAGCTGAGCGTCTGGCATAGCCGGTGCAGTTCAGACCCAGTGAAAGTCAGAATTTATTACTTGCGCAATTGACTGGGAGTCCCAGTATTGCTTCCATGCCAAATTGTCTGAATGCTGTGGCATATCGGATTGGAACTTCCACATTGTTCCTCTTTCGCACGTCCGCAAGCTCATGATCGAATGACACCACCCCCAAATCACTATCTTGTTGTCATGCAATAAACCCAGGGTTTTTGTCTTCAATGCCAAGGGCGTCGCTGTGTCTATTTTGAGTAACGGTGGCATGTCTTCGTTGTAAACTCTTCCCCCATAGGCTACTCCCTTGAGGTGGTCTACGTTTTTGTAGGAATAGACTTCCTCCACAGACACACCGCTTACACCGAGTTTGTTTGCTAATTCTTGATCGTCCTTTATGTGCTTGCGCGAAATTATCCCGTATTTCAGTGCTGGTTTGCCATGTATATCCACGCCTACCCGTGTCCAGTATCCGTTTTTGTCCACCTCCAGCCCCGATTGTGTTCCATGGATTCCAGAAAGCACAACTATCTGTCGAGAGTCACTCTTTCGTAGTTCCTTTACCATAGTGCCCCAGGAATCCTCCCCCATATACGGGACCGACACGAACAAATCACCCACACGCACCATAGGTGGCGCGTAGCTTGTTTGGTGCGTCTTTTCCTTAGTCATCACCACCTCGCCGTCAACATTCTTTGGCAGGATAGCCTCTGTTGAAAGCGCCTTGATCTTCCTTCCCGTTCCCGATATTTCTTCCCCCACATCATGAAAACATTTCAATTTGCAATTCGTTGTCTTTCCGTCAACCCAACCACAATTCATCATGTGCCATTCATCTGAATCAAGGTTATGAATCGGACAGGTATCACATTTGAACTTTTCCATTTGGCCCACAGTGCACCTCCAATTTCTTGTCAGGAAAAGGAAGCCACCAGACAAAATATCCGGTTCGGGTCACTTCCTGCCTGTTGTCACCCAACCACTTGAATGGTCGCTTTGGGTCGGAAGCAGACGTCAATTCTTGACTTGGTCAGCAGGGTTGGATCGTTTGCTCTTAAGCCTTATCTTACGGCCAGACATCACGTAGCCGTCAATTCTGGGATGTACTTAGCGATGTCCGATTCGGGTCAGCAGCAGCCTTATCCAATACGCTCGATACGAGCAGTCACGCCGCTGACTTTAGACGCATAGCGGCGGTTTCCGAGTAGGAAGTTACAGGGGCGCGGCAGTTGCCGTTAGTGGGAGGTGTTCGCGCGAACTCCTCACACGAAATCCCCCCGCGGGGGGATTCGACAGGTCTGCTGCTGTGGGGCATCCGTCACGATGGAGCGCGACGCACAGTGAATATTCCCGTGCTTTCCCAATAATTCTCATATATTCATCTGTTTATGCATGCATGAATACCCAAGACTATGGCCATCGTCCGATCATGGGAGAGGCAAGTGAAATTTGGTGAAAAGATACGGCAACTGAGGCAGTACAAGGATCTCACGCAACCGGAACTGGCCGAGGCCATGGGCATCGAGCAGTCGTACCTGTCCAAACTGGAGAACGACAAGTCGTTGCCGTCGAACGATGTCCTGAATCGTATCCTCGACGTTTTTGAACTCGGTGTCGGCGATTTGATCGATGACCTCGATCAGGGCGCGAGAAACCAATTGCGCCAGTTACCGGACGTTGCAGCCTACGTCAATCGCCAGAGACAGCTGCTGATCGGCAACCGGCAACGTTGGCTCCTGACGTCTTCGCTGATGCTGTCGTTGGGTATCGCGCTCATCTACGCCGGCTTTGTCCATATGTTCTTCGCGGACAACGTCTATCAATACCAATCGCACGGCGTCGTCCTCGAAGGCGAGCCCAAGGAGATTTTTCGGCACCCTCAGGCGTTCGTGCCCGAGGCCGCCGAGCGCGATGAACGATTGGAATTTTTCGATTCAATCAAAGCCAGGACCGACGAGGCGTTCATGCTGGAAAGGGAGTTTCATGGCCATGTCTTCAACGTGAACGTCGAAGGTGGGTCAAGAACCTATTACCTCGAATCGGAAGTTGAAGTGGATCCGTGGCAAAACAAGCTCGTCGTGTTTATTGGTGTCCTGATGTCGGCGCTTGGCCTTATCGGCATTGTGCTGGAAAGAAAGCTGTCTGCATTCTAGTCATTCCTTATCCTGCTTTGGCCAGTGGAAATTTCCCAGTCGATGCCGGATCCAGCGCTGCGCGGGCACCTCTACGTAACGGGTCAGGATTTTCCCGGCCAGCACTGAAAAAACGGTCGCCAGTATGATGATTGCGACAATCTCGAGTGTGTATATCGGCTCGATTTCCTCCACCGAGTAGGCCCGAAACCCAATGACCGCCGCCGGAATCAACATGACAGGGTGAAAAAGGTATATGGAATAGATATTGCGGGAAATTGTGCTCCAGACCTTACGGCTCATTATCCATACGACGGGAATCAGCAATCGAATCTGTCCGAAAAACAAACACAGAACGAACCCGCAAACACCCAACGCGAAGACGAATCGCTGCAACGTCCAGAACCAGAGCCAGAATCTCTCGCCCGTAATTGCGAAGAGCACGCTGTGCTGATCATGCAATGGAAGAAAACCGCTGATGATGATCAGCGTCAGCGAGACGAGAATCACGCTGCTCGTTATCCAGCTGCGCTCGAATACGCGCCACAGCAATCGATCCTTGCAGGAAACCAGGTATGCCAGCATAAAGCCCAGCAAAAAGGGTGTCGCTCGATAGCCGAGGAGATAATACAGTTGAGCCTGCGTATCAGGCGGGTCGGCCCCGAATACGAAATCGTACAACTGCACGGTGTAACTTGGCGCGTCCAGCAACAGTGCGACGTAACGAGCGCCGAGACAAAGCGCAATCGACGCGGCGGCGAGGACGAGAGCGTGCCCGCTGCGCACAAATAGCAGAACAATGAACGGCAGCAGCAGGTATGCCTGAACAAGCACTTCCAGGGACCAGCCCACGGGAATTATCGTCTCGACGCCGAACAGTTTACTGACGAACAGCAGGTTCAATACGAGGTCGAGTAAGCTGAAATCGTTGACGAGCGCGTAAAATACCAGTGCGATCAGGTATAGCGGAACAATCCTGGACAATCGGCGCACGTAATAATTGCCGATATCGATGCGTCCGTACGACTTGAGCTCGCGAAGCAGCAGGTATGACAGCAGAAAGCCTGAAAAGAGGAACACGAGTTCCGACCCCAGCGCCTGCCACATGATGTTGAACAGGTGCGGAAGCGTATCGATGTAGCGATGCACGGCATCGGCTTCCATTATTGTTGTCAGGCCGAAAACCACGTGAAAGCAAATGACCAGGATAATGCCGATCGACCGCATACTGTCGACGACACGCCGGTTTGCTTCGACCTCCAAGAGTGATGGTCTTTCCAGAGCGTCAGGCTCCGCGTTTAGAGTTTGGACCATTATTACACGAACGTGAGTGACTGTTTGTGAGTGGTCCTGCTGTCCGTTGGCAGACTCTCAGGCAACAGCCGGCATGCGTTCCCAGACGATCCCTTGAGTCAAGGCAATGACCTCGCCCTCGCTGATCGGCTCCCACGGTTCTTCGGTCAACGGGACGCTGGCGACGAGCGCGAGCTCCTGCGGCAACGGCGCCAGCATGACACCGGACTGGGTCAGATCGACGGCTTGCTGACTGGATGACCGTTCCAGCAGGTACAGCCCCAGTGGCCCGACGTCGCCGCTATCCTGCTTTCTGCGATGCGCATGAATGAAAAGGGCGTCGCCGTCGCCGTACACGAAATTGAAGGCGCCGAGCGGTCGCAGCGCCGGTTCCCCTTGAGTTGCCAGGCGTATGTGCGAGAGCACCAGCTTGCTCGGCGGCCCGTTCCTCTCCATGAACTTCACCAGGCCGCTTTCCGACGCAGGGCTGGACTCGCGGAGCAGGAACACATCGTGACCCTCGAAGTACGCAACGCCCCAACCGTCCTTGTGAGGCCCATCGTGGCCACCGCGCCGGGCTAGCGTTTCCAGCGAAAAACCGACGGACGTCGGATAGCGGCTCGACATCGCAAACAATTCGCACATGCCACGAATCTCAGATGGTGTAAATCGTCATTGCAGCAGGTCTATTGCCTCGGCATGGCACCCCTGGTCTCGACGTATTTGTAATCGGCAGTATTGAGCATCGCGCACGATGCCTGAACCCGGGGCGACACGAGTTGCAAAGTCATCGGCTTGTCTCCAACCAATAGCATCGCATTCGGCTCATTGTTTTCCTGCAGGTACGTATTCGGTTTTGTTTGAAGTCCGAACTTGAACCATGCCTGGTGCGCGATTTCATTCAAGATCCGGTTCCCTTTCTCGTTGGCAATCTGATTCGTGAGGCCATGAGCCGGCCGACCTAATTTCTTCCATTTTTGCAACAGGCCAATAAGCTCCATCTCGAGTCCTGCTTCTGCGAGTCCGTCTCCCGACCGATCAGTGGCGGAATAGTCGGTTTTGTAAAGTTGCTTGCCGTATTCGAATATCGCCAGTCGCTTGCCGGATCTGCGCGTCGCATTGATCGCGAGCAGCTTGTTTTGCGACCGCCACTTTTTCCCGTCGTCTTCAGCCTTGGATGCCTGCCACTTGAAGTTGCCGCACAGCTCCATGTTCAGCACCGCAGGATTGTCATACGCGAGACCACTGCCGTTGTCGAAGACCACGCCCCAGATACCTCTTTCCATTGCCCATTCCGAACCCAGTGTAGTAAACATGTCGAAAGGACTGTGTCGCCAAACGTCTTTATGGAAAGCGACTTCGAAACCGTTGGTGACCAGTCTCATTACAATGTGCCATTGCAAACGGTGGGAGTATTCCCCGTGCCTCGCGCCAGCGCCGGCATCTTTGGGCATGTAACCCAAGGCAATTGACTGCACGTAATTCTCGCTGGTCAGGCTGCCGGTATAGACCCTGTGAGTCGTCGGAAACCAGCACAGTCCCTCGTAATACTCGAGGACGCGGGAAAGTCGCACATAATTTTGCTCCGTCTCTCGATTATTCGCCCGGCTAAATCGCGCATCGCCGTCGCCCGCATTGGCTCTTTCCTTGTAGCCACCGAGTATTTCAGAACCCAGAGCGGTCATTAGTTCGCGGCAACGCGTCTTATCGAGCATCAACGCGTAAAGCTTTATGTAATCTTCGATGTAATCGGAATGTTCACCAGCAACTGGCTTTGTCAGCGGCTCCTCCGACCACGGCGCGGATTTGTTCGTCGAATTGAGGCGAGCCCGGACATAGTCGATGTGTTTTGCGCAGAATCCGGCTCCCACACCCCATGTTTCGCACTCGGGACTCGCCGGTTGCTGACAAATCGAAGCTCCCCGTTTGAAAACGCAAGTCATACTCATCGCCCCCTTTGCGGCAAGACCTGGATCTTGCGCTTATTTGGTAACGTCGGCCCAATGAAACCCTGAGCTTAGCGCAGTCTTTGCCGGAAACGAAAGCAGCCTCGACTATCAAATAGAAATCAACACGTTGCGGTTGAACGCAGCCTGCAATGCTACCGCTGGTAGATCCTGTAGATCGTCCTCGGCATGGTTACACATCCAGCGCCGCGAGCTGATCGGCATGGTATTCGTTGATAAGTGGTTCGACGACCTGTTCGAGTCCACCCTCGATAATCTCGTCAAGCTTGTACAGCGTCAGGTTGATGCGGTGATCAGTAACGCGGCCCTGTGGGAAGTTATAGGTCCTTATGCGTTCGCTGCGGTCGCCCGTGCCGACCAGCAGGCGGCGCTTCTCGGCCTGCTCGGTTTCCTGTTCGGAAACCTGCACATCCAGCAGGCGCGCCTGCAGCAACGACATCGCGCGCGCACGATTCTTGTGCTGCGAGCGTTCGTCCTGGCATTCAACGACGATGCCGGAGGGGATATGAGTGAGACGCACGGCCGAATCGGTCTTGTTAACGTGCTGCCCGCCGGCGCCGGACGCGCGGTAGGTGTCGACACGTAAATCGGCAGGGTTGATCTCGACCGCTTCCACTTCGTCCGGTTCGGGAAGTACGGCTACGGTGCACGCGGACGTGTGAATTCGCCCCTGCGATTCGGTCGCGGGCACGCGCTGCACTCGATGTGCGCCGGATTCGAATTTCAGTTTCGCAAAGATGCTGTTGCCGGTGATGCGGCTGATGATTTCCTTGTAGCCGCCGTGTTCGCCTTCGCGTGCCGAAAGAATTTCAATCGACCAACGCATGGATTCCGCGTACTTCGAATACATGCGAAACAGGTCGCCGGCGAAGATCGCAGCCTCGTCGCCACCCGTGCCGGCGCGTATCTCGAGATATACGTTGCTGTCATCGTACGGGTCCGCCGGGATCAGCGACTTCTGCAGTTCCAGTAACAACAACTCGCGACGCTCGGTCAGACCCACGAGTTCCTCTTGTCCCATCTCGCGTATATCCGCGTCCGCATCGTTTGCCATTTCTTCGGCTGCCTCGATGTCATCGAGAATGGCACGATACTTCTCGAACGACTGCACCACGGGCTCCACGCGCGAATACTCCTTCGACAGTTCCCGAAACTGGTTCTGGTCCCCGATGACGTCGGGATCGGCAAGCAGTCCGGCGATTTCCTCGAATCGCTCCTGCACCGATTCCAGCTTGAGGCGAATTGACTCTTTCATCGGCGCTGCTCGTTAATCCTTGTCGAGCGCAAAAAGCGCGCGCGCCGCTTCGATCAATTCCTGATCGGACGACTCGCCGGCCTTGCGTAAGGTGACGCTGGGGCTGTGCAGCATCTTTTTCATCAATGCCGCGGTGGCGTAGGCAATGGCGTCTTCAGCGGATTCTCCACGCGCCAGTCGTCGCCGCGCCTGCGCATTGACCTCGCGGCACAGCAATTCGCTTTGTTCGCGCATGGCTGCGATAACCGGCACAACCTCTTTGGAGCGCTCGATGGTTGCATAACGTCGAATCTCGTCTTCGAGCAGCCGGTTAGCTTCGACGGCGGCGGCCTCGCGGTTGCCCTGGCCCTCGATGATGACTCTGTCGAGATCGTCGATTGTGTACAGATAGACGTCGTCGAGGTCGGCAACGCCGGGCTCGATGTCCCGCGGTACCGCGATGTCCACGGCGAATATCGGTTTACGTTTGCGCGCCTTGACGGCGGCCTTGACTTGTTCCACCGTCACTACCGGTTCGGTGGCTGCGGTCGATGTAATGAGAATGTCGGCCTCGGGCAGCGTGCCCTCGATCTCCGACAGGGGCAATGCGAAACCGCCGAACTGGCCCGCCAGGTCGCGGGCTCTTTCGATGCTGCGATTGGCGACGAACAGCCTGCCGATTTCACGTTTGTTGAGGTGCTTTGCGACCAGTTCAATGGTCACGCCCGCGCCGACGAGCAGCGCCGTGTGCTTCTTGAAGCCGGCGAAAAACTGCTGCGCGAGGTTCACGGCGGCCGAAGCGACCGAGACGGGACGCGCGCCGATCTCGGTGTCAGTGCGAATTTTCTTGGCGACGCCGAACGTGTGCTGGAACAGCAGGCTGAGCTTGCGGCCGAGCGACTGCGCCTGCTGTGCCTGGCGGAAAGCGTCCTTGAGCTGACCGAGAATCTGCGGTTCGCCGAGCACCATCGAGTCGAGGCCGCAGCTGACGCGGAACAGATGGCGGATGGCTTCGTCGCCATCCTTCGTAAAGAGAGAAGCACTGAACGAGGGGTCCAGCTTGCGGTCTTCCTGCAACCATGTTTGCAGGCGCTCGCGTCCGCCATCGCTTGTCATTACGTAAAACTCGGTACGATTGCAGGTCGACAACAACACGGCCTCGTCGACGCCATCGAGTGCCATGAGACTGTCCAGCGCACGCGCGACCTCGTCACCCGCGAAGACGACTTGCTCGCGAATTTCGACAGGTGCCGTGTTATGGTTCAGCCCGAGTATTTCCAGCGGCATAACGTCAGTGGTGGCGCCGATACGGCACTCAAGGATTGCGAAGTGCGTATGATAAGCGAACTGACTCCTGAGTTCCTTGTCTGTGTAGTGAATGGACAGTATTTATGCATGAACTTCGACGATGTCTGTCGTGCGCGGCGCTGATTTGGCTGTTCGCCCTGACATTCTCGCCAGCGTTCGCGGAAGAGGCGCAAACTTCCGACGCCAGCGCCCATATCCTGCAGGCCGAACTTGCGCTGCAGCGCGATGATTACCTGAGGGCCGCCAGGGAGTACCGCAAGGCGGCCGAACTCAGCGGCAGCGTCGAAACGGCGCGCAAAGCGACGCGGGTCTCGTTTGCGTATCAATTCAACGATGAGGCGCTGGTTTCGGCGAAACGCTGGGTCAAGCTGGATCCCGACAGCGACGAGGCGCGGCTCTATCTTGCGCAGATCTACTTTCGCAAGGGGGACTTGCGCAATGCACGCCGCAAGTTCAGCGAGCACATCGAAGAAGGGCCTGAGCCACCGGGGCAGAGGTTGCTGGCACTGGTCAGGTACCTGTCCGAAGAGGGCGAGGCGAAGCAGGCAGACAAGCTCATGCGCTCGCTCGCCAAACCCTACAAAGATTCTGCGTCCGCGCATTACGCGGCAGCCGTGCTGGCACTCGAGGCCGGCGACACCGGGCATGCGATGGAAAGGGCGTTGCGTGCCAGCGAACTCGACCCGGACAACCTCAAGTCCCGGTTACTGTACGCCAGGGCCTTGCTGATCGAGGGCGAGGCCGACAAGGCCATCGAGTACACGGCCCGCATCATCGGTGACGATCCCGATCCCGACCCCGATGCGCGAATGGAACTCGCCATCATGTACATGATGTCGGGACGCGACGACGACGCCCTGAGCCAGGTCAACCAGGTGTTGCTCGAACAATCGGGTCGCAGCGATGCGCTACGGCTCATGGCCATCATCAATTTCCGCCTCAATCATCTCGATGCCGCCAGGGACGATTTCCAGGACTTGCTCGCTACCGGCCAGTACCGGATGGATGCGCTGTACTATCTCGCACGCATCGCCGATTACCGTGAAGAATACGATCGGGCAATACTCTTGTATAAAGAGGTCCTGTACGGGTCGAGCGCTGTCATGGCGCAGCGCCGTGCCGGCGCATTGCTTGCGTTCGAGAAAGACGACGTCGATGCCGCGATGCAGTTGCTGGATGACTTTGCGGAAGCGTCGCCCTCCAACGCCGTTGACATGGTGGTAGCCAAGGCGCAGCTGCTTGCCTCGCTCGAGAAATACGACGAGTCGCTGGAGTACTACGATCGGGCCGTCGAGTACCGACCGGACAATGAAGGCATGACGCTGAGCCGGGCCGAGTTGCTGTTGCGCATGGGGCGGCTCGAAGACGCACTGGCTGCCTACGAGGCGGCGAGTGAGAAATGGCCGAAAAGCGCATTGTCGCTGAACGCTTACGGCTACACGCTTGCAGACAGGACCGACCGTTATCGCGAGGCCGAGAAGCTCATCAGGAAAGCCCTCAAGTACGACCCCGACAGCCCGGCCATCATCGACAGCCTTGGCTGGGTGCTGCATAAACTGGGTCGCTACGACGAGGCACTGGTAGAGCTGCAACGCGCGTACGAGGGTTTTCCCGATCATGAAGTCGCCGCGCACCTTGTCGAGGTATTGGTTGCGCTCGATCGGCGCGATGAGGCACTGGAATTGCTGCAGTCGGCGGAAGAGAAGACTCCAGAGAGCAAACTGTTAGACGATGTCCGCACGCGCCTGTTTGCTGATTAGCCTGTGCCTGTTGAGCGCCTGCGTAACGCCGCGCCAGGGCATCGAACTACCAGACATCGGCACCTGGGACGCTCGCGGCCAAGTCCTGGGTACGCTCAGGGACTGGGAGTTCAAGGGACGCATCGCAGTGAAGGCCGGCGACGAGGGCTTCAACGGCAGAATCAACTGGTCGCAGCAGGACGATACCTTCAACACGACGGTCGGCGGGCCGCTGGGCATGGGCACCGTGCGTATCGAGGGCGATGGCCAGTCGGTGGTGCTGACGGACAAGGACGGGGAAAAGACCGTGCTGACAGACGCCGAGCTCGAATTGCGCTATCGCTACGGCTGGTCGATACCGGTCGCCAGCCTGCGATACTGGGCGCTCGGCATACCGGACCCGACCATGCCGGCCGAGACGGAACTCGATGACGAGGGCAAGCTCGTGCGGCTGCGGCAGAGCGACTGGACGGTGAGTATCTCGCGCTACAGGGAAGGCGGAGGCCAGCAAATGCCGCGCATTCTGACGGCGACAAATCCCGATACGCGCGTCCGCATGGTCATCGACCGCTGGTTATTCTTCGGTCGTTGACAGCACTGGACCCTCACCGCACAATTGCGCCGCATCAGCACAATATTCCAGTTGGGGCGTAGCCAAGTGGTAAGGCATCGGGTTTTGATCCCGTGTATCGCAGGTTCGAATCCTGCCGCCCCAGCCAATTCACGTCTAAGGGGAAATCGTGGACCTGGCATCTATCGCTGTCTTTTCAGGCAGCGCCCACCCGCAGCTCGCGCATGACATCGCCCGATACCTCCACATTCCGCTGGCAAAGGCACATGTCGGACGCTTTTCGGACGGCGAAATCAACGTGGAAATCCTCGAGAACATCCGCGGCCGTGAAACCTTTATCGTGCAGCCTACCTGCCCGCCGACAGCCGAAAACCTCATGGAACTGCTGGTCATGGTGGATGCCGCAAGGCGTGCGTCGGCGGCCCGGATAACGGCCGTCATCCCGTATTTCGGCTTTGCCCGCCAGGATCGGCGCCCGCGCGCCTCGCGCGTGCCGATTACCGCCAAGCTCGTCGCGAAGCTGATCGCTACCGCCGGTGTCGATCGCGTCCTGACCATCGATTTGCACGCGGACCAGATTCAGGGCTTCTTCGACATCGCCGTCGACAACGTATATGCGTCGCCGATCCTTCTGGGGCACGCCTGGAAGCAAAAATACGACGATATGGTCGTTGTTTCCCCCGACGTGGGCGGCGTCGTTCGTGCCCGGGCTCTCGCCAAACGTCTCGGTGACGCCGACCTGGTCATCATCGACAAACGCCGTGCCCAGGCGAACCAGTCCGAGGTCATGAACATCATCGGCGAGGTCAAGGGCAAGAACTGCGTGATGATCGACGACATGGTGGATACGGCCGGCACACTGTGCCACGCGGCAGGCGCGCTGAAGGACCACGGTGCGGCCAGCGTGGATGCTTACATTACGCACCCGGTGCTGTCGGGTCCGGCGGTCTCGCGTATTACGGATTCCGCACTCGACAAGATGGTGGTGACGGACACGATCCCACTGAACGAGGCGGCACGGGCCTGCACGAAGATACGCCAGCTCTCGACAGCCGAGTTACTCGCCGAGACGATGCGCCGCATCAGCGCCGACGAATCGGTGTCGTCCCTCTACCTCGATTGATTAAAGGTGTCTGATTAAAGGTGTCAGGTTTATTTTCCCCGGTGCCGCGGTAGCGGCACCGGGGAAAATAAACCTGACACCTTTAATCGGCGGGGTAGCAGTCCATCTCCGCATGCGCTAATATGCGCGCCCTTGCGCGGATTGGTCGCGATCCGCGTGTATCTTGAAACTCGGTAAAGCCGAGCAAAATCAATCAGTTATGGAGAATGGTCATGAGTGACAAATTCGACCTGATTGCGGAATCCCGTGAGGACCAGGGCAAAGGTGCGAGCCGCCGCCTGCGTCACCAGGGCAAAGTTCCGGCAATCATCTACGGCGCAGGGCGTCCGCCCCGCGCATTGGCGTTCGACCACAACAAGGTCCTGAAGCAGCTCGAGAACGAATCGTTCTATTCGAGCGTGCTCAACATCAAGGTCGGCGAAAACAGCCAGGCCGCGATTTTGAAGGACCTGCAGCGCCATCCGGCGAGACCCATCATCATGCACATGGACTTCCAGCGCATCGTCGAGGACGAAGTCATCAAGATGAACGTTCCATTGCACTTCATCGGCGAAGACGTCGCCATCGGCGTCAAACAGGGTGGCGGCAACGTGTCGCGCCTGATGACGGAGGTCGAGGTGGTTTGTCTGCCGAAGGATCTTCCCGAGTACATCGATGTCGATATCACGGATCTCGAACTCGATGCCATGTTGAGCATGTCGGACATCAAGCTGCCTGAGGGCGTCGAGATTCCTGCGCTCGCACAGGGCCCCGAAGCGGACCGCCCGATCGTCTCGATCCACGTGATCAAGGAAGTCGTTATCGAGGAAGAGGAAGAAGTCGTCGAAGGCGTCGTTGCACCGGAGGAAGGCGAGGCCGCGGAGCCCGCTGCGGATGCAGCCGGCGAAGACACGGACAGCGAGTAATCTACGTCTTTGTAATACCGAGAAGACCGCCTTCCGGCGGTCTTTTTGTTTAAGATTCATGCCATGTCGAAGCCCATCCGCATCATCGCCGGCCTCGGTAATCCCGAGGACAAGCACCAACGCACCCTGCACAACGCAGGGTTCTGGTTCGTGGATGCGCTCGCGCGCAAGTACGGCAGCGACTTCCGCTATGAGAAGAAATTCGACGCCGAGTACTGCCGCATCAACCTGCACGGCGACGACGTCTGGCTCGTGAAGCCGCAGAGTTACATGAACCTCAGCGGCGGACCGATTCGCGCGTTGCTCGACTACTACCGGCTGAAGCCGAAAGAGCTATTGGTAGCGCACGACGAAATCGATTTGCCGCCCGGGACGACGCGCCTGAAAGACGGTGGCGGCCACGGCGGCCACAACGGCCTGCGCGACATCATCAGGCACTGTGGCGCGGATTTCCTGCGGCTGCGGCTCGGCGTCGGGCACCCCGGCGAGAAGAGCATGGTGACCGGCTACGTACTGAAGCGAGGTTCCGGGGAGGTCGAGGCAGCGATCGAGAGGAACATCGACGAAGCCGTCGATGTCATGCCGATGCTGTTGGATAAAGGCCTTAGCGCCGCACAAAAGGCACTACATACGAGGGACCCTGGCTGAACAATTGAGGGCGTACCAAATTCCCCAGATCGCCCAGCCTGACCCCGGAGAATAATAAATGGCAATTACCTGTGGCATCGTCGGCCTGCCGAACGTCGGCAAGTCGACATTGTTCAACGCGTTGACGGCGGCTGAGATCTCGGCCGAAAATTACCCGTTCTGCACGATAGAACCCAACGTCGGCGTGGTCCCGGTGCCGGACCCGCGGCTGGATATCCTCGCGGCTATCGTGAAACCGCAGAAGGTCCTGCCGACGACGATGGAATTCGTCGACATTGCGGGACTGGTCGCGGGCGCCTCGCAAGGCGAGGGGCTCGGCAACCTGTTTCTCGCGAACATACGCGAGACCAACGCGATTGCGCATGTCGTGCGCTGTTTCGAGAACGACGATGTGACGCACGTAACGGGAACGATCAACCCGATCGACGACATCGAGACGATCAATACCGAACTCGCACTGGCCGACCTCGAATCCGTCGAAAAGCAACTCGACAAGGCGACGCGCAACGCGAAGACTGGCCAGAAAGACGTCCTTGCACATCGAGACGCGCTGGCGGGCATCAAGGCCCACCTCGACGAAGGACTTCCCGTCCGGTCGATGGAAACGACCGAATTGCAGGACCAGATCCTCAAGAGCGTGCACCTGATTACGGCCAAGCCGGTCATGTACATCGCCAATGTCGATGAAGACGGCTTTATCGACAATCCTCACCTCAAGGCGGTGGAAGAATATGCCGTGCAAGAGGGGGCCGAGGTCGTCGCAATCTGCGCGGCAATCGAAGCCGAGATCGCGTTGCTCGACGACGAGGACAAGGCCGACTTCCTCGCCGATTTCGGCGCCAAGGAACCTGGCCTGAATCGCGTCATTCGCCACGGCTACTCTCTGCTGGGCCTGCAGACCTTTTTCACGGCAGGCCCCAAGGAAGTCCGCGCCTGGACGACCAAGGTCGGCGCCACGGCGCCGCAGGCGGCCGGCGAGATTCACACCGATTTCGAAAAGGGCTTCATCCGCGCCGAGACGGTCTCTTACGACGACTACGTGGAACTCGACGGTGAGCACGGCGCGAGGGACGCCGGCCGGCTACGTCTCGAGGGCAAGGATTACATCGTGCAGGAAGGCGACGTCATGCATTTCCGCTTCAACGTCTGAATCGCGGCTTCGTGGGAGCGCTCTACGTGCCCTTGGGGTATTCCAGCTGCGAATGTCAGCCGCGATTCACTTCTTCTTGTGCATGCCGAACGACGGCAACGACCAGTTGTACGCGATCCCGAGCGCCCGCACGGTGAATCCTACGACCACGGCGATGGCCAATGATGCGGGTGCCCCGAGGCCGACGTTATCGGCCAGCACGTAGCAAACTGCCGCCGCGAAGGCTGCGGTCGCATAGATCTCCCGCGACAGGATCAGCGGTATCTCGTTGCAGATGATGTCGCGAATCATGCCCCCCGTAACGGCCGTCGTTACGCCTAGCATGATTGCGACCAGCGGGCCCGTACCATGCTGCAGGCAGATTTCCGTCCCCAGCGCAGCGAACAGGGCCAGGCCGAGCGCGTCCATCCAGACCAGGATGCGGCGGCGCGATCCGGGCTTGTAGGAGGTAAAAAAGACGATCAGTGCAGCGATGATCGCGACAGCCACGTAGCGGTTATCGCTGATCCAGAAAACCGGCGATCGGTCGATAATGATGTCGCGAACCGTGCCACCGCCAACGGCGGGCATCAGGGCCAGCACACAGAAGCCGAAGATGTCCATATTCTTGCGCGACGCGGCCAGCGCGCCGCTGACGGCGAAGGCGGCGGTACCGAGCATTTCGAGGATGTAGACGAAGCCGAAGTCCATTGGCACCGACTCTACCCGAAAACCCCGGCTCCAGGGCCTCGATCGCCTTGACAGCCGGCGGCCGCATCAGGACAATCTGCGGCCCTCGCAGCCCTGATACAATAGCGAGACAAACACCGGTGATGTAGCTCAGATGGTCAGAGCGGCGGACTCATAACCCGCAGGTCGGTGGTTCAATTCCACCCATCACCACCAAATGACAAGGGGGCACCCGTTGGGTGCCCCCTTGTCATTTGCGGGACGGGCGGAATTGGTATCGATGGTGCCCTCGAGACGTTGGTCGGCGTCCCCGAAACAAAGGAAGTCTTGGTTTTCTGCGGGGCTATCTCATAGTTGCCGTATTGAGACTCAAGGTTGAATGCCGTTCGGCTGTTTGAGTCGGTTCAATTCCACCCATCACCACCAGGCAACAACAATGGGCCCCCTTGTGGGGCCCATTGTTGTTGCATTGGGGGTAGGTGAATGATGACCGCCGAAGGTGGTTCACAAAATCGCCGGGAGCGAGTTTGGACGCCGAAGGCGCCCGCAGGGCGAGCGCCAGGGATGGCGCGAGTCCATTCCACCCATCACCACCAAACAAAGAAAGGCACCCCCTCGCGGGGTGCCTTTTTTGTTTTCTGGCAATGCGTGATTGAACCACCGAAGGTGGTTCATCCGAGCCCGGCTTTGCCGGGCGACAGACGCGTGTAGCGCGCCCGTAGCCTCAGCAAGGGCACAAGTGCCATCACCATTAGTAACAAGGCGCCGCCGGGATACTTCACCGCGTACACGACCGGTGTGAGCGCCCAACGCATGGCCGTCCGCGCGCCGTCATGCGCGCCAATGAACTCGGCAACAGGCGGAGAGGTGGCGTAATAAAACGCCACCAGCCGCCTGCCAACGGCACTGTGCATCAGACGCTCGTCTCTGAAATCTCTCAGGACCTGCACTTCAGGCGCCAGGTAGCTGCCGTAGGCTGCGGTCGCGATGAAGCAACGGTCGCTCTCGCTGCCTGTACCGAAAGTGAATGGAGCTATCGGTTCTACCATTGTCGGGCCGCCCGGATCGACAACAACGCCATTGATTTCCAGATCACTATCACCGGGGTACTGATTGATGATACCGGTGTCGGGGCCGCCCGGCAGCTGGCCTTCACGGAGTCGCAGCAGAATGAAATCGGGATCGCCGTCGACGAAATCGGCGCCAACCCATCGGTACGCGTAATGCTCTTCGCCGAGAATCGGGGTTGGAGTGTAGATGTCCCAATCGAATCTGTAGAGTTCGGGCGGATCGTAGTAGAGATTGTTGTCTGGACCGATATGGACCTCCTCTCCGTATTTCTGGTAGCTGACCGGACGGGGTGCGCCGTCCCAACCAGTGACATCATAAGACGGCAACTCGATTCGGACCTCGAAGGCGTGTTCACTGGCATCGGCCGGGCCGCTAACCGTGAAGCCGAAGAACCCGTAGGGGTATTGTTCACGCCATGCGTCGATCTCAGCATCGCTGGGTGGGTCACCGTCTCCGGTTTCCAGGTACTCGGCCGGGTCGTTGACTCTGACATCCGTCAGACTAACCGGGCTTGCCGGCACACCGGTCTCCGGTGTGGCCACGATCCTGACGTAGTAGTAATCGTAATCGGGGTCGCTCTCGTCGCGGAAAGTAAACAGGCCGGCGGCGTGTGGGTCCGTGTGGTCGGTGCCAACACATCGCTGGCGATCTCCGTCAACGAACGGACACGCACATCGACGCTCGTCCAGACAACGCGGCACGGGCGTGGCGCAGCAAGGGCCCTGCTCAACATCGTCGGGCACACCGTCGTTGTCCGAATCGACGACTACCGGACCGGTATCCACTGCTTTGCCGATCAGCCTGGATTGTGCGGCGACGACGCTGCCGACGCTGGTATCCACGGTGACCGTCGCATCGCTTCGCGTCGTCGTTTCAGAAGAGAACAAGACACAGGCCGCGCGGATTTGTCCGGGTTCCAGGGTCGCTCCGACAAAGGGCTCGCCACTATCCCGAAACGCGTCGTCGCAGTCCTCTACCAGCAACCAATTGTCGAGGTCGGCGGAGGTCATGCCAATGCTGAGAATCTCCAGGCTCTCGCTGCCGACGTTCTTGATAACGATTCCGCGTAGCTCTCGCTCTCCAAGAGGCGGTTCGAAGAGCCAGCGCCGCGGCCAGAGACTGATAATTGCGCCGTCAGGCGCGATACGATGCGCATATCTTACTGTCTGGTTGGTCCTGTCCAGGTAGGCAAGATGTTGAGCTCCGTCTCCATCAACATCGAGTTCAACGCTGACCCCAACGTCGCCGTCGTCGTCGATGACTTCTGTAGTCATGACGTCAATCACATTCGTAATAATCGGCGTTCCGGCCTGCAGTCGAACTGGTCCATCCAAAAGCGGCTGCGTCGAATACAAAATTGCCCCGATAGTAGGATCGTAAAAAGCGACTTGCTGCGACAATTCATAGGCCGGATCGACCGGATCCAACGGCGCCATCGACAGGTGTGCCGCTTCATGCGAAACCCTTCCGTCTACGCCGTCTGCCGCGTACTCAATCCGCAACGGGGGAAAGTACTCGGCCAACTCCCCGGACAACGGCTCTTCGGGAAGACTATGACGAAGGTACCTTAACGCACCGTCCGTCTGATCCAGGAACACTGTCGTCATTACCCGGCAGCCGGCGCCGGGGGTAAACAAGCAGGGCTCGGTTACATTCAAGTGGGCCGCGGAGCGTGGTGACGCAGCACTTGACGGCCACTCCGCCGCTACGGACCGTACGGTGAGCAGGTCGGGTGGCAGTGACGCGAGCTCTGCGATCCGGAACATAACTTCCTCACCCTCAAGGTAGCTGCGTCCATAAACGAACCTGTCCGTAAGATCAACGAATCGATTCCAGTAACCGAAATCCAGAGAAAATCCCTCCTCAATCGTCGTTCGTGCCCACCCTGCGTCTACCGACACCGCAATCCGCGCCTGGGCAGAGTTGGGCGGCGTCGGATCCATTGTGTGGTAGAGGATACGGACGTCGTACGGTGCGACATCGAATACACCCAGGTCGATGTTGCCCACGACGTTCTCTGGTTCTACAACGTCAACCACCTTCCAGAGCTCGCCTGCCTTTCTTCGGTAGCGAAGCTCACCTTTGGCGGTGTACGCGACATGTACGCTGTCATCGGAGGCGATAACGATCACGCAGTCGTTGCCGCCGAGCAGGTCGACATCGGTGTCGATGTCCTCGCGGACCCAGCCCTTGTCCAGGCCCGGTCCCGTTACCGCGTGCACCAGTGCGGGTACGAAGCTCGATGGTGACGAAGGTGTGTAGTAGCACAAGTGTGCACGTTCCGTGCTGTCAACGGCGATATCGACACTCTCGACCGCCGAGTCGACGACATCGATCTCCCAACGGCCGTGAATCTGCAGGTCGGCGCTGCCTTCGCCGCTCACGATGACAGCTACGACTCCCTCACCGGGCGAGTTTGACGTGATGTTGAACGCAACTTGCTGTGCGCCGATCTTGCTGGGTTGGAACGCAATCCCGACGGTACAACTCGAGCCAGGAGCAAGGGCGAGCGACGATGTGTTGCACGGCGGTCCGTCACCTGCCTCGTAATCCACCGTGAAGTCGGTAGTGGCGGAGCCGAGTGACATGTCGTTGATACCAAGCGTGCCGGCACCGATGTTGGCAATCCGAACGCTGAGGGTGGGCGAGGGGCCCCCCGACACCGCCAATTCGCCGAAGTGATGGGCAAGTGGCACGACGTCGATGTCCGGGTCATTGGGTACGAAGTCTGTCAGCGTGTAGTGCAATCGCGCCACAAAGGCGTCAGTCGAGCCGCCGAGGACTGGTTGTGCTGAGGTGGCCGCGATGCCCGGGAACGACAGCGCATCAGTCTGTCCCGTGACATAGGCATGCATGTCAGTAACAGCGAGCCCGGGGCCGTAGACTTCGTCGACGCCATTACCGCCGAAATACGTGGACATGTAGTGCACGGTAAGTGTCGGCGACAAACGGGCGAGGAAGAGGTCCCAACCGTCCGCGGCCGGTATTAGTCCGCCGGTAGTGAAGGGAATGTCGGTCGAGCGTGTCCTGCCGAACAAGATCACCGAATTCGAGTCGTGAAACTCGACGTCATAGGCGCGGTCAACCTGGCCGCCGCCGATGTAGGTCGCGTTAGTCTGCGTCAGATCGGCGGCATCGAGCCGTGCGACAAACGCGTCCTCGGCGCCGCCGCACGTGGCGTAAATACCATCAACCGGGTCGATCCAGTCGCCGGAGCCGGCAAACGGGTCCTCGGCGCAGATTGTACCGCCCGCGACATAGACATCGGTTCCGGTTGGATCGATGGTAAGGCCGTGACCGAATTCGATTCTCGGCCCGCCGACATAGGTCGCCGCCAACAGATCGGTTAGTGTGTCGTTCATCCGCGCCACGTATGCGTCGACCTCGCCATTGAAGTCTTCAGGCGGTATGCCGGGGAAATCGCCGATATCCAGAGGCTGACCGGGTTCAAAGCTCGTCCTGCCCGCCACGTAGACGTCATAAGGCGGCGATGGATGAACGGCGAGCGCATACGCCCAGTCGTCGGCCCGGTTGCCGAGATAGGTCGATGTGAGAATCGAGAGATCGGGAGTCAACCGCGTCACGAATGCTTCATCGGTGTTCTCGCCATGATTAGGATCGAAAGCCATTGCCGAGATCGGGAAGTCGTTCGACAGCGTGTGGCCCGCTACATAGATCATGTCCGCCGGGCTGCCACCTACAGCACGGATCGCAACCGCATTGGCGTCGTCCACGTCCGAGCCGCCGAGATAACGCGCGCCCGTCAGCGTCAGCGTGCTGTCGAGCCTGGCGATGAATGCGTCGGTACCGCCGCCGCGACCGGTGGCAACGCCACTGCTGCCATCGGGAAAGTCGCTGGAGTCAGTGAGTCCGGCGACGTACACGTCGCCCGATCCCGGATGAACGGCCAGAGATGTCGCCTCATCGGATCCGCCACCTCCAAGGAATGTAGCCGCCCTGAATTCCGTCAAGTCGGCATCCAGGCGTGCCACGAAGATTTCGGTGTCGCTACCAGCGCGCGCCAAACCCGCGAATCCGGTCGACTCCGTCGAACCCGCGACGAGTACTTCGCCGCCGATCGCCACGATGGCTTTGCCCTCATCGATGGCGGCGCCGCCAATATAGCTGGCAAGCACCGGGTCGATCAGCAGGTCGTGGGTCATATCGTAGTCGCCTACCGCGAAACCGTAGCGGTTGTCGGCAACGCGGTACGCCACATCCACGGAATGTCGTTCGCCGTCGATGACCTGATGTGCGAGGGGGGCGCTGAAATACACGGGACCCGCGAGCGTTTGCAGGGCCAGTCTGCCGTCAGCTTCAACCGCCAGGCTGTCCGCGCCTATTACTTCGGTTACGATGGCGCCGGGATTCGCCCCGGGCCGAACGTGAAACAGCTTCTCGACGGTCCTGGCCGATGACCTGAGTTCGACCTCGATGCCTTCGAACACCTCGCCGAACGAGACGCTCTCAAACGTGGGGATGTCGGTCCGCCATCTGTCAGGATCGTCACCGACAAAGTGGTTCACCCGGGTAATGGCGAGCGTGGTGCCGACTGGCTCGCTGTCTACGTCACCCGCAAAGGATTCTCTCAATACGATACGTTGTGGTCCATCAGCGTACGCGGCCGCGAGCGAGAGGACGAGGTCACCGGAGCGAGTTACGTACACGTCTGCGCCCGGGACAGCGGTGTAATAGCCTACCTCGGCGTTGACCTGTCCCCGGTTCTCGACAAAGGGCATATGAAGCAAAGCGCCCGGCGCTTTGGCTGCCGGGCGCTTTTTGTGATCTATCGCGCTGTTGATATCTGCATTTATTAATGGTGCCACCAGAAACGTGGCACACGCTAACATCGTGAGCAGGCGCTTCATGAGGCACCTCCTGTCGACTTGCAAGTTGGGCGCATACCGCGGTTAGTCAGTCAGAGATCGGAGATCACATCAGCACCCGACTAACAGTCCCTTGTTCGACAGAAGGCCAAATTCCGCCTGTGCGCTTCCGCGTCCCTGATTGCTGGAACCGCATCTTTCCACGATGAATAGTCTCCACTTGCGCCAGGCTTGACAATTCGGAGATTCACCTATTAGCGCATGTTTTTGTTTACCCGTGTGGCAGGGCGAATCGGAACCACCTGCGGTGGTTCATCTCACCGCCATAAAAAATACGCATCCCGAAAACCGACAATTGCCCATTCACCGAATCGGGTGACGCGGTATCATCCGAACTTCCGAACAGGTCCGATTCGTCGCTGGGAATTAATCGGCCGTTCGCTCAATTTTCGCTATTGTTTCAAGAGTTTACCATATGCTCAGAATCGCCTCTGTCCTCGTGGTGCTGTTCACACTGACTGCACAGCAAGCCGCTGCGCAGGCTCTCGAACAAATAACAGTGACGGCCCAGAAACGCAGCGAGTCGCTCAAGGACGTTCCTATATCGATAGCTGCGTTTGACGGCGAAAAAATGCGCGATGTCGGCATTCAACGGGCCGAGGACCTCGCTGCGTATGTCCCGAATTTCTCTGTCATTCAGGAACCGCTTGGCGACAAAATAAACATTCGTGGCATTCAGTCGGGCTCGCAGGCAGGTTTCGAGCAATCGGTCGCCACGTTCGTCGACGATATCTATCGTGGTCGCAGCAGTCAGTCGCGTTGGGCATTTCTCGACATTGAGCGTGTAGAAGTATTGCGCGGGCCGCAACCGACCTTGTTCGGCAAAAATACTGTGGCCGGCGCGCTGAATATCGTAACAGCGAGACCGACGGACGAATTCGAGGGTGAGTTGTCCGTCGCTATCCGGCCTGAATTCGACGCGACGGAGACACAGGCCTATTTGTCCGGCCCGTTCAGCGATCGCGTGCGAGGCCGCTTGACGTTGTTGAGTCACGAACTGGACGAAGGCTGGGTCGAGAACGTCGTGTACCCGGAAGACAACCCGGCAATCAGCGAATTGTTTTCCCGCGGGTCTCTCGAATGGGACGTCAATGACGACACCGTCATGTTTCTAAAGTATGAAGCCGGGCAATTCGACACGACAGGGCAACCCTGGGTCCTGGTTGAGCACGGACCGCTGAGCCAGGTCCTGGCGGTCTTCGGGATTGCGGAAGGCAAAGGTTATCGCGCAGCGATGGGCAACAACGGCTTCGCGCCATTCGGGCTCCCCGCCGATCCTGTCCTCGATCTGGGCTCCAATAGCCTGTTCGACGGTGATACCCAGGAAGCGGTAATCCAGGTCGAACACAGATTTGACACGGGAGCCACACTCAACGCCGTACTCGGCTACTCATCCTATGACTACGAGCGCTTCGTGGACGTCGATATGAGCCCGCTGCCGTTGATCCGGTTTGACGATACGGAAGACTTCGAGCAAACCAGCCTTGAACTGCGCCTGGCTTCGGATACGGGCGGCCGGTTCGAGACCATTGGCGGTATCTATTACCAGGACAGCAACCTGTTTGCCGACGGCCTCACCCAATTCAGTTTGCCCACTGTCGACGTACTACTCAGTGGACTTTGCGCGTCGGTTCCGGGGGCGCCGGCCGCAGTCGTTGTTGGCGATCCGGTGGCAAGTGCTATCAGCGTTGCAGGCTTGACCGGCGCCACGGCAGCCACCACCAATGCCTGTGCCCAGACAGCGCTAACGCAGGCCCTGATCCCGGCCGGCGTAATTGGTGCGTCCAGGTACGCGTATCTCGATCAGGACTCCGAATCGCTGGCAGCCTTCGTACAAAGCACCTGGAACGCGACCGAAAATTTTCGCCTGACCGTCGGGTTCCGCTATACGACCGAGGAAAAGAGCGCCGATCAGAGCGCATTTGCGACGGGCTACACCGCTCGAGATACGCTACCGCTCGCCGATCAAAGTCCGGCTAATCCGCGAGCCCTCGCGGCGTTCCTGATTGGCGAGTTCACACCGCATGTTTTTTCGCCCGCCGACCCGGGTATGTCGCGCGAAGAAAACAGCCTGACCTGGTCGTTCAATGCGCAGTGGGACTTTGGCGACAATGCCACGCTGTATGGCTCGGCAAGCACCGGGTTCAAGGCGGGCGGCTTCAATTCTTTCTACCTGGGGCTGCCGCAGGGAGCCGGCGCAGCATCGGACGACGTCGCATTCGAAGATGAACAGGTTTTGTCGATTGAACTCGGCGCCAAGACGGAACTGCTCGATGGTAAGGCCGAGCTGAACATTGCGGCCTTTCACACAAGCTACGACGATTTGCAGGTATCCGTATTCAGCGGAAACACGACCTTTGTCGTGCAGAATGCCGCCAAAGCGACGGCACGCGGCATCGAACTGGACGGCCGTTGGCGGCCTGTCGACAACCTGACCTTTCGCGCCGGTTTCGGATGGCTGGATTTCTCCTACGACTCCTTTGCGAATCAGGGTTGCGTGGCGGAACAGTTCCTGGATTTTCGCGAAGCGGCGTTTCAGTCCGCGATTGCTGCGGGCAATCCGGCAGGGGCCGGCATCGCGTCATTGGCCGTGAACAATCAGTCCTGTGCCATGGCGGGCGTCAATGACCTGAAAGGCCGGCCGAGCGCACATTCGCCCGACTGGACGGCATCGTTGAACGCCGAGCATCAGGTTGTGCTGGGTCGCTACGAGCTTGCGAGCACGCTCGACATTAACTTCAGCGACGACGTTTATCGCCAGGACGATCTCGATCCTGTATCGCTGCAGGAGGCGTACGCCAAGATAAATGCAACGATCGCGATCGGCCCGGAGCTCGGCAATTGGGACATCGCCTTGTTGGGAATCAACCTGGCAGACGAAGAAACCGTCTCGTATGTCAATGATACGCCGCTATTCAATGGCGCGCGCCAGGCGCGCATGGATCAACCTCGAACGGTCAGTATTCGCGGCCGATTGCGTTTCTAGTCGCGCGGGCGCGAGGTCAGCCACTCCAGCGCATCGTCTGCGGTGTGAAATACCCTGGCAGTCCAGCCGCTGGTCTCGCTATAGACCTCCGCCATACGCATCATGCCGTAATGCAGGCCCTCGTCTGCGACAATCGCCATGCGAGAGCCGAAGCGACTTGACACGCTGGCGAGATAATTCGCCATATAGCGAACGTCTTCAGGCGATCGTTTCGATAGTGACGACGATTTGGTCACGTCCATCATGACCAATACATCCGGGGGGCAGTGTTCGTCGGCGAGCGCCGCATCGAGTGTCTGCTCAATATCCTGCATACTGTATTCGCCGGCCAGATTCATTCGAATTATCTGCCCGTCTATTTCATAACCTGCCGGCAATGCTTTGCCCTCTGTTCGCGGTGGTCAATTTGCTGGGTTGTTCAGTGTACATCGGACAACCTGCAACAACTCCTGAATATCGGCTGGTTTTTGCACCAATACCGCGCCGGAGTCATTCAGGCCACGGTTTGCGCCTGCGTTTTCGACTTGGCCCGGCACATTCGACCACCAGATCGACCTGGGTCCATCGACGTCCTTGCCAGTCGCCGCCCCGTTTGCTCCGACGCTTCGATTTCACATAGACTGAATTTAAACGACCGCGAATGGACCTATGTCGACTACTCCCGAGATCAATGACAACGACGAGACAGACTGGCGCGCGGCACTCCTGAGCCGGGTCGGCATTGTCGTGGTTGTGCTGCTGGCACTGGGCGGCGCTGCGGCAGTTATCAGCGCCAATAGGTCAGACGCATTGCGGGCACTCGGTCTCGCGTTGATGATGTCATCTGCCATTCTCTTCGCCATACTGTCGATTCGGCGGCTATCGACGCGAATCAAATCGATCGTAATTGTAGCTACCCTCGGTGCGGGAAGCGTTGCATCTTACACAATCGTCGGCTATCTTCCGGGCGGCACTGTCACCGCGGCTTTCGTCCTGATTCTTGCCGCACTCCTGATCGGTCGCAAGACATTTATCGCCGTATTGGTGGCGTATACCTTACTGGTCATCACGTTGACGGTTCTTGTTGCAACCGATACCTGGCAGGGCCCCAATCTTGTCAGTATTGACCCTGGTGATCCGACGAACTGGGTCCGGACGAGTCTAATGTCAGTAATCCTTTGGACCAGCCTCAGTTTTTCGGTGTTGTTCGTTGTCGACACCGTCGAAGAGAACCTGGCCCGACGCCGGGCCGCACTTGACAACCTGCGGGAGGAAGTCAGGGAACGACAGGCTGCCGAGAGTGCGCAGCGCGAAGCTGAAGAGGTGGCCAACCAGGCGCAAAAAATGGAAGCGGTCGGGCAACTCGCAGCGGGTATTGCGCACGATTTCAATAACGCCCTGCTGGTTATCCGCGGATGGAACGAGATACGTGGCTTTTCCGACGCGAACGATGAGCAGCGCCATGCAACGGCGGCCGTCGACCAGGCCGTTGAAGATACAGCCCAGTTATCCCGTCAAATACTGACCTTTGCGCGCAAGGACACACGTGCACCAAAGTACCTGTATCTTGGCCGATTTGTAGAAGGGGCGATGAGATCGTTGCAGCGCGTCGCCGGCTCGAATATCAAAGTGAAATTCGACGTGGAGGCAGACGCGCTCGTCCATGTTGACGAGTCACAAATACAGCAATTGATTCTGAATCTCGTCATTAATGCGCGTGACGCCATCGACGGTGATGGCAATATCCGAATATCGGTCGGGCCTGCCGCGGCGGACGACGTGACGACGTTCTCAGCCGAGACCGACCAGTGGGTGGTTCTCCAGGTCGAAGACGATGGCCCGGGAATCGACGAGGAAATGCAGCCGCACGTTTTTGTGCCGTTTTTTACGACCAAGGCGAGGGACAAGGGTACCGGGCTGGGGCTGTCGACAGTGCATGGCATCGTTCAGCAAAGTAACGGGCACATCCGTCTGCAAAGCCGTCCGGGCCGCACGTTGTTCTCGATTTTCTTGCCATCCGCAAATACGGAGCAATTCGAGGACACCGATTCGTATGAATTGTCCGAAACCATCGAGATCAACTTGCGGATACTGGTGATCGAAAACGATCCGCTGGCGCGCGAAATGATTGTCGCGGCGATAAAGCGCGCTGGCAATGAAACCGTCGAATGCGATAACGGCGATGCCGTGCTGTCGATTCTGAAAGATGACGAAACACCGTACGATGTTTTGTGCCTGGACGCCGTATTCCCTGGTGCGCCGCTCGTCGATGTCATTGAGGCATTTGAGCGACACTCGCCGGATGCGAAGGTGCTGGTCTGCTCGGGGTACGTCAAGGAGGAACTTGCTATCCGGAAACTGGAATCAAGCGAATACGCATACCTCGCCAAACCGTTTACCGGAAATCGGTTGATCCGGAAAATTCACAAGATAACGGGCGGGACCACGCAGTCAGGGTGAGACGGGTATCGTTCGTCCTAAACCCCGAGCCTCTTTCCAGCCACGGTCATCATGGCAATAGCGAGCAGGACGAACAACACCGCTATGGCGCGGCGCATCACGTGCGGGGTGCCCCTTCACAATCTCATGTGTCCGGAGCTATCTTTACGCTACGCGTCGAGTGGCTTACAAACAGTTGCGTGGTTTCAGGCATCAGGTCATCATCTGGTGTGAGCATCGGGTGACCATGTTGTGCCAAGGTCGAAAACCCAACCCCGTATATAGTATAGTTCACCCATATAAGATGAGAGCAGGCGCCGGCGAAATCTTAAACTTAGCCAAATCATGCCTTTCGAGGCGACATTTGAATCGCGACATTTGCGAGGCAACAGTGCCCCGGACCTACAAGATGCGGCCGCTCGGCATCTACCGCGGCAGTACCTGGCTTGCAGATTTCCTGATCATGACAGTCATATTGCTGGTGCTCGATTCCAGCGTGCTCGCCGCCAGTCCGGAAGATCAGGAGATCCAGAGCCTCGCGCAGCTATCGTTCGAAGAGTTACTCAAGCTCCCGATCAAGTCCGTTTCGCACTTTCTCGAAACACCGTTGGACGTCGCCTCGACGGTGACGGTCATTCCCAGGAGCAGTTGGGAAGAAAGGGGTGCGCGCAGGTTGTCCGATGCGTTCGCGCACCTGCCGGCGATAATGTCGATGCCGAACTTTGTCGGATCTTACGCCACCCGTATCAGGGGATTTGCGCAAGCCGATGCACGCGGTGTGGTCACGTTGTGGGACGGCGTTTCGATCAACAGCTACAATTTGGCAACGGCGGATCTAAACCGCCCGAATATTCAACTCGCAACCCTTGATAGCATTGAAGTGATTCGCGGTCCGGGATCCGTCCACTACGGAACAGACGCCTTCCACGGAGTCATCTCACTCAATGCCTTCGAATCCGAAACCGATGTCAATCGAATATCCGCCCGCGCTGCATCGAACGGATTCTATAGCGCTTCCTACACCGGCAGTACCGCGATCGGTGCTGGCTGGCGCCTGAATGCATCGATCGCGACCGGCGGTCAGCCTGACCAGGATTTCGCGTACCAATTCACCGACCCAGGCACTGGTGGTCCGGCCAGCAGCGATCGCGCCTACGAGTACCGCTCGAATACGGCCGTTCTAAAACTGGTCTCCGATCAGGACAGAGCGCTGTCTTACCGGTTCGGGCTTTACTATGACGGTATCGACCAGGATGAATTCCATGGTCAGGGAGGGCAGGGGTTCCTGCCGCAAAACGATGTCGGCAGTGTCGACTCGAAAATTGCCATGGCAACCTTAACTGCCACATACAGTCTCAGCGCGGACAGCAGCATCTCGCTTCACGCCAATCGTTGGGATCAGACGCATTTCTTCGAATTGCCGGTTACAGCGGCACGCAATCTGGAAGTCGATGCCGATGAGTACCACAGCGAGGTCAAGTTCGTTTACCGAAACGAGGCATTGTCCGCGGGCACACAATTTTCGGCTGAATCCGGCATTCGCGTAGACGATGTCCGAAATGCCCGGCGCAGGATATTTGACACCATGACGACCTTTGTGGATAGCGCGGAGCCGTTCAGCGGGCAAGACCGATCTGTCAGGTTCCTGGCACTCGCGGGCCGGACCGATCTCGAAGATCAGCAATGGATTTTGCACTACGGTTTTCGCCTCGACGACTATGACGGGTTCGGGGCGCAGTTCACACCTCGATTTGGTGTTGTGCGCAAGGTAAACGAGACGTCAGCAGTCAAACTACTCTATGGCAATGCGTTCCGCGCACCCAGCGCCGTCGAGGTGAGCGGAAACGCGTTTATCGCCGGAAATCCGAACCTCGAACCGGAGACATTAGATTCGATTGAACTCGTCTTCCTGCGACAAACCGAGAACTCGAGATTCGAGGCAGTTGCCTTCGTGAGCAAATGGCGGGACGCGATTAGTGCCACCGATATCGACAACGACGGATCCGACGACATGTATGTAAATCTCTCCGAAAACGATAGCTATGGAATCGAGATCACGTATCACCTTCGCCAGAAAAATTTGCTCGTCGAGACCAGCGGCTCATATGTGCGGAGCAAGAGCGACACGCCGGACACCGGTTTCGACGCATTCGCGGAGTACATCGTCAATCTCGGCATCGGCTACGAATTTGCGAACGATTGGGTGCTTTACGTCAATAATCGGGCGCACTTGCACGCCGACGCCGGGCCCAAGCGACGGACCATCGAGCCAGCAGCGCTGAAAGACTACTGGCGCACCGACGTCAACCTGGCCAAGAGACTCAAAGGTGGTTGGAATGCGTTTGCCAATGTGCGCAATATCTTCAATCGTGAAAATTTCCTGCCATCACTCGTCAACACGGAAGGGGGTGTACAGGATGAGGAATTTAGCATTGACATCGGGCTGTCGTCCTCGTTCTGACCGAGCACGCGAGATCAACCTGGATCATCAAGCACTTCTTTCACTTTGTGCGCAAGCGTCTCGAACGAGAACGGCTTGTTGAGCAGGTTGACGCGCTCACCTAGCCGGTTACGATTCGCAAGATGGTCCTTGGCATACCCGGTCATGTAAAGCACTTTGATGCCATCGATGCTCTTGCGGACAGCGTCGGCCACTTTGGCACCATCCATTTCGCCGGGTAATGTCAGGTCGGTCAGGAGCAGATCGAACGCCTTGCCCTCCGCCAGTACGGCTAACGCCGCGTCTCCGTCCGCCGCCGAGCACACACAATATCCAAGGTGTTCCAGCATCCTTACGGTGATGTTGCGCACTTTCTCATCGTCCTCTACGACCAGGATCGCCGCCTCCCCTGCCGGAGCAGGAATTTCGGGTTGCTCCTGGGTCGACTCATGCGCGCTGGCCGATCTGGGCAAGTAGATTTCTACCGATGTACCTTGCCCCGGCGCGCTATTAATCAGTACATGGCCCCCCGATTGCTGGGCGAACCCGTACACCATGGAGAGACCGAGCCCGGTTCCTCGCCCCGTGTCCTTGGTCGTAAAGAAGGGCTCGATTGCCTTCTCTTTCGTCGCTTCGTCCATGCCCGTGCCCGCGTCCGTCACGCTGACAACCAGGTAGGAGCCAGGTGGCAGATTCTCAGTCGCGCGGCTGGCTCCTCCGTCGACGAACAACTCCGAGGTCGCAAGAGTCAGTTTGCCTCCTTCGGGCATCGCATCCCGCGAGTTCACCACGAGGTTCAGCAGCGCGGTCTCGAATCCGGCCGAGTCGAGATCCGCAAACGCATTCGGAGCCGTCAGTTCAAAGCTCAACTCGATGTCAGCTCCCAGCGTTGTCTCCACTAAAGCCGCCATGCCATTGACCACTTTGTTTAAATCCACCGTTTCCACTTGCAGCGGCTTCTTGCGCGAGAAGCTCAAGAGGCGATTGGTCAACTCGGCACCGCGTCGGCTTGCATGCATTGCAGGCGCGATGTACTCCATCAGCGATGCGTCATCCAGGGCAGGTTTTGTCCCCAGGTTACGTTCCAGAAGCGACAGGTTTCCCTCGATCACGGCAAGCAGGTTATTGAAATCGTGCGCAACACCGCCCGTAAGCTGCCCCAGTGCATCCATCTTCTGCGTTTGATGCAGTTGCTCCTCCAGTTGTTTTCGCTCCGAGATGTTCACCGCGGTGCCGATATAGCCCACCACTTCCCCTTGGTCATCATGTTCCGAGGTGGACTGCGCGTATGCCCACGTTACGCGCTTGTCGGGCGTCATGAAACGAAACTCGGACGTGAATGGAATCTCGCGTCGGATCGCACTCTCCCACTCGCTTTGGACTCGGTTTCGATCATCCGGATGCAATGCATCGAGCCACCCGTAACCCTCGGCCCGCCGTCTGTTCAACCCCGAGAACTCCACCCAGCGCTCATTTACATATACACACTGACCTCGGTGATCGGTGCGGAACACCGCTGTGGGTGAAAGCTCGGACAGGTCTCTGTAGCGCTGTTCGCTCTTCGCCAGTTCCACAGTTCTTTCGTAGACCATTTGCTCCAGCATGAGACCGCGGCTTTCCAATTGTTGGCTCAGGCGTTTCCTGTCCCGGCTGATCATAAAGATGCCGACGGCAAGTGCGGAGATCACGATTAGCCCGGCCATAGCCGAATACAGCAGTATCGCCTGCGAGCGAATGGTCGTGCCCTGGTCCCGAATGCTCTCCTGTTGTCGGTCGATCTGTTCGCTCTGGTTCTCGATTAGTGCCTCGTTCTGGCTGACTAATTCTTGCTGCCGATCCACTTCGGCGAGCCGCTCCGACAGTACGGCGCCTTGTTGTTCGAGCAAGGCTTTCGTCTGATCGTAAGAATTGCTGACGGTGTTCAGCTCCTGCTGTCGGGCATCGATCGCCGCGATTTGATCCTCAATCAATTGTGTCTGACGTTCAATGGTTGTCCGTTGCTCAGCCAGTTCCTCTTCGCTTTGGCGCAACCGCTGTCGTGTTCGGTCGAGTTCGTCTCGCATTGTGGCGGAAAGGGCTTCGATGGACGCTCTTTCCTGCGCCAGGTACGACAAGCTCTCCTCCATTTCCCGGTAGAGCTGGGCCACGTCCATTTCCGTACCGCCGAGCAACATGATCTCGCTGCTTAATTCGAGCTGCTCCAACAGCACGTTCGCCTTGTTGACCTCGAAGGCGATGTTCCGATCAGCCGTCAGGCTAAGGTTGATCATCGCATGGATTCGATCGCTGCTTTTGTCGGATACAATCAGTGAATTGCTGCCTCTCGACGCCAACGAAATTGGTCTGAGATCGCTCGACTGGTCCGCAGCTACGACCAAAACGTCATGGATGGGTATTTGCGAGAGGCTGGCCGCGCGCGACAGGGTGATGGACTTACCGCGGATCTCACGATCTGCTATGGCCCGCCGGATGTTCTCGTAATACTCGTCATTCGACCCGAAGAAACCGATACTGAACGAGTTCTTCTCTGCCTCGTTCGGCCAGCGAACAAACTCAATGAAGCGGACCACGAGTTCAGCTTTGACGGCTTGCTCGTCGTATTCCTGCGCCTGCGATTGCATTCCGATCGCAATGAAGCACGCCAGAATGCTCGCTGCTAACCGCCGGCGCAGATTGCCTCGATGCATAGTTGAGTTACCCTGGACAAGAGCCGCTGTCAACATTGGCGTGACATAACCGAAAGGCTCATGGCGCACCTGTCAAAGGAGTCAGTTTACGCATAACGCGGGGACGATCAAAGTTTGCCAGTGTGATTGTACTGCGCCGCGGGCTGACGAACGAACGGGCCACCGCAGCGCGCCGGCCAGGACTGCCGCCGTCCATTCCACCAACCCGAATCCCAGGCGATTTCCATCTAAACCCCGAGCCTTTTTCCAGCCACACTCATCATTGCAATAGCGAGCAGTACGAACAGCACTGCTATCGCGCGGCGCATTACATGCGGGGCGACCTTGCCTTGCAAACGCGGCCCGATCTGCCCGCCGATCAGGACACCGGGAATATCGTAGACGAGCAGGTTCCACGGCACCGCCGTCCATCCGCCTGCCTTGATGAGTTGTACAGCGAGCGTCGTCGAGGCAAACGCCACAGTCACGATGACGACCAGCACGGAAGTTGCCGCCGCGACGGCGACGGGTACGCCTTTGCGCGCCAGTTTCGATATCGTTACTTCGCCGATGCCGACAGATACCATGCCGGTAAGAAATGCACCCAGGCTGGTCAACGCGTAGCTTTTCGGGCCCAGGCTGGGCACCAGGTACGTGTAGTCGTGACCACGGGAGTCCACGATGGTCGTGGTCACAGGGTCGCGCGACCCCGAGTGAGTGTGCGCCGGTGGCCGGTTGCGCCACATCACCACGGCGAGCACGGCTACGAGCAGGGAATAACTTGCGAGCAACACGCTGTCGTGGACGAGATTGGCGACCAGTGTCCCGGCTACGGCTACAGGGACCGCGACGATCATGATGCGCCGGGCCAGCGCATAGTCGATCAGCCTGCGACGGTAGTAGCCAACGAATCCCGAGAAGAATCCGAACGTCTGCGTAATCAGGGCGGCACTGATCGCCGCAATGGTCGAGTTCAGGACGTACTCGGGTCCCAGGAGCGGAAACGCCAGGATGAAGATTGGCGTAAAAAGCGCGGCCCCACCAATGCCGCTGAGCATCGCGCAGGTAGCGACGACAATTGACACGGGAAACATGAACCAATAAATAGTGAAGTCCATAACGGGGCGGATTATACGGGTCAGTCGTCCCGAAAGGTGCCGCATTCCTTGTGGCGGCGATAACCCTACTGGCCGGTAAGGAGCGCCAATTCAAATTCGATTGCTATAAAGGTTCCGTGAACGGGTTGAAGTAGCTCTTTACCCCTCGAAGTTCTTTCGAAAGCTGCGGGTCGCCTTTTATTAGTTCGCGCATCTTGTTTCTGTTCGGGATATGGCTGACAAATCCTCTGGACGTCGACAACGCCGGCGCCAACGCAGTAAACCCGGAATGATCGGCGCGCAAAGTCCGATTGGCACTTGAATAACTCGGGTCGGCGATCAGCACATTGGACAATACGACGGCGAAGAACTCCTCCATGTTCGTATAGCTTGTGCTTCCACCGATCGTCGGACGCGTATGCAAGGTGCCGTTCGCGGCACGGTACGCATGCGCCATCTCGTGGAACAAGACCTGGCTGGGACTTGCACCGGCGGCGCCGGCAACGGCCGAACACGCGCCGGTCGCGCCGAAACCGAACATAGTCGGGCTGAAACGGATGCGCACATCTGAGCCCTTACCGGTACCCAGCATGGGTTCTTTGGGAAGTCCCAGTAAGTCCCGCAATAGGCTCGGCTCTTTGACCTGTTCGAATGACTGACCGCCCATCAACACGGTCTCTCCAGCCGGAGTCGCGGCCTGGTAGTCTTCGGCAGCCGCTGTTGCATTGCAGTTTGTTCCGGTCCAGGGACTTACCGTGACCTGCTTGCCTGTCCGCTGAATAGCCTGAAGAAGAACTATCCCCGTGTCGCTCCTGGCGATCCAATCCAGCGTGAACTTTGCCTGCCTTTGATACTCATCGTTACCTTCGACGGCAATACCGAACCTGCCGTACGAGAGGTTCTTCAAGCCACGCGCCATTTGCGGTGTCGGCAAATAGATGATACCGGGCTTCGCCGCGGACGAGAACTCGAAGTTCCGCCCGTCCAGGGTCGTCTTTTTGCAGCCGACCCGGTTCTGCAAATACCAATTGACTTCGGCTGGGTCGCGAGTTTCGAAGTTGTATTGAATCAGCCACCATGGATCGACGCTGCGTGCCGCGGCTAAGGATGCCCAGCTGTCACCGTCTATGACATGGTAGCTAACGCTGCCTGCTGGCCGGTACGCAACCGGTAAGGGGTTCGGGGGACGCTTCGTATGCATTTTTCTACCTCCCGCCTGACATTATTTTGTTCTTTCAGGCATTTTCTGCCTGCGCTGCTCGCTATCGGCGCCGCTGGCAACGCCACAGGCATCGACAGGCAAATCTATCGCGTTCGCCAGGATCAATGTGTCCAGTATAGTCCCGCTATCTCCGTCCACCCGTTGGCCGACACGCCTTTTCATCTATTTCTGCGAACTATATGCTGAGTCTCTCAACAGCACCGGCCCGGGTGCACCCCCCAATGCGGTGGTGTTTGGCGCTGAGCGGGCATGGGGCCTACGTTACTGTCAACGTCGGCGGCGGACGCCGGCACTGTGGACACGGTCTTGCGTCAATAGCCCTTATTGAACAGACAGTTACACCACCAATCCCCTTTTTCCACAGGATGCCTAGGTACAACCCCGAATGGCCCGATTGGCGCCGTTTTTTCACAATACGAGTGCTGGCGCATACCACCGTGCGCCAGCGGCAGTTCATGGAGGGTAACGGCCATGCGTACGTTCTCACGCACCTTTCTCGCAGTATTTCTTTTCCTGTTCTGGTCCTTTGCCTGGTCGGGCGACTTCAAGAAGGGCTGGGATGCCTACAGCTGTTCCGATTACGCCAAAGCGCTGGCGGAGTGGCAGGAGCTGGCAGAAGCCGGTGACGCAGACGCGAGCTACGGCATGGGCCTGCTGTACGGCAATGGTTTCGGCGTCGACATGAACGACGAACTGGCCCTCAAATGGTACGGCCTGGCGGCTGCCAAAGGGCACGCCGAAGCGCAGTACAACCTGGGTGTCATGCACCAGAACGGTTGGGGTGTTCCGCTCAATGAGGAAGAAGGCATCAAGTGGTACTTGCTGGCTGCAGAGCAGGGTGTTGTCGGCGCCCAATTGGCACTCGGCCGCGTCTACGCGATGGACTTCTCCGAGAAGTACGATCCCATCACGGCCTACAAGTGGTTTGCCGTCGCCGCGAAATTCGGCGATCTCGACGCCAAGACGAAAGTCGAATTCCTGGCATCGAGAATGACCGCTGACCAGGTCATCGAAGCGGACGGGCTCGTCAACGTCTGGATGGAGAGCCACGAGAGTTTACTGGCCAGCCAATAGGCGAATAGCCGGAATAGCGACGGCCCCTGCATGATCTGCCGGGGCCGTTCTTGTGTCTGCTTCAGGCGTTGCAGTCGGGTTGCGACTCGGGTGCGGCTCGCTGGAATACCGGCAGCTCATTGCAAGCGTCGACAATGCGCACGAGATTGGGGAAGTCGTCCAGCGGCACCTTGAACCGGCGCGCATTGTAAACCTGCGGTACCAGGAAGGCGTCAGCCAATGTGGGCTTCTCGCCGTACGCATAGCGTCCCTTGCCATAGCTGACGAAGGCTTCCGCTGACTCGAATCCTTCGTTTATCCAATGCGCATACCAGTCCAGGTAATCGTCATCCGAGACTTCGAGCTCGCTCTTCAGGTACTTCATGACCCGCAGGTTGTTGAGCGGATGAATGTCGCAGCAAATGGAATTGCAGAACGAACGGATACGCGCTCTTGCACCCGTTGCCGCCGGCAACAGGGGATTCTCCGTATAGGTTTCTTCGAGGTATTCGAGAATGGCCATGGACTGGCCGATCGCGATGTCATCGTCCTCGAGAAACGGCACCAGCATTTGCGGGTTGATCGCGCGATACGCGGCCTTGCGATGTTCGGACTCGCCCGGCGCAAGAGACACCGGCACGATTTCGTAGTCGAGCCCCTTGAGATTCAAGGCGATGCGAACGCGGTACGCGGCCGACGAACGCCAGTAACTGTAGAGCCGCATCGGCGCCTCAGGCCTTGTACTCGACGACAGTCTGGTCGATCGTGCCGAAAATCGACCGCCCGGACGCGTCGCGCATCTCGATCTGAATCCGGTCACCGAACTTCATGAACGACGTGCTCGGTTTGCCGTCTTTGATCGTTTCTATCGTGCGAATCTCCGCAATGCACGAGTAGCCAACGCCGCCTTCCTCAATCGGCTTGCCGGGCCCATCGTCGAGTTTGTTCGACACGGTACCGGAACCGATGATCGCGCCCGCACACAGCGGGCGTGACTTCGCGGCATGCGCGACGAGTTGTCCGAAGTCAAAAGTCATGTCGATACCAGCTTCGGGCTTGCCGAACGGGCTATCGTTCAGTGTCGACAGCAACGGCAGGTGTACCTTGGCGCCGCGCCATGCGTCGCCGAGTTCGTCCGGGGTAACGGCGACCGGCGAAAATGCGCTCGACGGTTTCGACTGGAAAAAGCCGAAGCCCTTGGCGAGTTCGCCGGGGATCAGGTTCCTCAGCGACACGTCGTTGACGAGCATGATCAGCTGGATGTGCGACACGGCGTCTTCAGCGGAAATGCCCATCGGCACGTCGTCGGTGACGACCGTGATCTCCGCCCGCGGGCCGAGGAACGAATCCGAGCCGCCCTGGTACATCAGCGGGTCCGTCCAGAACGTGGCGGGCATTTCGGCGCCGCGCGCCTTGCGCACGAGTTCGACGTGATTGACGTATGCCGAACCATCGGCCCATTGATACGCACGCGGCAATGGCGAAGCACAGGCCGTTTCGTCGAAGGCGTCGCCTTCGCCGTCCGCCAGCTTCGCGGCGATCTTGTCGAGGGCAGGGCGCGCCGTATGCCAGTTATCGAGCGCTGCCTGCAAGGTCGGCGCGACGTCGCTTGCCGGCAGGTAACGCTCCAGGTCGCGAGATACGACGACGAGCCGCCCGTCGCGGCCGTCTTTGAGTGATGCAAGTTTCATTCTGGACCTTCTCTTGTTATTGGTTAGCCGCCCGTGAACTCAAGCTCGTGCAGCCAGGCCGCGTGACGTGGCGCTTTCTTGGTCTGGCTCCATTCCTCCAGCATCGCGGGCGCGACGCGTTTGAGTTCGTCGATCTGTTCCTGCGTTTGCGTATTCGCGACCAGTTCCAGCCGATGCCCGTTGGGATCGAAGAAGTAGATGGACTGGAAGATGCCGTGATTCGTTGGCCCGATGACGTCGACGCCTTCCGCTTCAACGTGCGCTTTCGCTGCGAGCAGCGCATCGTAATCGTCGACTTCGAATGCGATGTGCTGCACCCACTGTGGCGTGTTGTGGTCACGGTCCATGTCCGGCTGCGTCGGCAACTCGAAAAACGCGAGTACGTTGCCCATGCCGCAATCGAGGAACACGTGCATGTACGGGTCGGGTTCCTTGGTCGACGGTACCTGGTCTTCCGCGAACGCTACCGTGAATTCCATATTGAGCACGCGCTGGTAAAACTCGACGGTCTCCTTGGCGTCCTTGCAGCGATACGCGACGTGGTGAATACGCTTTAGTTCCATTGTTCGCTCCTGTCAGGCGTCTGCGCTGACAACGCCACGCGCGACCTGGTCACGTTCGATCGATTCGAACAGGGCCTTGAAATTGCCTTCGCCGAAGCCGTCGTCTTTCTTACGCTGGATGAACTCGAAAAACGTCGGTCCGACCATGTTGGCCGAAAAGATCTGCAGCAACAAGCGCGGCTCGCCGTCTTCGGTCGTGCCGTCCAGGAGGATGCCGCGGGATTGCATTTCGTCAACGGGCTCGCCGTGACCCGGGAGGCGCTCTTCGAGCATTTCGTAGTAGGCCCCCGGCGGCGCCGTCATGAATTCGATGCCGCGGCTGGCGAGTCGGTCCCAGCACTCATACAGGTTGTCGCAGCTCAGGGCGATGTGCTGGATGCCTTCGCCGTTGAACGCCATCAGGTATTCCTCGATCTGCCCCGTGCCTTGCGAGGCCTCCTCGTTCAGCGGTATGCGAATGCGCCCGTCCGGCGCCGTCATGGCCTTCGAAAACAGGCCCGTGTGTTTGCCCTTGATGTCGAAGTAGCGGATCTCGCGGAAATTGAAGAGTCTCTCGTAGAAATCGGCCCAGAAGTGCATGCGACCGCGGTAGACATTGTGGGTCAGGTGATCGATTTCCTGGAAGCCGCAGCCCTCCGGATGGCGATCCACGCCGTCGACGAACTCGAAGTCGATGTCGTAAATTGTCGAGCCCCTGGCATAGCGATCGATCAGGTACAACGGCGCGCCGCCGATCCCCTTGATCGCTGGCAGCCGCAGCTCCATCGGCCCGGTCGGGATCTCTACGGGTTGCGCGCCGAGTTCGAGGGCGCGGGAGTAGGCGAGGTGCGCGTCTTTCACTCGGAACGCCATGCCGCAGGCGGAGGGACCGTGTTCCTGTGCGAAATAGAACGCGTGGCTTTTCGGTTCGCGGTTGATGATGAAGTTGATGTCGCCCTGGCGGTACAGCGTCACGTCTTTCGAGCGGTGGCGGGCGACTTCGGTAAAGCCCATGAGGTCGAACGCGGACTCGAGTACGCCGGGCTCCGGCGATGCAAACTCGACGAATTCGAAACCGTCGAGACCCATGGGATTCTCAAAGAGGTCGATCATTTCGGGTGCCTCGCTGCGTGCTGTTTCTTGTGCAAATCTTTTCGACATTATGCGCGTTTTTTCGAAAATTCGTGTCCAGAAATCCGTATCAGGGTAGCTAATGTGAAACAGATCTTTCATAATCAACAGGTATCGGGAATATTTTTCCAAACGGGCAGGGCTGATGAAACTGAGCCGATCCGACCGCCGACTGCTCAACGAATTGCAACGCGATGCCACGCGCAATCAAAGCGAACTCGCCGATATCGTCGGAATGTCACGAACCTCGTGCTGGCGGCGCATCAGGGAGTTCGAAGAGGCGGGCCTGATCGAGCGCCAGGTCGCGTTGCTGAATCCCAGGGTGGCCGGCTTCAACCTGCAGGTCCTGCTGTTCGTCGCGATGACGGAGCATACCGATGAAAACCGCCACAGCTTCGAGCGTCACGTGTCGTCGCTGCCCGAGGTGACCGAGTGCTTCTCGGTGTCGGGAGAACGTGACTACGTTTTGCACGTCGTCGTACAGGACATGGACAGCTACAACGAGTTTCTCAACCGGCAAATCCTGAAACATGCCGCCGTGCGCTCGGCGAGTTCGACGTTCGCGTTGCGTCGCGTCAAATACTCGACGGCGTTGCCTCTGGCCCCCTGACAACACCCGAAAATCGCTGCGCGGCCGCGGCGAACGTCGGTTCCGCCGGGCCGCGATTCTGTGACCTGTCTCACAGATTCGACAGAAACACGTTTTGTTGCTTTTCAGCCACAAACCGCTCGTGACGCGCGTGCGTAATCTCAGCTCGCTGTCGCAAAAGGGCAAGACGACTCGCGCCCGTTTTTCGCCGCCTAAATATGCGGCGCCGATCACCGACAACCTCAATGACGCTTTGCTATTCCATGAGTCGTTGGTTGTTTATGAGTGATATATGGAGCGAGACTATGAAGGGACTTATTCTACTTTTCTGCGCAGTACTGATGGTCGGGTGCGCGCAATTTCAGACACTGGAAGAACTCGAACTGGCCGCTATTGCAACGGGCGACTGGTCAGCGGTTGAAAAACGCGAGAAAGCGATTGCAAGACGCCAGGCACAGATGGGTCCAGCTTGCTCCGACGGGTTAGTGGCCATCTGCGAAAGCCGCGGCGCCGACGACAACTGCCGCTGTGTATCCCGGCGGGCCATGCGGGACATATTCCAGAATTTCTGAACGCCGTTGCCCAGGCTGATGGTGCGATGCGCTAGTCCGACACCAGCAGTGTGATCGAAAGACCCGGCACTGACACTTCGAAGTCCTCGATCGACGCACCCGGCTCGTCGAAGCCATTAAAGGCAACGCGCCAGCGACCCGACGTCGCAGTTTCCGGCAAACGCAATACCGCCGCATCGCTGTCCCGGTTGATCAGGATGGCGACAGCGGTGTCCGGTGACGCCGTACTTCGCTCCGTGATCAGCACGGTGAATGCGTGGCTTGCCGCCCACTCGTCGCTTTGCTTAATCTCGCCGTGCCTGTTGATCCAGAGAATCTCGATCGTGCTCTTCGCACGTTGCAGCTTGCCGTGCACGTAGTCGTCGATTCTCAATAGCGGCGTGTCGCGCCGCAGGCGCACGAGTTGTTTTACCCGGGCCAGGAAGTCCGGGTCCTTCTCGAGCGCGGTCCAATCGAGCCAGCCCGTTTCATTGTCCTGCGCGTAACCGTTGTTGTTGCCGCCCTGCGTATGCCCGAACTCGTCGCCGGCGAGTATCAGCGGGGTGCCTTGCGACAACAGCAAGGTCGCCATCATGTTCAGCCGTTGCCGGCGCCTCAGCGCGTTGATAGCAGCGTTGTCGGTCTCGCCCTCGACGCCGTAATTGCGACTGTAATTGTGGGCGTGCCCGTCGCGATTGTCCTCGCCATTGGCCTCGTTATGGCGGTGTTCGTAGGTGACGGTGTCGCGCAATGTGAAGCCATCATGCGTCGTTACGAAGTTGATACTCGCGGCAGGTCGTCTCTGGCCGTGTTCGAACAGGTCAGCCGAGCCGTGAATGCGCCTGGCAAGTTCGCCGCTCTTGCCTTCGTCGCCGCGCCAGAACTGGCGAATCGTATCCCGGTAACGATCGTTCCATTCGGCCCAGCGTGGCGGAAAATGGCCAAGCTGGTAACCGCCCGGACCCGGATCCCAGGGTTCCGCAATGAGCTTCTTGTTACGCAGGCTGTCGAGGTTGCTGATGTCGGACAATAATGGGTGCGTCGGCGAGAAGCCGTCGGTGCGGCGGCCGAGAATAGTCGCGAGGTCGAAGCGAAATCCGTCGACGCCCATGTCGCTCGCCCAGTAGTCCAGACTGTCGAATATGAGCTGGCGCACGCGAATATTGTCGGTGTTGACCGTGTTTCCGCAGCCCGTGTCATTAATGTAGACGCTGTGATCGTCCGGCTCCGTGCGATAGTAGGAGCGGTTGTCGACGCCGCGAAAACAAAGTGACGGCCCGAGATGATCCCCCTCGCCGGTGTGGTTGTAGGCGACGTCGAGGATGACTTCAAGGCCGGCATCGTGAAGGGTGCGCACCATGTCGCGAAACTCGCTCGCCGGCTGCCCACGGCAGTAGCGGGGCATCGGTGCAAAGAACCCGACTGTGTTGTATCCCCAGAAATTCCTGAGGCCGCGTGTCGCAAGGTGGTGTTCATCGATGAAACACTGCACCGGCATCAGTTCGATAGACGTGACGCCGAGCGACTTGAGGTGGGCGAGCACGTCCTTGTGCCGCAGGCCTTCAAACGTACCGCGTTGCGCGTGCTCGAGTGCCGGGTGGCGCATCGTGTACCCACGAACATTACATTCGTAAAAGACCGACTCGCTCCACGGCACTGCCGGACTGTCGGGGAGTTGTTCTTCGAACGCCGGACATACGACGCTTTTCGGTACGAACGGAGCGCTGTCCGCGTGATTGATTTTCAGGGTGCCGCCTTCATTGACGTAGTCGAACACTGCTGGATCCCACCGGAACTCGCCAACGATGGCGCGTGCGTAAGGGTCCAGCAGCAGTTTAGCCGCATTGCAACGCAGCCCGTCGGCCGGATTGTACGGTCCGTGAATCCGATAGCCGTAACGCTGGCCTGCGCCACAGCCGGGCAGGTAGCCGTGCCAGACGCCGTCGCTGCGCTCCGGAAGGCGGGTCGTCCACGTCTGTTCGCCATGCTCGTCGAACAGGCACAGCTCCACGCTGTCCGCAACAGCGGAATAGATAGCGAAATTCGTGCCCGACGCGTCCGGCGTTGCGCCGAGTTTCTCAGGATTGCCCGGCTGCATCACTTCTGCGATTGCGTTATCGGCTCGAGCCGCCAGATGTCCTCGTTGTAATCGCGCATTGTACGGTCGGTAGAGAATCGGCCTGATGCTGCCGTGTTCAGAATGCTCATGCGCGTCCAGCGCTCGACGTCGTTATAGGCAATCTCTGCAGCCTCCTGCGCATCGACGAAGCTGCGGAAATCGGCCGCGGTCATCCAGGCATCGGCGGGCTCGCGGATAGCCTGCAACACGGCGTCGAAGACACCGGGTTCGAAACGGTTGAAGTGGCCGCTCTCGAGCAAAGCGATGACCCGTGAGAAACCCGGGTCGTCGTCTATGTAGGATTGCGGGTTGTAATTGCCGCGAAGTTCGGCAATTTCCTCGACGGTCAGGCCGAACAGGAAAAAATTCTCTTCGCCGACGGCCTCGCGTATCTCTACGTTGGCGCCGTCGAGCGTTCCTATGGTCACGGCGCCGTTCATCATAAACTTCATGTTGCCGGTGCCCGAGGCCTCTTTACCGGCAGTAGAGATCTGTGCGGACAGGTCGGCCGCCGGGCAAATGATTTCCATCGCCGAAACGTTGTAGTCGGGATAGAAGATCAACTGCAGTTTGTCTTCCACTGCCGGGTCCGTGTTGATCACACGTGCGACGTTGTTGATGCACTTGATGATGTTCTTCGCCATGACGTAGCCGGGGGCCGCTTTGCCGCCGATAATTATCGTGCGCGGCGCGACGATGTCGCCGTCGCCGAGGCGAATCAGCTCGTAAAGATGCACCGCATGCAGCATGTTCAATAGCTGTCGTTTGTATTCGTGAATCCGCTTGACCTGCACGTCGAACAACGTGCCCGCGTTGACCTTGATTCCGGTCCTGGCTTCCAGATCGTGGGCCAGGCGCAGTTTGTTTTCGAGCTTCACCGAGCGCCAGGCCTTGCAGAATGCGGCGTCGTCTGCGAACTCCCTGAGCCGTTCGAGTTTGCTGAGGTCGGTCGTCCAGCCGTCGCCGATTCTCTCGGTGATCAGGCTCGCGAGTCCGCTGTTGCAGGCGGCGAGCCAGCGCCGCTGCGTGACGCCGTTGGTCTTGTTGTTGAATTTCTCGGGCCACATTTCGGCGAAATCACGGAACAGGCCTTCGCGCAGCAGCCTGGAATGGAGCTTGGCAACGCCGTTGACCGAGAAGCTGCCGACGATCGCGAGGTAGGCCATTCGAATCATCGGTTCGCTGCCCTCGCGAATGAGCGACATGCGCTGGATTCGATCGTTATCGCCCGGCCAGTGCTGGCTGATTTCGACGATGAAGCGCGCGTTGATCTCGTAAATGATGTCCAGAATGCGTGGCAATAAACGGCGGAACATTTCGACCGGCCACATCTCGAGTGCTTCGGGCAACAGCGTGTGATTCGTGTACGCCATCGTGCTGCGCGTAATCGCCCACGCCTCGTCCCAGCTCAACTGGTGATCGTCGATGAGCAGACGCATCAGTTCGGCGACCGCGATGGCCGGGTGTGTGTCGTTGAGTTGGAAGCAGTTTTTCTCGGCGTACCGCGAGAAGTTCTCACCGTGGCGTTCGATCCAGTTGCGCAGCTGGTCCTGGAGACTGGCGGACGCCAGGAAGTACTGCTGACGGAGGCGCAACTCCTGGCCGTTCTCCGTAGTCGCGTTCGGGTACAACACCATCGTGATGTTCTCCGCCGCGTTTTGCGAGGCGACCGCTTCCGCGTAGCTGCCCGCATTGAATTCCTCGAGGTCGAACTCATCGGTTGCCGAGGCGGACCACAGCCGCAAGGTGTTGACGATGTCGTTTCGGTAACCGGGTATCGGAACGTCAAAGGGAATTGCGAGCACGTCCTGTGTGTCGACCCACGCGTGACGCGTTTTACCGTTTGCGTCGGTGTACACCGCGCTGCGACCGCCGAAACGAACGGTCCGCGCATACTCGATGCGTTCGATCTCCCACGGGAATCCTTCTCGCAGCCAGGAATCGGGTTCCTCGACCTGGTAGCCGTTGTCGATTCGCTGATGAAACATGCCGTAGTGATAGCGAATGCCGTAACCAATCACGGGCAGCGACAACGTGGCGCAACTGTCGAGAAAACACGCGGCCAGACGCCCAAGACCGCCATTACCCAGGCCGGCATCCTGTTCGCGATCGTACACATCCTCCAGGTCGAGTCCCAGGCGCTCCAGAGCCTCCGCTGTAGCGTCTACTATTCCTAAGTTGAGCAGGGCGTTGCGCAGCAATCGTCCCATGAGAAACTCGAGCGACAGGTACGCGACGCGACGTGTGTCCTCGACTTGCGTCACTTTGCGGGTCTGTGCCCAGCGTTCCATGAGCCGGTCACGTGCCGCGTAAACGACGGCCTGGTACAGGAACGGGGACTTTGTCCGAATCGTCTGGCGACCCAGCATGCGCCCGAAGTAGTGTGTGAAATCTTCGAGCATCGCATCGGCTGTCATCGGCAGACTGGGTGTCTGCAATAACTCGATGTCGCCAATCCCGACAGTCTTTTCCGTCTCCGCGGCCATGCGTCAATCTCCTTGCTGTGCCGGTTGCAGTATAAGCGTTGCGAGCGGCGGGAGTGTCAGCAGCAGCGAGTGCGCTCGGCCATTATGTTCAATCTCGTTTGCCGTTGCAGCCGAACAGCCCGCGCCACCGCCGCCGTAGTACTCGCTGTCGGTATTGAGTATCACCCGAAAGTCGCCGCCTGTCGGTACGCCGACCCGGTAATCCTCTCTTGCGACGGGGGTCATGTTTGAGATACAGACAACGTAGCCGCCGTGCTTGTCGCGCCGCAGCCAGCTCAAGACGCTGTTGTCGCTATCCTCCCAGGAGATCCATTCGAAACCGTCGCCGCTGAAATCGATCTCGTGCAATGCGGCAGTCTTCCGGTGCAGGCCATTCAGATCGCGCACCAGCTTCTGCACGCCTGCGTGCGGCTCATGTTTGAGCAAGTGCCAGTCAAGTGAGCGATCGTGATTCCATTCGTCATGCTGGGCGATTTCATTACCCATGAACAGCAGTTTCTTTCCCGGATGCGCGAACATCGTCGCATAGTACGCGCGCAGGTTGGCGAACTGTTGCCAGTCGTCGCCGGGCATGCGCCCGAGTATCGACCGTTTGCCGTGCACGACTTCATCGTGCGACAGCGGCAGTACGAAGTTCTCATCAAACGCGTACACCAGTCCGAAGGTCATCTTGTCGTGATGGTACTTGCGGTGCACGGAGTCTTCCGACATGTACGACAGGGTGTCGTTCATCCAGCCCATGTTCCACTTGTAGGTAAACCCCAGGCCACCCGCATCGACGGGTTTTGACACCCCGGGCCAGGCCGTCGACTCTTCAGCGAAGGACGTTGCGCAATTCGCGTGGAGTTCGATGTTCATGCGTCGCAGGAATTCGATGGCCTCGAGATTTTCGTTGCCGCCGTGCACGTTCGGCACCCACTCACCGTCGGCACGCGAGTAGTCGAGATACAACATCGACGCGACGGCATCGACACGCAGGCCGTCAATGTGAAACTCGCTGATCCAGTAAAGGGCGTTGCCGATCAGGTAGTTCATGACCTCGCGACGACCGTAGTTGAAGATCAAGGTTCCCCAGTCTGCGTGTTCGCCCTTGCGCGGGTCTTCATGCTCGTAGAGCGCCGAACCATCGAAGCGGCGCAAGCCATGGTCGTCATTCGGAAAATGCGCCGGTACCCAGTCCATGATGACGCCAATACCGTTGGTATGGCAGCAATCGATAAAATAGCGAAAATCGTCGGGCGAGCCGAAGCGTTGAGTAGGGGCAAACATGCCGACCGGCTGATAGCCCCATGAACCGTCGAACGGGTGCTCCGATACCGGCATCAACTCGATGTGTGTGAAACCCAGGTCCGCGACGTACCCCACTAATTCATCCGCAAGGTCCCGATAGGTCAGGTAACTGCCATCGTCCTTGCGGCGCCACGAGCCGAGATGCACTTCGTAAATACTGACGGGCTTGTCGAGGTCCGGCTCAATAGTGCGGTGACTCATCCATTCGCCGTCCTGCCAGCTGTATTCGCTGTCGAAAACGATCGAGGAATTCCCCGGGGGCGGCTCGTGGTGACTGCCGTAGGGATCGGCTTTCAAAGGCAGGAGCTTGCCGTCCTTGTTCAGAATCTCGTATTTGTACAGCGCGCCATTGCCGACGGCCGGTATGAATATCTCCCAGATGCCGTTACCCGGGTGCAGGCGCATGACATGATGCCGCCCGTCCCAGCTATTGAAATCGCCGATAACACTGACGCGCGACGCGTTCGGCGCCCAGACGGCGAAGCGCGTGCCCGCAACTCCCTGCAGAACGCGCAGGTGTGCACCGAGCTTCTGGTATATAAAACGATCCGAGCCTTCGCCGAGCAGATAGAGGTCCAGTTCGCCGAGCGCCGAAGGGAATCGGTACGGATCCTCGATGACATGGGTATTTCCCGGACCGAATGTGACGCGCAGCAGGTAGCGCCGTTTTCGCGGTGGCATCGTTGCCTCGAAAAGGCCGCCTTTATGGATCTTCTCCATGTCGGCGAGTGCCGCACCGGCCGCGTCCACGAGCTGCACCGACTCCGCACCGGGCTGGAACGTACGAACGATGCGGCGTCGCGACTCCCGGTGCGGACCGAGAATCGCAAACGGATTGTTGTGTCGGCCCGAAACGAGCGCCTCGATTTCGGCTTGCCTGTTCTTCCTGCTGGTCATTACTTTCCGCCGTACAGTAAACGAATGGTCTTTCGGGCCGATGCCGCCCAGTCGAATCTTTGTGATGCTGCCGCGCGGGTAATTCTCTGCCAGGCGACCGGATCCTCGATTCTCAGTTGCAGGGCGCGCGCGGTCGCCTTGACGAATTCATCGGCCTGGGCGGCGGGGCTGTCGCCGTCGAAAACGAAACCTGTGATTTCGTCCTGTACGGTGTCTCTGAGCCCGCCGACGCCGTGCACCACGCAGGGCTGGGCGGCTCGCATTGCGAGCATCTGGCTGATGCCGCAGGGCTCGAAGCTCGAGGGCATGAGAAACAGGTCGCCGCCACGGTATAGCGGTGCGGCAAGCGTTTCCGAATAACCGTGCAGGAACAGGAGGTTCGGTACTTGCCGCGCAATTTCCAGCATGCGCTGCTCGAGTTCGGGATCACCGCTGCCGAGCAGGATAATCACGCCTTTCCTGCCCACGGAATCGGCAATCCGCTGCAAGCTGGTTTCGCCGTTATCGAATTGGTGCAGCAGCAAGGTGGCTTTTTGTGCCACGAGCCTGCCGATGCTGGTCAAAACATGCGTGGGACGCCTTTTCGGCAGCGCCGCAAGGCGTTCGAGTGCGAGTTCGTGTTCTTCCCGAGACGGATCTCGTTCGCGCCATTCGCGAAGCTGGCGCTCGATCATGCCAAGCAAGCGCTGCCAACCTGGTCGGCGCCCGATGGGCTGGTCGTAATAACAGCCGTTCAACACCCCGGACAGTTTTCCCTCAGCGCGTGCCCGCAGCAGCTCGTTTTCGAGACCTTCGCCGCCGATGAAGCCGGTATCGGGATTGCTCGGTTCGCAGATTTCGCCGGCGTAGGTTGGCGAGACCGCGCCGATCCGGTCGGCAAGACGTATAGCCGCCGCCATCGGGTTCACGCAATCGTGATAGCGGGGGTCGACGACATCGTCCGCTTCGTAGTCGAGGTCCGGATACCACTCCTCGAGCGACGATTCGTCACCCCGCAACGGCCGTATACCCTGGTAGGACAGGTTGTGTATGGAGAACACGGTGCGAACTTCCTTCAGGCGACCGTATCGTTCGGAAAAACGTCTCAGCAACAGGTAAAACGCGGTATGCCAGTCGTGCAGGTGCACGACGTCCGGCAACTGCTCCATCGAGTTTATCCAGGCGGCTGCCGCCGCGGAGAAAAAAGCAAACTTGTCCGCATCGCTTGCGAAAGGGCGTTGCGGTTCGCCGCCCACGTAGATAAGTCCACGCCCGTGTTTCGCGAACAGTTCGTGGTCCAGGACGATGTTCTGCACGCCGCCTTCTGCCGGATATTGCCACGCAATCACGGTGTGCCCGGCGCCGCGGAAATCGACCTCGAGCGATGCCAGGCGCTCGGCCCCTGGCAGCCTGTGCAGGCTGCCGTAGGACGGCGTGACGACAGCTACCTGCCAGCCTGCAGCACCCAGGGCCAAAGGAAGATCACGCAGCACATCGCCAACACCACCCACTTTGCCGCCGGGCAGGGCGCCGTTCTCGGACGCCAGAAAAATGACTTTCCCGGTATCGATAGTCGTCCGCCTAGCGCGTGAAGTGCAGCGACTGACCGAGCATGTCGGGTGTCACCAGGGTCACGCCTTTCCTGGTTATGCGGAAGCCGCGATTTCGGTCGGCCTCGGCGTCGACACCAATCTCCGTGCCGGGTTCGATCTTGGCGCCGCGGTCGACGATCGCCCGGTTGATCGTGCAATGTTCGCCGATGTCGACGTCCGGCAGGATGACGGAGTCGGTGACCGTGCTGTAGGAATGCACATAGCAGTTCGAAAACAGCAATGAATGCCGTACTGTAGCACCCGAGATGACGCAGCCTCCTGACACGACGGACTGGATCGCTTCGCCTCGCCGGCCGGGTTCATCGAAGACGAATTTCGCCGGTGGCGCCTGCAACTGGTGCGTCCAGATCGGCCAGACCCGATCGTAGAGGTTCAGCTGCGGTGTCACCGATACGAGTTCCATATTGGCTTCCCAGAACGCGTCCAGCGTTCCGACGTCGCGCCAGTATGCCTGCGCAGAGGTCTCGGGGTCACGCAAGGGATAAGCGTACACGCGGTAGTCGTCGATGATCGACGGAATGACGTTGCGGCCGAAGTCGTGCTGTGTGCCCGGCGTATCCGCGTCTTTAATAACCTGCTCGTAGAGGAACTCGGTATTGAAGATGTAGTTACCCATGGACGCCAGGCAGATGTCCGGGTTGCCCGGTATCGGATTCGGTGACTCGGGTTTCTCGTCGAACCCGATGATGCGGCCTTCTTCATTGACGGTCATCACGCCCAATTCGCCGGCGGCTTCGTCAAGCGGCACTTCGAGGCAGCAAATCGACATGTCCGCCGTTGCGTCGACATGAAACGCGAGGAACGGGCCGTAGTCCATCTTGTAGATATGGTCGCCCGCGAGGACCAGTACGAGGCGGGGATCATGCGTCCGAATGATGTCCAGGTTCTGGTAAACGGCATCGGCCGTACCGCGGTACCATTCGCCACCGACCCGTTGGGAGGCCGGCAGGATCTCCACAAATTCGCGATCTCCCGCTCCCGCCTGGAACCAGGACCAGCCGCGTTGCAAATGCTGAATGAGCGAATGGGCTTTATACTGGGTCAATACGCCAATCCGGCGGATGCCGGAGTTGATGCAATTCGACAGCGCAAAATCGATGATGCGGAACTTGCCGCCGAAGTGCAGCCCGGGTTTGGCGCGCCAGGTCGTCAGTTCATGTAAACGCGAGCCCTGGCCACCGGCCAGGATCAGCGCGACCGTGTCCTGAGTCAGGCGACTGATAAATCGTACGTCTTCCTTCAGGTTTACGTCTTTCATTCGGCAACTGGTCCTTCGCAATATTCGGCAAAAAGAAATCGCCGGATTCGCGATTGGCCAAAGAGTTGCCTCAGTGGTTGAGCCCGCGACCCGACGCTCGCACCATACCGGCAATATTGTCGCAGACTTCCGATGACAATTGTGCGTCAAGCACGCGCCAGCGCCAATTTCCACCCGCCGTGCCCGGCGTATTGATGCGTGCCTCGGAGCCGAGGCCCAGGTAGTCTTGCATGGGAGCGATGGCGAGTTGGGCATCCGTGGAGAACGCGGCCGTGATCAGGTCCAGGTGTATCGTCTCCGCACTACCGCCCGTAATCTCCAGAACGGCCGCCTGAGCGCGTTCGATTTCCTCGGCGCTGCGGATGTCGTCCGGGCTGCCATGGAACCATCCGATGGTCGTGTCATTGTCATGAGTGCCGGTGTAGCAGACGCTGTTGCGGCCGACGTCCGACAATTCGAAGCCCTCATCGCAAACGTCGAATTGCAGAACCCGCATGCCGGGTATGTCGTGCCGGTCACGAAGGTCTTCCACTTCCGGCGTGATGACGCCCAGGTCCTCGGCCACGATCGGCAACTGGCCCAGGGCGTCCTTCATCGCGTCGAAGATTGCGTCGCCCGGACCCGGTTCCCAGGCGCCGTTGCGCGCCGTATCGGCGTCCGCGGGCACCGCCCAGTACGACTCGAAGCCGCGAAAATGATCTATTCGCACAATATCGGCGAGTTCCGCCGAGGCCCGCAGGCGATCGACCCACCACGCATAACCATTTGCCGCATGACTGTCCCAGTCATACAGGGGATTGCCCCACAACTGGCCGTCTTCGCTGAAATAGTCGGGCGGAACGCCCGCGACGCTGTCGGGATTACCATCGTCATCGAGGCGCAGAATATCTCGATTGGCCCAGGCATCGGCGCTGTCGAGCGCGATGCAGATCGGCATATCACCGAACAAGGTCACGCCGTTTGCATGGGCATATTCGCGCAATATCCGCCATTGGTGATGAAAAAGAAACTGGATGATCTTTATCGTCCTGATCTGCGGTGCCGCGAACGTTTCGAGGTCCTGCAACGCTGCCTTGTCGCGGTGCACGTATTCGGGCTTCCACTCGGGCCAGGGCCGCTCGTTGTGGCGCGTCTTGAGGATGCGAAAAACGGCATAGTCGTGCAGCCAGGCAGCGTCATTCGCCTCGAGGAAATCGGCGTATTGCGCTTTCAACTCGTCGCTGGCTTTGAAGGGGAAGCGCTGCGCAGCGACGTCAAGCAGGTAACTCTTGACCGGAATCAGCGCCCCATAGTCCACGTACTCCGCCGGCAGCCTGGTCAGTTCCTCGGCCTCGAATTCGGCAAGCAACTCCATTTCGAGCAGTGCCCCGATACTGATGAGCATCTCGTTGCCCGCGAACGTCGACAGCGGCTGATAGGGAGAATCCCCGTAAGCCGTTGGGCCCGTTGGTAAAAACTGCCAGACACCCAGTTGCATGTCGCGCATGGTGTCGATGAAGGTACAGGCCTCCGGCCCGATTTCGCCGATGCCGTAGGGGCCGGGCAACGACGTGATGTGCAGGCATACGCCTGCCTGCCGTTCTCTCAGCAATGTGTCGGACTCGGGGCTGGCTGTCATTAGCGCGGATTCTGTTTGCATTTTCTTTAGAGCGAAACTAATCAGCGCAGGTGCGCGCCGCAATGCAATGCATACGTATTCAGACAATGAATACGTATGCATTGCATTGCCCCGATTTGGCGTGGTTCATAAGATGTCAGGGAACTTGTATACAAACAGACCAACCGGGGGACAGCCATAATGGTCAGCAAAAAGCGCGACAACGCGCAGTCAGTTTCAGATGAAATTAACCCAGGCTCGCCGTTCAGACGAACCGCGCTGGCGCTTGCGGTAGCGGCGGCGCTGCCGGGCGCCGCATTCGCCCAGTCAAACCAGGGCGAAGAGGTGATCGAGGAGATCGTCACGATCGGCGTACGTACAAGTATCCTGGACTCGATAGACTCGAAGCGCATGGCTGACACGATTTCCGATGTTATCGACGCGGGCGCGCTGGGCCAGCTGCCGGACCAGTCCATCGGCGACGCGTTGGGACGCGTTCCCGGCGTCACCACGATTCGTGATTCCGGTCAGTCATCGCAGCTGAACATTCGCGGTATGAACGGTGACTTCATCCAGACGACGCTCAACGGCCGCGAGCAGGCGTCGACTGCGGGTTACTCCGAGGCCACCCGCTGGATGTCCTTCGATCAGTACCCCGCCGAGTTGATTACCCAGGCGGCCGTCTACAAGTCACCGAAAGCGTCTCAGCTCGAAGGTGGCGTGGCCGGTATGGTCGACCTGAAAACGGCGGACCCGCTGAAAGCCCCCAAGACGCATAACTTCGTCGCGAATGTCCGCCTGTCGCAGAACGATGCAGCCGATGAATACGGCGCCGATGACAGCGGTGAGCGATTCAGCCTCTCGTATCAGGGCAAGTACCTTGACGACACCCTCGGACTCGTCGTCGGTTACGCTTTCCTGGATCAGCCGAATGCCTTTGTTTTCTCGCGCGCAGGCGCCGATAGCCAATTGGGTTACGGCACACGCGATGTAGATGGCGATGGCAGCGACGATCGCATTCCCCGGGCATTCCAGTGGCAGGGCGGAAGCGGCAACGATGAGCGCACCGGCGTTGTGGCCTCGGTGGTTTACGAGCCCAACGACCGGATCAGGGCGCAGTTCGATTTCTTCGATTCGGACTTCGATCGTGGCGACCGTCGCCAGGGCATCACGGTTGGTGGACTCGACGAGGACGAGGCCAATGCGATCGTTGCCGGCGCATCGGTCAGCGGTGGCCTCGCAACCAGCGCGACAGTCAGCCCCACGGATCCGAACCTGACCAATCAGTCCCATCCATGGTTTGAAGCGCGCACCGAAGACCAGACGACGTCGGCCGACAGCCAGACCATCGGCATCAATCTGCAGTGGTACGCCACCGATGCGACGACGCTCACGTTCGACGCGTACTCGAGCGAGGGCGAGAAGACTCGCGAGGATCGCATTGCGTCGATGCACGCCTATGATATCGACCCCGGAACCGGCGCCATCCTCGGAGAAGCGGTGAATCAGTCGGTGACTTACACCCTGAACGGTGATGCAATTGCCGGCGCATCTTTCTCCAATGTCGATTTCACCGATGCCAACACGATGCGCTTGTCGCGTTACGAGCGGTATCCGCATGTTTACACGGACGACATCGACGGGTTCAGCCTCGACCTCGAACATGACGTCGAGTGGGGCGCGATTACATCGATCGAAGCCGGTATTCGCAGCTCCGATCGTACCTTCGGTGCCAACCGCGGCACGTTCCTGTACGGCTCGCGCAGCGGCCAGGGCACTGGTTGGTGCGAGGACAATACCTCGACGCTTACCTGTCAGCCGCAGTCCATCGATGGTTTCGTTTCGGTGCAGTCCCTGCCGGGCGTACCCGATCACTTCGTCATCAACGACCTCGAAGGCCTATCGGCCAGCATCTTCGGCCCGGGCAATGACGGTGGTGTAAAGCTGCACAGTCGTGACTGGACGTTCATCGAGTCTAATGACATCGAAGAAGAAACCGACGCCCTGTACCTCATGGCGAACCTCGACTTCGAGTGGGGCAATGTCCCGGTCCGCGGAAACGTCGGCGTTCGTTACATCAAGACCGACGTGAAGACAATCGGTCTGCAGAATGTCGGCGCGGGCAACGGTATTCCGATCACGGATGGTGTGGGCGTCACGCAGGACAACCTGGACAACGTCTCCTACGGTCCGGATTACTCCGACACGTTGCCGTCCGTGAACCTCAACTTCGAGTTGACCGACAACGACATCGTTCGCGTCGCGGCGGCCAAGGTGATGGGCCGTCCCCCTGTCGGCCAGATGAAGGGCGGCGCAGGCTCGTGGAACGGCGCCGTCGATCCGGTTACGGGTCTGACGGAGTACAACGTGTGGACCAATGGTACGCCTTACCTGGATCCGTTCCGCGCAAACCAGTTCGACGTATCCTATGAGCACTATTTCGATGATGGCGGCGCCGTCACCGCGGCAGTATTCTGGAAAGACATCGAGTCGCTGGTCGAAGGTCCGACGCAGTTCACCGGCGTTGATCCGAACGATATCGGCATCCTCGTTCCGCAAGGACAATTCCTGAACATCTACCAGACCTACCTGAACAACGACCTTGGCGGCTACATTCGTGGCATAGAGCTTGCGGGCACCAAGACCTTCGACACGCTGCCAGGCATCTGGGCCGGTCTGGGCGCCACGGCGAGTTACTCGTTCACCGATAGTGAGACGCAGGTCGGCGGTGGCTCATTCTATGGCCAGAACCTGCCTCTGCCGGGCCTCTCCGAAAACGTCTGGAGTACCACGGTTTTCTTTGATTACGAGGGCTTCAGTGCGCACGTGAACGTTCGCTACCGCGATGAATTCGTGCAGAACCTGCCGATTCCGGGCGCCAATTCTCCGGTATTCGCACAGGCATACACGACGGTTGACGCGCAGGCATCATACGCGTTCGACAACGGATTCAGTGTGGTCCTGTCGGGGAACAACCTCACCGATGAAGAGAACATCATCGAGTACGGTGTGGCGGATGCATTCGGCGAGTACAAGCAATTCGGACGCCAGTTCTACTTTGGCGTGAATTACCAGTACTAGCCAGGCAAACGACACGCCTGACCTGTCTCCTGGCGCAGCCAGGAAAGCCGTCCGACCAGCAGCCTGGCTAGTCGGACGGTTTTTTTTGGTAGGCTTGCGACCTTACGTCGACAAAGAGCAATGGGATGAAGAGCATTGTAATTCTGGGCGGTGGAACCGCCGGCTGGATTGCCGCAAACCTGATGGCGACCCACTGGGAAGACAGGGGCATCGATATAACGCTGGTCGAATCGCCCGATATCGGGATCATCGGCGTCGGTGAAGGATCTACCCCACCGCTGAAAACGTTCATGGAGATTATCGGCACCCGGGAAAGCGACTGGATGAGCCGCTGCGATGCCACGTACAAGGTCGGAATCACGTTCCGGGACTGGTCGACCAAACCCGGGTTTGAGGAATATTTTCATCCATTCCTTTGCCAGCCCGATGAGTTCTCGGTGCCCGGTTTCTTTCACAACAGTTTCCTGCGCCGCAAGGGCGTGGACCTCGACGGTCACCCCAGCCAGTTCTTCATGGCCTGGCAACTGGCCAGGCAGCGACTTGCGCCGGTTGCGCCGCCGAATTTTCCGTTCGAGATGAACTACGGGTACCACTTCAATTCCGGGCTGCTCGGGCAGTTCCTGCAGGAATGGGCGGCGAAGAAGGGCGTAAAATATAAACAGGCAACCGTCACCGACGTGGTTCTCGACGACAAGGGATTCATCGACTATATGACGACCGATGCCGATGAGACCATCAAGGCAGATTTCTATGTCGACTCCACCGGCTTCCGCAGTCAGCTCCTGCAGCAGACTCTCGGTGTGCCGTTCGAGAGCTGCGCAGACGTCCTGTTCAATGATTCTGCAGTCGTGTTCCCGACGGACCCCGACGAAAATCCTGAACCACAGACGATTTCGACCGCGTTGAAGTATGGCTGGGCGTGGAAGATCCCGTTGACCTCACGGTTCGGCAACGGCTATGTGTACAGCTCGAAGTACGTGGACGATGACGACGCGGAAATGGAGCTGCGCGAGCACCTTGGACTTGTGGACGCCGACATAGAAGCGCGGCGACTGAAATTCAAGGTAGGTCGCGTCCGGGAACACTGGTACAAAAATTGCCTCGCTGTCGGACTGTCGCAGGGCTTCATCGAGCCGCTCGAGGCGACGGCACTCGACATGGTGCAGGAAACGGTCGTACGCTTCATCGAAGCTACCAATAACGGTGATTTCACCGACAAATTTCGCGGCGAATTCAACCAGCACGTCAGCAGGCGCTTCGACGCGGTGCGTGACTATATTGTCTGTCACTACCGGATCAATTCCCGCACCGATACCGATTACTGGGTCGATGCCGGCACGAACGACAAGATTTCACGGTCGTTGCGCGAGATCCTGAACGCATGGGTACAGGGCAAGAACATCACGGACGAACTCGAACGCCAGACTCTCGACGCCTACTTCCCGAGTGTTTCGTGGAACTGCCTGCTGGCGGGGAAGGGTATCTATCCGACGCAGGAACAGGTGCGACCAGGCAGTGAACTCGCTCACGAGTACGACCTGGAGAAAATTGCCCGTTATCTGCAGGGATGCGCATTGAACTTCAAGCCACATCAGGAGCAACTTCGCGCGCTGGGCGCTGCAGGCGATGCCGTAAGTGCCTCGTAGCGCTCAGAGACCGGCGACTTAATCGTCGAAGCGCAACAGCTCGTTCTGAGATCGGAAGTTCAGTGAACACCGGCGGATAAACTCATCGATCCCGGCCATGTCGAATTGACTGGCGGCCGGGTTATCGGCCGGCATCGGCCGGGTGTCCGGGTAGAAGCCGTAGCCGGCGAGCAGGCAGTACCAGGACATGGGCGTGTAAGACGACGAAATCTGCAGCTGTTCCATTTCCTGGCTCAGGCCCTTACCCGATTTCCAGATCTGCAGGATCTGCTGCAGCGTGTCAGAGACATTCTTGTTTTCACCGTTTTGTCTCCAGTAGTCCGTGTCGTCACGCGTGTTCATGATGTAGTGCGCGACGATGTAGTCCCTTACATTTTCGAATCCCTGGTTCGTCCTGTCGTTGAAATCATCGCGGCCTTCGCCAGCGAAACCGTGTGATTCAACGGTCTCGATGAAGTCGTAAATCGTATTACAGACGAGATTGAGCGCCGTCGCCTCGAGCGGCTCTATAAAGCCCTGCGACAGCCCGACCGCGAGGCAGTTCCGGTGCCAGTGGCGTTCGACTCTTCCGACTTTCATTTTCAGATGCCGCGCTTGGGTGTCGCTGTCCAGCAACCCGAGCGCCGTGCGCAGCTCCGTTTCCGCGTCGTCAGGCGTGCAGAATGCCGAGCTGTATACGTAGCCGTTGCCGATTCGGTGGGTGAGCGGAATCTCCCAGGCCCAGCCGTATTTCATGGCAGTAGAAACGGTCTCGGCACCGATGGCGGGACCTTGCTCGGTCGGCAGTACGACTGCCGAGTCGTTGAACAGGTTTTCCGCAAAAGACCGGAAGGGCACCTGTAATATCTGTTGAATCAACGTGCCCCGAAATCCCGAACAATCGACAAAGAAATCGCCCTCTATCATCTCTCCCGAATCGGTAAGCAAGCTGGCGATATCGCCGCCATCGGCCTGGTTCACTTCCAGCACTTTGGCCTGCAGGTGTGTCACGCCCCGCGCTTTGGCTCTCTCTTTTAGATACTCTCCGACGAGGTGTGCGTCAAAGTGATAGCCGTACTCGACAACAAACGGAAAGTTTTCCGCCGGTTTCGGTCCTTGCCTGTTTGCGGCGAGCGCCGCCAATAGAAAAAAGCGATCCGGATGCGCGTGCAAATCGACACCCTGACGCCGCGCGTAGGTGTTGAAGTAAAACGCTTTCGTGGTGTGCCGATCGATCTCCGATGCGAAAGGATGAAAATATCGCCCGAACCCGGGCCTCGTTGACCAGTTCGCGAAGGAGATGCCGTTCTTGTAAGTCGCGTTGCACCTGGGCATCCAGTCCGATTCCTCGACACCTATCGCATCGAAAAACAGTTTCAGCCTCGGTGTCGAGCCTTCGCCCACGCCCACGGTCCCTATCGCGGGCGACTCGATCAACGTGATCTCGAAGTCCTTGTCGGCCCAGCGGTCGATCATCGCGTTGGCCGAAATCCAGCCTGCCGTGCCGCCGCCCAGGATCACGATTCTCTTCATTCCGTTTCTCACTCGTTACCCCGGTTGCTGCCCAGCAACCAACCCAGCTGCTCACCGACACGCGCACGCCACGCGCGTTCGCTGTGGTCTGCGCCCTCGTATTTCTGCATCCTGAACTCACGCCCTTCGACGAGTCCTTGCCCGAGGAGCCACTCGCGCACCGGCGCATGGTCCTGCTCGTACGTCGAATCGAGCGTCTCTGTGCCGTAGTCGAAATAAAAACGCGCGCTGTCGGGCACGCTATCACCGGCAGCGATATCCCTTGCAATGTAGGGCGTCGTGTCTGTCTCGGCGCCGTCAGCGAAAATGCTCTTGAAGGCGCTCGGCGAAGCCGCGAAATGGGTGGATACACAGCCGCAGGCGCCGAACACATCCGGGTGATTCTTGACGAGGTAATACGACAGCAGCCCACCCATCGACGAACCCATCGCAAAGGTATTCTCCGGCCCGGTCTGCGTGCGGAACGCTTCGTCAATGCGCGGCATCAGCTCTTCGGTCAGGAAGCGCGCGTATTTCGGCGCGCCGTGCCAGGGCGAGTACTCGAAACCCCGCTTCGACGTACTCCACGCGCCGACGACGATCGCCGGCTCGAAGTTGCCGTCCTCAACGCCACGCATCATCGCCTCGTCGATGCCCCAGTCGACGCCCCAGCTGGCGATTCTCGGATCGAACAGGTTCTCGCCATCACTCATGTAAATCGCACGATAGCGTTTTGCCGGATTCTCGTCGTAGCCGGGCGGCAGCCAGACGACGACGTGCCGCGTTTCGTCGAGTATTGCGGACGGGAAGTCACGCCAATAGACCTGCGTGCCGAGCACGCCGGAGCCTGCCAGATCATCGAGATACGGCGTGTTGTCGCGGGCTTTGAATGTGCCGTCACCAACGCGGAAGACCATCGATTGTAGCGGCTCCAGGCGCAGCTTTGCCGCGCCCGCGCCGTGATCGATGGTCAGCTCGCCGACTGCGTCGCCATAGAGTTGTTCCTCGAGGGCATAGCGTCCGTCGGCAATCTGCCATTGTTCGACAATCTCCGTCGGCACTACGAGGTCGATATTCATGCTGTCCGACGCGTCGAAGTTGCTGACCACGACCAGTCGCTCACCGTCAGCCCAGCGCGAGAAAGCGAACACACGCTCGTTCGCTGTCGGAATGTGCGCATAGTTGCCTGCCAACGCGGCGTTCGTGGCGCTGAAGTTCATGAGCCGCGCGTAAAAGTCGCGCAGTGACTTCTCGTCGTCGCTGAGCGCACCGCCGTCAAAGCTGCCGCCGTTCATCCAGCGCTGGTGCGCCGGGACGCCCCAGTAGTCGAATATGCTCGTGCGAGACACTTTGCCGAAGCCGGCGTCGCCGTCGCCGGCTTCGCCGACTTCCTGGCCGAAGTACAGCATCGTTGCCGATGAGCCGAGCAGCGCCGACACCACCATGCCCGGCATACCGGCACGCGCGTCGCCGGCGAACGGCGCGCTGGCGATGCGCTGCTCGTCGTGGTTTTCGAGGAAATGCAGCATGTGCTGCTCGATGTCGAGCACCGCAGCCTGGACAGGAGCCAGCGTGGCGGTCGCCGACTGACCTTGCATGACGGCCCGTAACGCATCATAGAGACCGACCTTGTCATACAGGTAGTCCATGCGGCCGAGCTCGATGTAGTCGCGGTACATCTCGGGGACGTAGATTTCCGATAACAGGAATGCGTCGGGATTGCGTGCCTTGATCGACGAGTTCAGGTAGCTCCAGAACTCGACCGGCACCATCTGCGCCATGTCGTAGCGAAAGCCGTCAACGCCGCGATCGAGCCAGAAATGTGCGATGTCGCGAAACTTCTTCCAGCTGTCAGGTACGTCACGGCTGGCCCAGAACTCGACCAGTTGTTTGTTCGACCATGCCCGCGCCTCGCCGGGAAGGCCATCGAACGCATGGCTGCCGTCAGGCCGGACACCGAAATTGATCTTCACGGTTTCGAACCAGTCGTCGATGCCCGGTCGGGCGGCGCGCGCACCGTTGCCGGTCCACCTGGCAGGAGTCTCGCCGAAACGGCCGTCCGCCAGCGGATGCGCTTCACCGTTCAGCGGAACGTAAGCGTTCGGGACCTCGAAGTCTTTGGCGACGATGTAATAAAAGTTGTTGTCCCGGGCCCAGGCGACGCTCGTGTCGTCGTTGGCCCCGAAGTCTTCGACCCCATCCGGGCGACTGATCGACTCGTAGCGCCTTGCAACATGATTCGGCACGATGTCGATAATGACTTTCATGCCATTGGCGTGCGTTCGCTCGATCAGCGCATCAAACTCCTCGAGCCTCCTGGCGGGATCGACGGCGAGGTCCGGGTTGACGTTGTAGTAATCCTTGACGGCATACGGAGAACCCGCGCGCCCCTTAACGACGTCAGGGTCATCGTTGTCGATGCCGTAGGCCGTGTAATCGCGTATGACGGCGTGGTGCGGCACGCCGGTGTACCAGACGTGAGACACGCCGAGTTCTTTGATACCTGCAAGCGCTTTATCGTCGATGTCGGCGAACTTGCCGACGCCGTTCTCCACGATCGTCCCCCACGGCTTGTTGGTCGTCGTCTTGTTGCCGAACAGGCGCGTGAACACCTGGTACACAACGGGCTTGCCGTTCATAGCGGGTGCCTCGGGTTCGTTGATCTGCAATACGCCGGGCGTGTGATCCCAGGCCACGATCGCCGAAAGCGAACCGTCGTTCGTCTGCGCCCGGACGGGCTCGCCGTCGAACGTTACGGCGTCCACGGGCCCGGTCCAGTTGTGGACGACGATCTCGACCTCTCGGCTCGCGGGCATGCCGTCATAGCCGCCGCCCTCGCGTTGCAGGCGAATCGCCAGCGCGTCGCCGTCGCGCGTGGCATCAAACGTAAGCAGTTCGAATGCGCCGTCCTCGAGGCTCGTCCTGCTCTCGCCGTCGTCCTCGTACATCCGGCCACGGGATTCCTGCACGGTTTCGTCCGCATAGTAGTGCAGCGTCAGTCTTGCGCTCGAGTAATCGCGGGTCGTCTGAATCTCATCGATCATCGGGACAAACGAGCCGGCACGGACGAGCACGGGTATCGTCTCGAGCGTCACGGGAATATCGACGAGCCGGCCGCCCTCGTAACGCGTGTCGTCCCAGAAGTCGAACCACGCGCCTGGCGGGATCAGCGTACGCACCGACGTCAGGCCGGGGTCGGTCACGGGTCGCACGAAAAAGGCGTCTCCCCAGAAATAGCTGTCGTCGATATCGAACAGTTCCGGGATCGACTCGTCCTCGAAGATCGCGGGCCGCATCAATGGCATGCCCGTGGTGCTGTTTTCCCAGGCGAGGGTATAGACGTACGGCAACAGCCGATAGCGCAGTTTGATGTAATCGCGAACGATATTTCGGGTCTTGCGGTCGTGAAACACGGGCTCGGCCGGGATGTGTTCCTGCGCGTGCGGACGGTACACCGGCTGGAACACCCCGTATTGCAGCCAGCGAATGTAGAGTTCGCTGTCGAACTCCTCGCCACCGGCAAAGCCGCCGAGGTCGGAGTGATTGTAAGCAAGGCCGAACATGCTCATCTGCAGGCTCAGTTCGACCTGCGGCTTGAGGCCGCCCCAACTGCGAGCGACATCGCCGGTCCACGGCACCATGGCGTAACGCTGCGAGCCGGCGAAACCCGATCGCATCAATATCAGCGGTCGAACGTTCGGGTACTTCTCGACCTGGCGCTCGTAGACCATCTGCGCCCAGGCATGGCCGTAGGCATTGTGTATCTCGTCGCCGGTCGCCCGCACGCCCGCTTCACTGAGCCAGTGCAGGGCGTCGCCGGGGTGCACTTCCGGTTCGCCGAGATCGCCCCAGGTTGCCGCAGTCCCCTGCTCGAACAACATCTCATAAGGCTCCCAGAACCACTGCTGCGCGGGCTCGTTGAACACGTCGATGAGACCCGTGTTGCCGAAGTAAAAGTCGAAGCGTCGTGGCTCGCCCGCCGGCGTCGTTGCGAGGACCTTGTTATCGACGGCACTTTGCCAGCGGTCCGATGAACTCAGGATAAAAGGCTCCGTGATGGCGATCGTCTTTACGCCCTGGTCGGCGAAGTCACTGATCATCCGCTCTGGCGTTGGCCAGGCGTCGCGGTCCCAATCCAGATTGCCCATGTGCCCCTGGATGTCCGGTCCGAACCAGTAAATATCGAGGATCACAGCGTCGAGCGGGATATCGGCGCGTTTGAATCGCCTGACCACGTCGCGCGTTTCCTGTTCGGTGTGGTAGCCGAAGCGCGACGCAAAGTTGCCGAAAGCCCAGCGAGGAGGCAAAGGCTGTTTGCCCGTGACGTCCGTGTAATTTTCGATCAACGCCGGGTAGGAGTCTCCGGCGACCACGATATACGCAGTGCGACCGCCGACCGCCTCGAACTTCAACACGTCGCTCTCGGTCGCGCCGATATCCAGCCAGCCACTCGCAGAGTTGTCGAAGACCACCATGTACTTGTCGCTCGACATGACCGCCGGAAGGCTGTAGTACATCTGGTCGGCGTTCGTCTCGTAACCGTAGGATGCCTTGTTGTACAGCGGCATACGCTTGCCGCGCCTGTCCATGCCCATGACGCGCTGGCCACCGCCCAGGATCTTTTCGCCGTCATCGAGCGCGAAACGAAACCCGCGCACGGTGTCGTACGCGAAGTAACCGTGCTCTTCGGCCAGCAGGGGCCGGCCGTCTTTCATGAACTCGACACGAATCGGGGATTTTTCGACGATAGCGGTCAGACCGTCGATCATGAACGCCAACGACGAGTCTGTTTCGCTGACGGCGCTGACTATGTCAGTGTCGACGTCTGCAATCGCAAACGAGGGTAGCTGCTTGATTCCCTGCTCTACGTAGTGGACTTCGAACGCGCCATCGTCGACCGGCGTCACCCGCAGCTCGCCGATGTCGCTGACGACTGCCAGCGAGCGGCCGTCGAATGTGTGGCTCTGATACTCGCCGAAATCGGCGTAGGCGGAAGCGGTCGCGATTGTCACGGCGACGAATAGGAAAATCTGTCTCACACAAGCTCCAGTTCTTGATCTTGTTAGTCGTCGATCTCGAGCAGCAGGACCGAGCGCGGCTCGAGATCGATCGAGTCTTCGAGTGCGATAGGGCGCCCGGTAATGACGTCCCTGGCGTTCCTCATGTCGCCAATGCGCTCCGCGAATCGCGAAAGCCCCAGCGTCTCCGCTTCCCGGCCCTGGTTCATCACTACCATGACCGTGTCGGTGCCGTCATAGCGGAAGTAGACGTACACATTTTCGATCGGTGCATATTGCATCAGGTTACCCGAGTGAATCACCGATTTCGCCCTGCGCCAGTTCAGCAGCTTGCGGACAAGGCCCTGTGCACGACGTTCGTCGTCAGTCAGGCCTTCGCCGGTGAACGCGTTCTTGCGGCTATCGGGCCAGCCGCCCGGAAACTCCCGGCGGATGGCACCATGACTTTTCGTTCCCGGGTGCGACATCAGCACTTCGGTGCCGTAGTAAAGGCTCGGTATTCCCCGCATCGTCAGGTAGTAGACGATTGCCATCCGGTACAGGTCGTAGTCCTCATTGACCTGGGTGTAGAGACGGCTCATGTCGTGATTATCGGGAAAGATAACGAGGTTGCCGGGGTCGGGGTACAGGAAGTCGTTGCCGAGCATCTCGTAGGCGGGAGCCCATGGACTTTCTTTCGGTGGGGCTTGTGCCGTCAGCGATTTATTGAACGCGGATTGCAGTGGGAAGTCGAGCATGCTCGGCACGTACGATACGTAGCCGTCATGATTTTCCTTGCCGCGCTGCCAGTAGGAGACAATTACCGGATTCGCCGACCATTCCTCGCCCGTCACGTTCATGCCCGGGTATTCCTGCATGACGCGCCGGCTCCACTCGGCCATATAGCGTTTATCGGGGTACGGGTGAGTGTCCATGCGGATACCGGCGAGACCGAGGTACTCGGTCCACCAGAGCGCATTCTGTATGAGATAGTCGGCCAGCAGCGGATTGCGCTGATTCAGGTCAGGCATCGAGCGCGAGAACCAGCCGTCCGCATGCCATTTCTTGTCGTATTCGGACGCGTACGGGTCCTGGTTCGTCGTCCTGGCGTTGAGCGTGATGGTGCGTTGTTCCGGGAAATTCAGCCAATCGGCGGTCGGGAGGTCGCGCAGCCACCAGTGTTCGCTGCCGCAGTGATTGACCACCATGTCCATTACCAGGCCAAGGCCCATTGAGCGCATCCGGTCAGCCAGTTCGAGGTATTGCTCGTTGCTGCCGAAACGGGGATCGACCCTGTAAAAATCAGTGATTGCGTACCCGTGGTAAGACGACCGCGGCATGGCATTCTCGAGAACCGGGTTCAACCAGATGGCCGTGAATCCCATGTCCCGAATGTAGTCGAGGTGCTCGATGATTCCCGCAAGGTCGCCGCCGTGGCGGCCGTAGTCGTCGGCGCGGTTCAGTGTGTCACCGAGTTCCCGAATCGTGTCATTGTCGCGGTCGCCATTGGCGAATCGGTCCGGTGTGATCAGGTAGATAGCGTCCGCGGGCGTAAATCCCGGCGCGCGCGACGGGTCGCTGTTCTTTTCGCGCAGCTCGTACTCGCGCGTTACGCGTAAACCGCCTTTCGTGAACACGAGATCGAATGTGCCGGGTTCTGCCTCATCGCCAACGATGGCGTACAGGAACAGGTAGTTTTCGTTTTCGACACGTTCGACGCGATCGATCGCGACGCCGGGATAATCGATCGACACATCGAAGCTGCCGATGCCTTGACCGTGCACCATCAACTGCAGCTCATTGTGCTCGAAGCCCTGCCACCAGAACGGCGGTTCGACGCGCTCCACCGGCCCGGCATTGGCATGCGCCACGAATGCCAGTGCAAGCCAGGTTGCAGCCTTCGCCCACGATCGTCGGTGGCGCATATCGAAACCCCCTGTGTCAGCCCGAAATTCTAGTCATTTAGCGCTACAGCCGGGGATGAATACGTTTGCAATGCAGCCGCCCCAAATGATCCTGTTGGTACAATCGACCGGGTGCCCGATGCCAACAACTACAAGATCACGGCATTACTGTTCGCCGCATTGATGCTCGCTTGTTCTGCGAGTGCCATGGAGGTTGTTTCTCCGGATGGCCGCATCGTGTTTGCCGTCAATCTCGACGCGGATGGCAAGCCGCATTACAGCATTAGCTACGGCGTTGAAACGGTCATTGCCGAATCGAGACTGGGCATCCGGTTCAAGGATCATGCCGGCGTCGAAGAATCGATGCGCGAAGTCGCTGTCGAGCGCCGGTCATCCGATTCAGTGTGGCAGCAACCGTGGGGCGAACGCCGCGACGTCCGCGATCACTATAATGAGCTGATGGTGAAGTTCGCGTCGGCCGTTGGCCCGGAGCGACACTTCGCCCTTCGCGTTCGAGTGCATGACGATGGCATCGGATTTCGCTACGAAGTGCCCGAGCAGAGCTATTACGACGAAGTCGACATCGTCGATGAACTGACCGAGTTCGATTTGCCCCGCGCCGCCACTGCCTGGTGGATTCCGGGACGCGGCTGGAATCGATACGAGGAGCTGTATCGAACCACGCCGATCGATGATGTGTCCCTGGCGCACACACCTGTCACGCTGCGGCTGGCAAGCGGCACACACATCAGTCTGCATGAGGCGGCCCTCATCGACTATTCCGGGTACATGCTGGACCAAAGGCGTCCCGGCGTATTCCAGACGAATCTCGCGCCGCGTTCGGATGGCGTGCGCGTCAAGGCCAGGACACCCTTCGTGACGCCATGGCGCACGATCCAGATTTCACCCGATGCCGTTGGTTTGTTGAATTCGAACCTGATACTGAATCTCAACGAGCCTAATGTTCTCGGTGATGTGTCATGGGTCGAACCCGGCAAGTACGTCGGTATCTGGTGGGCGATGCATCTGGGCATCAATACCTGGGGTTCGGGTGCGAAGCACGGCGCGACCACCGCGAATGCGGAACGGTATATCGATTTCGCGGCGGAAAACGGCTTCGACGGCGTGCTTGTCGAGGGTTGGAATACCGGCTGGGACGGCAGCTGGTTCGACAACGGCAGCGTCTTCAGTTTTACCGAACCCTATGCCGATTTCGACCTGCAGGCCGTCAGCGATTACGCGCGCAAGAACGGAGTACGGCTCATCGGGCATCATGAGACGTCCGGGCATGTCAGCAACTACGAGTCCCAGATGTCTGCGGCGTACGATCTTTACGAATCGCTGGGTATTCGCCAGGTGAAGACCGGCTACGTCGCGGACGGCGGGCAGATGCAGAGAGTCGATGCGAATGGCGTAACGCATTACGAATGGCACGATGCGCAGTTTGCCGTCAATCATTTCGAGCGCGTCCTCACAGAAGCGGCCAGGCGAAAGATCAGTATCAACACGCACGAACCTGTGAAAGCCACCGGGCTGCGCCGTACGTATCCCAACTGGATCAGCCGGGAAGGAGCGCGGGGCCAGGAATACAATGCTACCTGGGCGAAACCGAACCCACCGGAGCACAACGTGCTGCTGGCGTTCACGCGCCTGCTCGGTGGCCCGATGGACTTCACACCGGGCATATTCGACCTGCTCCACCAGGGGCCTGATTCCGGGTTTCGCGTGCAGAGCACACTCATGCATCAGCTTGCACTTTACGTGGTGCTGTACAGCCCGGTTCAGATGGCAGCGGATTTGCCGGAGAACTACGGCCGCTATCCGGACGCCTTCGAATTCATCGTCCACGTGCCGACCGATTGGGAAGAGAGTATCGCCCTGACCGGTGGGGTCGGCGACTACGTCGCGTTCGCGCGCAAGGAACGCGATGGTGACGACTGGTACCTTGGCGCGATTACTGACGAAGAACCGCGTGCGATCAGCATTCCGCTGGATTTTCTCGACGCGGGCCGCGACTATGTTGCGACGATTTATCGCGACGGCGACAACGCCGACTGGAAGACCAGCCCGTACGACTACGTGATCGAAGAACGACAGCTCGACCACTCGACTTCGCTTGAGTTACTGCTGGCCGCAGGGGGCGGTGCAGCTATTCGATTCAGGCCAGCAGAAAAGGCAGAACAACAATGAAACAACGGCCGGTGCTCAGCTTTTGGCAAATCTGGAACATGTGTTTCGGTTTCCTGGGAATTCAATTCGGTTTCGCGCTGCAAAACGCCAACGTCAGCCGCATCTTCCAGACGCTCGGCGCGGACATCGACGACATTCCGATCCTCTGGGTCGCCGCGCCGCTCACCGGTCTGATCGTGCAGCCGATTATCGGCTACATGAGTGACCGGACCTGGAACCGTTTCGGACGCCGTCGGCCTTATTTCCTGGTGGGCGCCATATTCGCGTCACTCGCGTTGTTCGTCATGCCGAATTCGCCGGCGCTCTGGGTGGCGGCCGGCATGCTCTGGATCATGGATGCCAGCATCAATATCTCGATGGAGCCGTTTCGCGCTTTCGTCGGCGACATGCTGCCGGAGAAGCAGCGCACCGGCGGCTTCGCCATGCAGACCTTCTTTATCGGTATCGGCGCCATCGTGGCGTCGATGCTGCCGTGGATGATGACAAACTGGTTCGATATCAGTAACACCGCGGCGGCCGGGCAGGTACCGGATTCGGTGAAACTGTCATTCTATTTTGGCGGCGCCGTCTTCTTTCTCGCCGTGCTCTGGACCGTGCTTCGTACGAAGGAATATTCGCCCGAGGAACTGAAGGCGTTCGATGCGGAGCGTCCGCCGGAGCACGTTGCCGACGATACGACTTTGCGCGCGGCCTCCAGCTATCGCAACGGCGGCATCGTCTGGGCGGTGATCGGCATAGCGATCTGGTACGGGGTCATGGGATTCGGGCTGGACAAACAGCTGTTCGTTCTTGCCGGCGGCTTCACTGCTTTCGGACTGCTGCAGGTAGCGACCAGCGTGTTGCAGAACAAGGGCTACACGAGCAACGGCATGTACGAAATCATGCACGACCTGTTTCACATGCCCAAGGCGATGCGGCAACTGGCCGTTGTGCAGTTCTTTTCCTGGTTCGCATTGTTCGCGATGTGGATCTACGGTACTGCGGCGGTCACCAGCCACCATTTCGGAGCGACCGAGGTCACCTCGGCAGCTTACAACGACGGGGCCGACTGGAACGGCGTGCTGTTCGCCGCCTACAACGGTTTTGCAGCGCTGGCGGCGATCGCAATACCTTTTCTCGCGAACAGGCTGGGTTGTCGAATGACGCACCTGGTAAACCTGTGTCTCGGCGGTATCGGCCTGATCAGCTTCTACTTCATCAAGGATCCGACCATGCTGATCGTGCCGATGATCGGCGTCGGTATCGCATGGGCTTCGATCCTGTCGTTGCCGTACGCACTACTGTCGAATAACCTGCCGTCGCACAAAATGGGCGTCTACATGGGCATATTCAACTTCTTCATTGTGATACCGCAACTCGTAGCGGCGAGCGTGCTCGGGCTCGTGTTGCGCGAGTTCTTCGATCTGCAGGCGATTTTCGGCCTCGTAATCGGCGGCGTGCTGATGATTGTGGCCGGTGCCACGACACTGCTGGTCGACAAGTCCGCGGAGCCGCAATGAAATCGCGCAGCACGGGGTTCGCAATATGCGCCGCGTTGTTGCTCAGCGGCTGTGCGGCCGTAGAAAAGGCGCCGCTGACAGCGGAGCCGGATGCCGAATACTACGGCACGCTGGAACCCTTCGCTGCCGAGTCCGTGTACTTCATCGTCACCGACCGCTTCGTCGACGGCGATCTGGACAACAACTTCCCGGAGCAGGGCGGTGCGGAGCTGCGTACCTTTGACCGGCCCATTCGTCTTGCCGGGTCGAGGCCTGCCAACATCGGCTATCTCGGCGGTGACTTCCGCGGCGTGCTGGACAATGCGGGCTACATTGCCGACATGGGCTTCACGGCAGTCTGGCTCACACCGATCGTTGACAATCCGGACGAAGCATTTACGGGCGGTGCGAGGCCGGGCGAGGGAGGCTCCAACGATTACGGTAAGACCGGTTATCACGGCTACTGGGGTGTCAATTTCTTCGAGCTCGATGAGCACCTCGGCTCTCCGGATCTCGACTACGCTGATCTGACACGGGGGCTGCGCGAGGATTTCGGCATCAAGACGGTGCTCGATATCGTCTGTAATCACGGTTCGCCGTCGTTCTCGATGACGCACGATCAGCCGAAGTACGGCGAACTCTACGATGCCGACGGGGTTCTGGTCGCCGATCACGGCAACCTGCATCCGACGGAACTCGATCACCGCAATCCGCTGCACCACTTCTACCGGCGGCAACCGGATCTGGCCGAACTGTCGGATATGAACTACGACAATCCGGATGTCCTCGAGTACTTCGCCGCGGCACATTCGAAATGGATCGAACAGGGTGCGGCGGCCATTCGCATCGATACGATCAAGCATATGCCGCATGCGTTCTGGAAAGCGTTTGCAGATCGAATCCGCGCGGATCACCCGGGTTTTTTCATGTTTGCTGAAGCCTGGTCGTTCGATCCCGGTTTGCTGGCCGAGTTCACGTATCCCGAGAACGGCGGCATCAGTGTCCTGGATTTTCCGGGACGACAGGCGATGACCGGCGTCTTCGGCAAGAGCGACGGTTCCTACGAAGAGCTGCTGGATTATCTGCATCTGGACAGCGGCAACTACCAGAGCCCCTACGATCTGATGACTTTCTACGACAACCACGATATGCCGAGGATCGATGCCGATGAGTCGGGCTTCATCGACGCCAACAACTGGTTATTCACGAGTCGGGGTATTCCGGTCGTGTATTACGGATCGGAGATCGGTTTTCGCGCCGGTGCCGATCAGCACGCCGGCAATCGCGATTACTTCGGGCAGGAAAATATCGCGCGCGCCAGTGCGAGCCCGATACATGCGGCGCTCACGCGTATTGCGAACGTCAGGAAGAATTCAGTAGCCCTGCAACGCGGGATACAGGTCAACCTCGAATTTACCGAGGACACGGCCGCATTCCTGCGCGTTTACCAGAGAGACGGTGTTCGTGAAACGGCCCTGGTGCTGCTCAACAAGGGCGATGAGCCGACGGAATTCGATACCGGCGGCTGGTTGTTTCCCGGGGAATGGCGAGCAATGGGCGCAACCGGCGTATTGAGCGTCGACGCCGCGGACCCGTCGGCGCGCGTCGCCGTGCCGGCGCACGACGTCGCGGTCTACGTCAGCGGCGCGGTAATCTCGGATGCAGGACTCCGGGCAGAGCTCGAGCGTTTGCAGTCGCTCGCGTCGCGCTAGTCAGGCGTTGGCGCCACAAGAGTTGCGGACAACCAGGCTTGGCGCCATCAGGGTTGACGCAACCGGCTTGCCCTCGATAAGGCCGACGATGCCATCGACCAGGCCTTCGCTTGCGAGGCGAATATCCTGGCGAACCGTCGTAAGGGCCGGCGTGACATGCGCAGCGATGGGCACGTCGTCGAATCCCACGACGGAAACATCTTCGGGTACCCGGAACCCGTTATCATGCAGTGCGCGCATCGCGCCTATGGCGACCACGTCGGTGACACCGAACACGGCGTCGAACTCGCGGCTGCCGGCCAGTAGTTGCTGCATTGCACGGTAACCCAGCTTGCCACGATTGTTCGCGTCGACCTTGAGTTCGGGGTCTGGTGTGTAGCCCGCCTCTTCCAGCGCGCGGACGTAGCCATAATACCTCGCGGCCAGTTCCGGGCAGCGCTGCGAGGTGTTGCCGATGAATGCGATCCTGCGGCGGCCGATGTCAAGCAAGTGACGCGTCGCCCGGTAGCCGCCGTCGATGTTGTCGCAACCGATAGAATGGCCCGGCTGATCGTTTATCCGCGGACCCCAGATCATGAAGCGCGTATTGACGCGTGCGAGGGCGGAGAGTTTTTCGCGATAAGTGACGTAATCGCCGTAGCCCAGGAGAATCAGCCCATCGGCGCGGTTGCTGGCCTGGTATTCGACGTGCCAGTCGTCCGTTAGCTGCTGCATCGAAATCAGGACGTCGTAGCCGTGCCGGGCGGCGGCACGGGTGATGTAACCCACCATCGACAGGAAGAACGGATTGATTTGCGCACCGTCGCCTTCAGTCTCGTCGAACATCAGCAATGCAATCGTATTGCTCTGATGCGTGCGCAGGCCGGCAGCGTTGCGATTGACGAAGTAGTTCAGATCGCGCGCAATTCGCTGGATTCTCTCACGCGTCTCCTCACGGACGAGCGGCGAGTTTCGCAAGGCGCGGGAAACGGTCGCCTGGGACACACCAGCGAGGTCGGCAATGTCGAGCGATGTCGGGTTTTCGACTTTCATGTTGCGGTATTTGAGTTATCGGTCGGGTTCTCAGTTCCCTTGTAACACAATCGACCGGCATCTGAATCAGGGCGTTCCGCAGCCCGGTGTTATGACAATGTAACTCTCGCCGCCCGCAGGTCCTACTCGGACACGCTCACATCGAAATTAAGCCGTTGATAATTCAGGTAAAATCAATACGGAGGGCATCTTTGCTACGGCGCAGTTTGTCGCTCGCCACTTCACCGCGCGCCAGCGCCAGGGCAACGTGAATTGCATCAAGGAGGGCAAGCTGCGCCAATCTCGAACTCATTGGCGTATAAACGCTCGTGTCTTCGATCACCTGGCACGGAAATAACAGGCTCGCCTCGGCGGCCACGTCGGAGTCGGGGTTGGTGAGCGCGATGACGGTAGCGCCGCGCTCGCGTGCGATCTTCGCCGCGACCGTGAAGTCGTTCCATCGACCGGTATGGGACAACAGCACGAGCACATCGCTCGGCTCCGCGATAGCCGCGAACTGCAGGATCATCGGCGTATCGCAAAGCGACGTGCAGGGAATACCGAGGCGAAAGAACTTGTGGCAGGCGTCCGTGGCAACGTGACCCGAAGCACCCAGCCCGGCGAATGCGATCTGCCTGGCGTTTTTCATAGCGCCGACGGCCTCGTCAACAGGCATTGAGGACAGTTGCGTGCGCATGTCGATAAGCGACTGTATGGAGGCATCCATGACCTTGAACACGGCATCGGACGTCGAATCGTCGGCGCTGACGTCCCGGTGCACGTAGCTTGCAGGGTTGCTCAGCGCCTCCGTCAGGCGGATTGCCAGCTCGCGAAAACCGCCCAGGCCGACCGAGCGGCAGAACCGCACGACGGTGGGCTCGCTTGTCCGGCATTCGCGCGCGAGACGTGCGAGTGTCGCGCTGGCCGCTTCTTTCGGGTGGTTCAATATCCAGCGTCCCACGCGCTGCTCGGACGGGCTGAGGCCCGGCAGGGATTTACTAATCGTTGCGAGCATGTAGTAAAATTACAGAAAAATTTATAGAAAAGCAGCAAAAACTCGCTAAAATTGGCCAAAACGGAGTAAAATTACATAAATTTCCGGGGACACCTCCATGGCTAAGCTGATTCCGGTCGGTACCTTCGACCTCGTCATTTTCGGTGGTACCGGCGACCTTGCAATGCGCAAGCTGTTGCCGGCGCTCTATCATCGCGACCTTGATGGCCAGGTCACGACCGAAAGCCGCATTATCGGCGCCAGCCGGGGCGCACTGTCGCGCGACGAATACCTGGCTGAAATCCGCGAGTCTCTTATCAGGAACCTCGGTGACGGCGACTTCGACGAGTCGCACTGGCAGACCTTCAGTCAACGCATCCAGTACGTGCAGGCCGACGCGTTTGCGCATGACGAGTGGCAGGCGCTGGTTGACGTACTTTCGGGCTACGAAAACCGAACTCGCGTTGCCTACCTCGCGACCGCGCCGGGATTATTCGGCCCCATTGCGGCGGGGCTCAAGAAGAACGCACTGGTTACCGGGCACAGCCGCATCGTGCTCGAAAAACCGCTCGGGCGCGATTACGAGTCTGCCCGCGAGATCAACAACGCCGTCGGCGATTGTTTTGCCGAAAACCAGATCTATCGCATTGATCACTACCTGGGCAAGGAAACAGTGCAGAATCTGCTCGCATTGCGTTTCGGCAACTCGCTGTTTGAGCCGTTGTGGCGGCGCAATGTAATCGATCACGTGCAAATTACCGTTGCCGAGGATCTCGGTGTCGGTGGGCGGGTGGAGTTCTACGACCGCGTCGGAGCGCTCCGGGACATGGTGCAAAATCACATCATGCAGCTCGTCTGCCTGTTTGCGATGGAACCGCCGTCGAGCCTCCATCACGATGCCGTTCGCGACGAGAAGATCAAGGTGCTGCGCTCGTTGAAACCGATATCGGCCGCCGACGTTGGCGCCAGTACCGTGCGCGCCCAGTACAGGGCGGGCGCGATCAACAACAGCACAGTGCCCGGCTACGGCGACGAATTGAATGGCACGAGCAGTACTACCGAGACCTTTGTGGCGCTCAAGCTCGAGATAGAGAACTGGCGTTGGTCGAACGTGCCTTTCTACCTGCGGACCGGCAAGCGACTCGCGGGCAAGCACTCCGAGATCGTCGTGCAATTCCAGGACGTGCCGCACTCGATTTTCCCGGAGCAGAAGTACAACGTGTCGCCGAACCTGCTGCGCATACGCCTGCAACCTGACGAAGGTGTGCAACTTTCGGTGATGGCGAAAGAGCCCGGCCCGGGCGGTTTCGATCTTCGCCCGGTGTCGCTCGACCTGAGCTTCGCCGAGACTTTCGGCGTCAGCTATCCCGACGCTTATGAGCGGCTGCTCATGGAGGTGTTGCGTGGAAATCCGGCACTTTTCATGCGTCGCGACGAAGTTGAAGCGGCCTGGCACTGGATTGATGGCATCATAGAGGGGTGGGAAACCTCAAAACAAAAAGTCGAATCCTACGTTAGCGGATCATGGGGGCCCGCAGCGTCGTCTTTATTGCTCGACCGTGACGGCCGTGCCTGGCATTCGGACAATCAGCTATGAAGCAATACTCACATGACACGCGACAGGAAGCGTCGCAGGCGGCCGCGGCCCGGATCGCGGCGTTACTGGCTTTGCGCCTCGACCACAACAAAACTGCATCGTTGGTCGTATGCGGTGGGACGTCACCGCGCCAGTGCTTCGAAGTGCTGGCGAAGGAGTCTCTGGACTGGGCACGTGTGCAGGTTGCCCTCAGTGACGAGCGCTGGGTGCCGGCCGACCACGAAGACAGCAACGAGAAGCTCGTTCGCGAATCGCTGCTTGTCGGTAAAGCGGCGGACGCGCAATTGTTGTCCGTCTATTCGGCGGATGTTTCCCCCGAAGAGCGTTGCGACGAGTTGCAAAGTCCGTTGCCGACACTACCGTTTTCGAGTGCGTTGGTGGGCATGGGTACCGACGGGCATTTCGCCTCGTTGTTCCCCGACGCCGACAACCTGGCGCTGGCGCTCAACCCCGAAAGCGGCCGGTTGTACGTCCCCGTGACGACAACTGCGAGCCCGCATGCGCGAATCAGCATGACGCTCGCAGGAATCTCCCGCAGTGACGAAATCGTGTTGCTGTTTTTCGGCGAGGAGAAACTCGCGGTCTACGAAAAGGCCAAAGAGAGTGCCGAGGCATATCCCATGTCGCGGTTGTTGCGTCAGAATCGCGCGCCCGTCAGTGTCTTCTGCGCGCCGTAAGGGAGGTTGAAATCCAGTGAATCCGGTTATCGTTGAAGTTACCCGTCGGATCGAGAAGCGCAGTGATCGATCTCGCGGCGAGTACCTCGAACGCATGCACGCCGCTGCCGGCGACGGCCCGGCACGCGGTGGGCTTGCGTGCAGCAACCTGGCACATGGCTTTGCGGCCTCCGGCGATGCGGAGAAACAGGCGCTGTCTGGAAGTGTCGTACCGAACATCGGCATCGTTTCGGCCTATAACGACATGCTGAGCGCGCACCAGCCCTTTGCAGGCTATCCGCCGCTCATCAAGGAGGCGGCAGCGGAACTCGGCGCGGTTGCCCAGTTCGCGGGCGGCGTTCCGGCGATGTGCGACGGTGTAACGCAAGGCACTGGCGGCATGGACCTGTCGTTGTTCAGTCGCGATGTGATTGCGCTCTCGACCGCAGTCGCGCTGTCTCACAATATGTTCGATGCGGTGTTGTGCCTCGGAGTCTGCGACAAGATCGTACCTGGCTTGTTGATAGGGGCGCTGTCGTTCGGTCACCTTCCCGTCGTATTCGTGCCTGCCGGTCCGATGGTATCGGGCCTCGGCAACAAGGAAAAGGCCCGGACTCGTGAGCAATACGCCGCCGGCAAGGTCGGTCGCGACGAATTGCTGGCGGCCGAGTCGGCCGCTTACCACGCACCGGGTACCTGCACATTTTACGGCACAGCCAACAGTAACCAGATGCTCATGGAGTTCATGGGTCTGCAGTTGCCCGGCGGTTCCTTCGTCAACCCCGGCACGGAATTGCGCGACCACCTGACCAGGGAAGCCGTCGGTACGGTGCTCAAGTCCACCAATCTCGGCGAAGACTATATGCCGCTCGCAGAAATTCTGGATGCAAAGGCCATCGTCAACGGAATCGCGGGACTGCTCGCAACCGGCGGTTCCACGAACCACACGATTCACCTCGTAGCAATTGCCGCGGCAGCCGGCATTCATATCGACTGGCAGGATTTTTCGGATATTTCCGGCGCGGTACCGCAGCTATCGCGCGTTTACCCCAACGGCTCGGCCGACGTCAATCACTTCCACGCAGCAGGTGGCCTGGGTTTTCTCATCCGGGACATGCTCGCGAACGGCTTGTTGCATGAGGACGTCAACACCATTGTCGGGCCGGGGCTCGAGCGTTTTTGCCGGGAACCGCGCATCAACGACGGTCAACTCGCATGGGGCGACGTGCCTGGAGAATCTCTCGATCCGGACATCCTGCGCCCGAGTTCCGATCCATTCAGCCCGGAAGGGGGACTGCGTCTCGTAACGGGCAACGTCGGCCGGGCCGTGGTGAAGATTTCCGCCGTTGACAAAAAACACCATTCCATTAAAGCGCCCGCGCGCGTATTTCATTCGCAACAGGCTTTCGTCGACGCATTCAACAATGACGAACTCGAGCGCGATTTCGTGGCAGTCATCCGCTACCAGGGCCCACGTGCCAACGGGATGCCCGAGTTGCACAAGCTGACGCCGTATCTTGGTGTGCTGCAAAATCGTGGTTTCAAGGTGGCGCTGCTCACGGATGGCCGAATGTCGGGTGCCTCGGGCAAGGTGCTGGCCGCGATACAGGTTACGCCCGAAGCGATCGCCGGAGGACCGATCGCCGCGATACGTGACGGCGACGTCATCTGCATCGACGCGGCCAACGGGACGATTAAGGTCGACGATGTCGCTGGGTTTGAATCGCGTACTGCGGATATCGTCGACATCGGGCCGCAAACGGGAATGGGACGCGAACTCTTCGGCGCGTTCCGCGAGCGCGCGACCGGTGCAGAGCAGGGCGCCAGCCTGTTCGGGTCGGTTTGAGGCCGGCCACCGAATCTGCACCTGCGGCTGATGCGGCACACCGCGGCGTATGAGAGCATAAGGTCAAGGGTGCAAATCGAAAGGGATGCGGGCAATGAAAGATAGCTGTTTGCTGATTGGTGACATCGGCGGCACTAACGCCCGATTTGCATTGGCGAACCCGGACAATCCCGGCTTCCATACAGTCGTGGAACTGAAATGCGCGGACTTTGCGACCGCTGACGATGCGATACGCCACTATCTGCAGGAAACAAAGGCCGGTGCTCCCGACGCCGTATGCCTGGCAGCCGCGGGCCCTGTCGTGGATGAGCACGTCCATATCACGAACAACCACTGGGATATATCGGCCGCCGATACACGTGCGGAATTCGGTATCGAGGCCGTGCGCCTGATCAACGATTTTGCGGCGATCGCCTATTCGATCCCGTTCCTCGCCGAGGACGACAGCGTGTCCATCGGGCCGCACGACCAGCGCCGGCTGCCGCTGGAGCGATTCGACGTTGCGATACTGGGTCCCGGCACGGGTCTGGGCGTGGCGGGTCTCTGCCGCCGCGGTGACACGCTGGTGCCCATTACCGGTGAAGGCGGTCATGTCGGTTTCGCGCCTGAAACCGCGTTGCAGGTGGAGATACTCGAAGTACTGCGCGGCAAATTCGAGCGCGTCTCGGCAGAACGCCTGGTCGCCGGGTCGGGACTCGTGAACATCTACGGCGCGCTGGCGACGATTCGCGGCGAGCCCGCAAAAAAACTCTCGCCTGCCGAAATATTCGCCGCGCGCAAGCGCGGCAATGTCGCGAGCGAGGCTGTCGACGTGTTCTTCGAATTGCTTGGCCAGGTCGCCGGCGACCTGGCGCTGACACTAGGCGCCGAGGACGGTGTTTACATAGCCGGAGGCATTGCCAAACGCTACCCGGAAATATTGAAAGTCAGCCGGTTTCGAAGTGCGTTCGAATCCAAGGGCAGACACCGGGCGATCATGGAACGTATCCCGACGCGGCTAATTACACACGATCAGCCCGGATTGCTCGGTGCCGCCTATTCCGTACTGGAGTTGGCCTCGTGATCGCCGGAATTGCTCCTGGGAATTGACGTGATGCCGACCGAGTGGCGCGGGAATTGATCGGCATCAATGGTTTCCAGGTAGCCGTGCCACGCCGCGTAGCCGATGACTGGGACGATAGCGATCAGCCCCACGAACGCAGTGGCGACGCCGAGCAAAAGCGAACCGACGACGATGGTCAGCCACACGATCATCGCGCGCTTGTTGCGCAACACCGCATTGACGGATGTAACGATGGCCGTAATGCTGTCCACGTCGCGGTGCATGATCATCGGCAATGAAAACGCGCTGGCCGAAAAAGTCACCGCCGCAAACACGGCGCCGATCATGGTCCCGAACGCGAAGAAGTTGACCAGTTGGCTTACCGAAACGTCCCCTTCGGTCGGGAAGAATACGCTGACCATAACGGCTGCGCGGGCCCAGACGAGAAATATGACGAGCAGCGCGAGTGCAAATATCATTTCATTGCCGAAGTGCCGCCGGAACGCTGCCCTGATGCTGCGCGCCATCAGCGGCTCCTGTCCGCGCTCCAGCTGTGCGCTGATGGCATACAGGCCTATGCACGTGAGCGGCGCGAGGAAAACGAAACCACCCAGCATTGCGAACATGAACCATTGGCTACCCTGGAACCAGGCGAGCAGGCACACGATACCGATCATCAAGGCGACGACCAGGCCGTAGGCGAGGCTCTGTTGGGGTGCTTGCATCAGGTCGGATATGCCCAGCCGTACCCAGCGAAACGGCGCCCATGGTGACAGGTTTCGGCAAGGCGCTACGAATGGCAATTCGTCGCGGTTGATTGAAGTCTGGTCTGCGTCGGTCATCACCAAAGTCCTCCTGGGTCGGGAACCAGCTCTTTGTATAACTCGATAGTCTTCCGGACTGTGTCTTCGTTGCGAAAGTGGGTCGCAATGCGCTCGCGCGCGGCCTGTCCCATGCGACTGCGCATTTCCGGGTCGCGATACAGCGTTTCGATTGCATCGGCGATTGCCTGTGCGTCTCTCGGCGGTACGACGATGCCGGAAACGCCATCGACGACGAGCTCCGGGCTGCCGCCGCTGTCGGTAACAACAGGGGCTACGCGATAGACCATTGCTTCGATGATAGCGCGCGCCAGGCCTTCGCGCTTCGTCGACGGCATGCAGAATACGTCGCTGGCGGCGCTCAATGCCGGCGCATCAGTACGATAGCCGGCGCGATGAATCCGGTCGCGCGCCGGGCTGTTGGCGATTCGTTTGCTCAGTTTTGCCGCGTCCATGTGGCCCACGAGCAGCAGGTGAACCGGGATGTCTGCGTACAGCGATTCGATGGCGTCGATAAGGAAGTCGATGCCCTTGCGGGGCCGGTAATTTGCGGTGCAGGCGACGACAAAGGCGTCCGCCGGTATGCCGAATTGAGCCAGGTCCGCGGGCGTGTCATCGTACCAGTCGAGACAATGGCCCTTGTGGATGGTCACAGGGCGTGTCGCCGGCATGCGCAGGAAGGCGGGCCGCATTTCAAGAAAATGGCGCCGAATGGCGTCCGCAACGCAGACGATACGGTCGATGCGCGGATTCAGGTACCTCAACCATGACATCGGGTCGAGAAAACCCACCGCGCCCACGATGCCGCGGTAGCAGACTATTTTTACGGGAAGCCCTTTGCACGCGCGCAGGCCGTTACTGACTGCCTTGTTATTGAAGGTGTGCATGATGTGGTAGCGACCACGCACGAGTTCCGCTCGCAATGCGGCGATCCCGTCCTTGTCGAATTTCCGCGGCAGGCGGATATCGATTGTCGGCACGCCGGCATCGGTGAGGGTTCCGTAATTCGGATGATCGACGGGACAAACCACGGTGACCTCGATGCCCGCCCTGTGCATACCTATGAACGTCGCTATAGTCGGACGATCAGCGCTTTCGGTAATGCAGAGAGACCGGATTGACATGTTTCCCCGTCAGCCGGCGTAGCCCGGGTTTTCGAGTATCCGAACCGCGACCTGCTGGCCCGTCACCGAGAATGCAATGTACTCGTAGGTCACGCCCGAGCGTTCCACGAACTCCTGGAATTCCACGTTATCCGGCACCTTGGCCATTTTCTTCTGGGCGAATGAACCGATCGGATTGCCGCGACCGACGCCGAATTCCAGCGTCAGGCCGTCCTTGCGGACCTGGCTAAGTGCGTAGTTCACCAGCTGCGGCTGATTCTCGAAGTACGGCGCGTCGACCATATTGGCCTTGATGTACTCGAGCGTGCTTTTCTTGGCCTCGAGGTTCATGTCGACCAGCAGGTTGGACGCGTAGTGCTTGAGCATGAAGCGGCGAAAGATGGGCTCACTCAGCGTTCGTTTGAAAAGTGGCATCTGGATCTCGTCGTAACGGTGTGCGGACGCCGCGTAAGGTAACACATGCACAGGACGTCCGCCGCACCTATGAACCCTCACGCCATATCGTTGATATCTAAGACAAATACAGGTTTGCCTGCGCTGATGAAGATGTCAGGAAAGTGGACTGCGTCACGGCCCGGACCGCGCTCGACTCGTACACTCTCTTACCGGGTGAACAACATTATGTCGGATCGCCGAATAAATCATGTCAAATCGCTCCCTACCAATGCCGTTGCAGAGCAAGGTGTCGCTGGCGCTGTCGCTGCTCATCGCGGCGTTCGCGCTGCTGAGCTACCTGATTCTGGACGGCGTCATTGCGCCGGCGTTCGATGACCTGGAGCAGTCGGCGGCGCAGACGGACCTCACCCGTGCGGAAATGGCCATCAGGGCGGAGATCGAAAACCTCGAGGCGATAACCGCCGACTGGGCGCCATGGGACGACATCTACTATTACGTGCTCGGTGAGTACCCGGGCTTCAAGAAGTCGAACCTCGACCGGCCGACGCTCACCAACCTCGGCCTCGACCTCATGGTCGTGTACCCGGCCCAGGGCGATTATCTCTGGGGCCAGGTTCTGCTGGATGCGCAGCAAGCGGACCTGCGCGACCTCGAAATCCTGAACCCGGACCATCGGTCTTACGACGATCTGACCAGGCATGTCGACGCAGCCGGCCGAACGGTCGGGTTCATCAACACCGGGCTCGGGCCGATGATCATCAGTTCGCGCCCGATCCTGCGCTCCGACGATTCGGGCCCGGTGGCTGGGTCGTTGATCATGGGCCAGTTTCTCAATGACGCACGACTGGCCCGCTTGCAGGACCGGACAGAGGTCGACATGCACTGGGACTTCGCCGATGCAGGCGGCACGTTGAATGGGCAACGGCTGGAGCCGGTTGACGTCGTCAGCCAGGAAATCGGCGAGGACGCGATTGTCAGCCGCAAAGTGCTCCCGGACATCCACGGCAGATCGTTCCTGATACTCGAGGCGGATACGCCGCGAAGTATTTCGAGACTCGGGTCCCGGACGGTCAATGCCGCGTTGATGTTCCTGGCGATTGCGGGTGTCCTGGTCACCGGCCTCGTGTGGTTCATGTTGCGAGGCACTATCCTGAAGCCAATCGAACAACTGGCTGCGCATATCGACAAGATCCGCAAGAGCGGCGACTTGTCGCGACGGCTGGATGTAAAGCGGGAGGACGAAATCGGTTCCCTGGCGAAACAGTTCGACGATCTGACGGACGATGTACACGATGCCCGGCAGGCGCTGCTGGATCAGTCCTTCAAGGCAGGCAAAGCCGACACGGCGGCCGAAGTTCTGCACAATATTCGCAACGCGATGACGCCGATGATCAATGGCCTGGAACGACTCGGCAAGTCGCTCAAGGTCGCCGGGAAGCTGCGCGTTGTGGAAGCGACGCAACATATCGCCGATCCCGACTGCGCGGTTGAGCGCAAGCAAAAATTCCTGGAGTACATCGTTGCGTCGTTCAGCCACGTAACGAGCGTGGCTGAAGAAGCCACGGCCGATCTCAAGGTGGTGACCTCGCAGGCGCGCCAGATCGAAGGAATACTGGCAGACCAGGAGCGCTTCGCAAACGTGGCGCCAGTGCCAGAAAGCCTGTATGTCAACGAGGTGTTCGGCGAGGCCATCCACGTTATCCCGAAGGATGCGCAGTCCGACGTTGGCCTGGCCATTGCCGAGGAGCTCAATGCCTACCGCGTCCAGGCACATCGTATCGGCCTGCTGCAGGTCATGGGCAACCTGATACTGAATGCCTACGAGTCGATACAGCGCTGCAACAATTCGAACGGGGAAATCCGCCTCGAAGCATCTCCGGATTCCGTGGATGAATTGCCGATGGTGCGCCTGACCGTGCGAGACAACGGCACCGGGTTCAATGAGAATATCCGCGCGAGGATTTTCCAACGCGGCTTCACGTCCAAGAATGAGGGTCACACCAATGGACTGGGTCTCCACTGGTGCGCCAACGCCGTAGCCGGAATGGGTGGCCGGATACTGGCCGAGAGCCGGGGCTTCGGGCAGGGTGCGGAATTTCACGTGTTGCTACCTGCGGCGCAGGGAGGCAGAAGTGCATAGAGTTCAGGGTCAGGAGTTCATTCGCGTGCTCGTCGCGGACGATGACGAACACGTCCTCGACTGCTACCGGGAGGCATTCGGTGAGGATGAACCAACCAGCCACATGCGTGTCATCGGCGAGCTGGAGGCCGAGTTGTTCGATCCGGAGACGGACCTGGCGGACCAGCCCAAGTTCGAGATAGTGGCCTGCAACCAGGGCGACGATGCAATAAAGCAGGCAACCGCCGCGAAGAACGACGGCATGCCGTTCGACGTCGTCATCCTGGATGTGAGAATGCCGCCGGGAATCGACGGCGTCGAAGCCGGGAGTCGTATTCGCAAGCTCGATCCCGAGGTCGAAATAGTCTTCGTAACGGGGTACTCGGACGTTCCGCTGGAGGAGTTGCGGCGTCGGGTGCCGCCACCGATGAGACTGCACTATTTCAACAAGCCACTTTCCTTCAGCCGACTCGCGGCCGACGTCGCGACGATGGTGCGCTCCCAATAAGAAGGTCAACGATGGACGAACTGCAGAAAAACACCACCAACCGGATCCTCGTCGTCGATGACGACGCCTTGCTGATTGGTGAGTACGTTCGCTGTCTCGGTGAAGATTTCGAGCCGCCCAGCGCCACGACCACGCTTGGAGACCTCGAGAAAGTGCTGTTCGGCGAGGAGACCGACGAGCGCGGTGCGGCCCGCTTCGAGGTGCATTCAAGAAACCAGGGCGAAGCCGCCGTTGCAGCGGTAAGGGACGCGATAAGCACCGACCAGCCTTACTCCATCGTCTTCCTCGATATTCGAATGCCGCCCGGTATCGACGGCATCGAAACTTCGAAGCGGATTCGAGAGATCGATGCCAATATCAACATCGTCGTGGTCACCGGTTCGCTCAGCGTGGACCCCGACAACCTCGGCAAGCAGATTCCACCGGCCGACAAGATCTTTTTCTTCAAGAAACCGTTTCACGCCGTCGAATGTCGCCAGCTGGCGGCAGCCTTGTGCGGCAAATGGCACGCCGATCTCGCATTACGCAGTGCAAATGAGGAACTTGAGCGACGCGTCGAGGAGCGCACCGCGGCGCTGCAGCAACTGGCCTATTTTGACCCGGTTACGCGGCTGCCGAACCAACTGCTTTTGCTGGACAAGCTCAGCGGCCTGATCGAGAAAGGCGAAGAGGCGGAAGGCGATACGGCCGTCGTATTAATCGATATCGATCGCTTCAGCTTCATCAACGAGACCATGGGCTATGAGTCGGGCACCGAATTGCTGCGCTCAATCGGGAATCGGCTGAGCCGGACCTATCGCGACGAGGCCGAAGGCGCCAAGGGTATCGTCGGCCGTTTCGGAGCCGATGAGTTCGCGGTGCTGATGACGGGCATTGCAAGCGAAGACGATATCCACGAACTCGCTGCCAGCGTCAAACGAGTTGTCGAAGAACCGTTCCTGATTCACGGCCGGGACCTGTTTCTGAAGGCCAGTATTGGCGTAGCGTGGCATCCCGTGCATGGACGGGATGCGAAATCGGTGTTTCGTTGCGCCGAGGCCGCGTTGCATCGGTCGATGCGTAACCTGGAAAAGTCGGTAACCTATTACCACAGCGAAATGCGCTACCGGGCCCGGTCCAAGTTCGACCTCGAAGCCGAACTGCGAGGAGCGATCGAAAGCGGCCAGATAACCACCTGGTACCAGCCGCAACAAAGCACGGTGTCCGGGGAGCTGGCCGGTGTCGAGGCGCTGGCTCGCTGGATTCGTCCGGACGGTTCGCTGGTGCCGCCGTCGGACTTCATTCCGCTCAGCGAGGAGATGGGAATCTCCGACGTCCTGTTCGAAACGATAATGCGCAGCGTCTGTGCCGACGTTACCACGTGGCGCGAAGCCGGCAGCTGGGAGATTCCGGTCAGCGTCAACCTGTCGGCGCATCAGCTCCGCAACCAGGATCTCGTGGGGATGATCAAGGATATACTCGTCGACGCCGCCGTCGATCGGGAACTGATCAACCTCGAACTGACCGAGACGGTGTTACTCGAGGATCTCACTATCGCGCAGCCGGCGCTCCACGATCTTGCGGCTTTCGGTGTGGGCATACACATTGACGACTTCGGTACCGGCTACTCGTCACTGAGCTACCTTGCCCAGTTACCGGTGCAGTCGCTGAAGATCGATCAGTCATTCATCGCGCAGCTGTCGGATTCCAGGGCCAACACACGTGTAGTCGAGGCCATCGTCGCGCTCGGCAAGGCGATGGGCCTCGATGTCATTGCGGAAGGGGTCGAAACCGACCAGCAGTACGCTATCGTGCGCCGACTCGGCTGCGATCTGGTGCAGGGTTACTTCATCGCCAAACCGATGCCCGCTGCGCAATTGCGTCCCTGGTGCGTCGGCCACGTGGATACGCTGAGTATCAAGAAGGGATCGACGATCATCGATATCGACGATGCGCGCGGATAGCGCGAGACGTGAACGGAAAAAAACGCGTACAGCATTGGCTGTACGCGTTTTTGTCAAGCAGGGGGCGTCGCCGCCCGATTGTCCCGCGTTTAGCGTTCCGTAATACGCAGCACGACGCGGCGATTCTCCGCCTTGCCGGCAGCCGTTCCGTTATCAGCGATCGGTTGTGCCTCGCCGTAACCGCGCACGGACATGCGCTCCTCTGAAATACCGTTATTCGCGAGATAATCGTGAACCGTCGTGGCACGCCGGGCCGACAGGCTTTCGTTGTACTCGGCAGCACCATCGCTGTCCGTATGCCCGGCAACCTCGAACTTGATCGACGGGTTCTTCTTCAGCGTCGCAACGGCGTCGTCAAGGACTCTCGTGGCGCCCGGCAGCAGCCGGTCGGAGTTGCTCTCGAAGTTGACGCCCTGCAAGCGGATTTCTTCCTTGATTTCGCAGCCCTTGATATCGACCTGGACGCCGGGTGCACTGTCGGGACATTCGTCGAGACGATCGACAACGCCGTCGCCGTCACTGTCGAGTTCGCAACCGTTCGCATCGACCGCGGCACCTGCCGGCGTGCCCGGGCACTTGTCCTTGTCGTCGGTGACGCCGTCTCCGTCGCTGTCGATGGCACAGCCGTCGGCGTTGACCGATACGCCCCTGGGCGTACCCGGACATCTGTCCAAGGAATCCTTGACGCCGTCGCCATCGCTGTCAACTTCGCAGCCGTAGGAATCGACGCTCGCGCCCGCGGGCGTGTTCGGACAGCGATCGATACCGTCGGCAACGCCATCGCCGTCGGCATCGAGGAATTTCGGCGTACCCCGACCAAACGGCAGCTGCACGCCGACACTGAAGAAATTGTCGTTCAGGTTCTTGCTGGATGCAGTGTCCAGGCGAATTTTCCACTCGGTACGCAACGCGATGTTCGACGAGAACATATCGAGCAGAAAGCCTGCACCGGCTGAATATACAGTGCCGTCGATCTCACGCCCGCCGCTGGGATCGATTTGCAGGTACCCGACGCCGGCATGCAGGTACGGGCTGAAGCGTTCGGCGCGACGGAATACGCGCTGCACGTCTATGCCAAGGCCCAGGTGCTGCTCCTCGGCCGCTCCGGAGAGCCTGGCAGTGGAAAACATTGCCTCGACATTGACGGCATCGTTCACAGCATAGCCGAAGCCGAACTGGCCGCCGTTGATTTCGTCGTCGACGTTACGGTCCTTGTCGTCATCGATATAGGATCCCATCGCGGAAAAATATCCCTGTCCCGCCTCGGCATCCGCAAATGCGTTTTCCGCCCCCACAAAAGCGACAAAAGTCGCTGCGACAACGCAGGTGAAAGTCCTCATATAATCAGCTCCATCGGTTTGGCCTTTGAGTGAGCCGTCGGATTGACGCATAGTACGAGTCCCTGACGCCGGCTCGCCGCGATTCTATCATCTGGGCGGGAAATATGCGTACAGAAACGGATATTGGCGACGGGTATAAACGGTGTTATAAGGAACCCGACCAGTGAACAGGAGAGGATGAATGAGCGTCGCAAAAACAACAGAAATCACCGCGTCGTCTTCGAAGAGCTTCGAAGACGCGATTCGCCACGGTATCAGCAAGATGAGCAAGTCCGTCGACAAAATCGAAGGCGCCTGGATTAAGGAACAAAAGGTTGTCGTAAAAGGCGACGATGTGACGGATTTCCGCGTCACAATGAAGGTCACGTTCGTCGTGAAGTAAGTACAAGTACTTGCCAAACAAGCGAAAATCATCATCTTGAGGGAGATGAAAATGCCAGGAAAATTCGAAGTTTACAAAGACAAGGCGGGAGAATTCCGCTTCAGACTCAAAGCCGCGAACGGCCAGAACATCCTCGGCAGCGAGGGCTACAGCAAAAAAGCGAGCTGTATGAACGGCATCGAGTCGGTCAAGAAAAATTCGCAAGACCCCGATCGATTCTCTTCGAAGGAGACCGCATCGGGCAGGTTTACCTTCAGATTGACGGCGTCGAACGGGCAGGTGGTCGGCACCAGCCAGACTTATGAGTCCGAGTCGGGCTGCAAGGGCGGCATGAAAAGCGTGGCCGATTGCGCACCGGGCGCGAGCGTTGACGACCAGACGTAGAGCTTGAGAATTGGCCGGCGACGACTCATGCGGTACGTGGGTTGTCGACCGGCTCCCCTTTTTCCCGGTCAACGAAGAGTTGACCGGAATCCACTCCCCACTGCGTGACGACGGTCAGCGCATCCGCCATTGAGGCGTCGATGCGTTTCGCACTGTCGCGCGAAACGACATAGATATTACCCACCGTCGCCACGGGCGCGGTCGGCACGAATACCGTGCAGCGATTGTCCGGCAAAGTCTCGATAAGAAAACCAAGCGCCCGGGCATCGGTGCCGTAGAGGTCCACTTCCACCGGTGCGAATGTCATTCCTTCGACCCCGGCAAATCGCCGTGCCAGGCTTGCAATGGCGTTATACATCGGAATACGGCTTGCGACATGGCGATGGAACCAGCGCTTGACGGCGTTGCCGAGACGTGTTCGTACAACGAGTCCCGTAAAGAAACAGAGTGCAACGAGCGCGAGGGCCGCGATGCCGAATATGACCATCGCGTCGTCGATGTCGAGTTGCAGCAGCGCCATAAGTTCGCGCGACAAACCGTACAGGCCCAGGAATAACTGTCCCAGAACGAACAGGATAATGGCGATGGGCACGATGACGAGCAGGCCGCCGAGTGCGGTGGTCTTGATGAAATTTATAAAGCGCCTCACGGTCGGAGCCTCCGGATGGATTTGACAATAACCTTCAATGGTACGGCCGTGCCTGTCAACCGAATCCTCCGACGGCCGTTTTTAGTACTGAACAATGACCAATTGTAAGGATACGAGGAGACAGATCATGGACTCGAGAAAGGTGATTTATACATTGGCTGGCCTGCTGTTGCTCAACAGCACGGCGTTTGCCGATGCCGGAGACAGAATCGAACAGCGCCTGGACAAGCGCGGCGACCGTATCGAGGAACACCTCGACAACAAGGGCGACCGTATCGACGAGCGCCTGGATAACAAGGGCGATCGGATCGATTCGCGGCTCGACCGGCGATCGGACAGAGCCGCCGATGCCGGGCGTGACCGCTTGTCCGACCGGCTGGATCGGAAAGGTGACCGTATCGACAGGAAGCTGGACAAGAAAGGCGACCGCGTTGACCGTAAGCTGGACAGGAAAGGCGATCGTGTCGACCGCCGCCACGACAGACGCGGCAATCGTGCGAACCACCGCGTCGATCGTCGCCAGCAAACACGCCGCGGCAAGTAAACCGGCGAGTGAAAGAACCGGCGGTAGCAACTACCGCCGGTTTTTTTTTGCGCGAGCGCGTTCGCTCCGTTAGGCTTCGCGTAACGAAACGGACCTCGGGTCACTCATACATGTCGAAACGCAGCTGGTCCATCGACTCACTCGTTCTGATTTTCTCCTTCATTATCGTCGCACAGCTTCTCTCCTACGTGGTTCCGCACGGAAGTTTCGAGCGTGTTCCGGTTCCCGACGATCCCCATCGCATGGTCGTAGTAGACGGCACCTACGTGACATTGTCGGAGAGCGAAAAGGTCGGTTTGCAGCCGTGGCATTTCCTCATGGCGATCACAGATGGGATGGAGTCGGCGCAGGGCATCATCTTCCTGATCTTCCTGGTGGGTGGCGTCATAGCCGTGCTGCGCAAGACCGGTGCGATCGACGCAGCGTTACACGCGGCGGTCGAGCGGCTGGGCAAGACCCCGTGGCTACTCATCGGCGGATGTTTGCTGGTGTTCAGCGTCGGTTCCTACACGATCGGTATGGGCGAGGAGTATGTCCCGCTGGTGCCCATCATCGTCACCATGAGTCTCGCGATGCGTATGGATGCTGTCGTTGCGATGGCGATGGTCTGGGTACCGTACGGCATCGGATGGGCCTGCGCCGGTATCAATCCGTTCGGCGTCCTGATCGCCCAGAATATTGCGAACGTGCCGCTGACTTCGGGCTGGGCGCTTCGCCTTGCGATGATGGCGGCGTTTCTGGCGCTCGCGTTCCACCATATCTATCGATACGCAATGCGTGTGAAAAACGATCCGTCGACCAGTCTCGTCGCACACATCGATTACAGCGCCGGGTTCCAGGCGCCGGCCGACGTCGCGTTCACCCGCCCCCGCATTGCGGTACTTGCCGTATTCGTCCTCGCGCTGGTCGGCTTCGTCTACGGGGTGTCGGAGCACGGCTGGTATATCCCGGAACTCAACGCGATATTCCTCGCGACCGGAATCCTGGCGGCCATCATCGCACGCATGCCCGCTGGCGAAACGAGCAGGACGTTCCTGGAAGGGGCCGCGGCAATGACGCCGGCCGCGCTGCTGGTCGGATTCGCCCGCACCATCGAGGTAGTTATGAGCGACGGTCAGATCATCGATACGGTCGTCTATTCCATTGCGAGCGTTCTGGAGGGATTACCGGCGGAAGCAGCTGCGTTGGGCATGCTCTGCGTACAGACGATCTGTAACTTCTTTATTCCTTCCGGCAGTGGCCAGGCTTTCGTAACGATGCCGATCATGTCGCCGCTGGCGACCCTGACTGACGTACCGCAACAGACCGCGGTTCTCGCGTACCAGTTCGGCGACGGTTTCACGAATATGATCGTGCCCACCAGCGCGCTCGTGATGGGTGCCCTGGCGCTAGGCAAGGTACCTTACGCCGCCTGGTTCAGATTCGTGGGGCCGCTGTTGCTGAAGATCTTCGCGCTGGCCGCCGTTTTCCTGGTCGTGTCGATGCATATCGGCGAGGCGACCGGGTTCAATGGCTAGCTCGGACTAGCTGCGGCAATACCAGGTCACGTGATCGGAATCGGTTTCGGCGCTCATTACGCCGCTTTCGCAGAGGTAATTCAGGTGTGAAACCGCCTCGCCGGTCGCCATTATGCGGTTGCCGTCATTGATCGTTGCTTTGTAGAGAGACGGGAACACATCCACAACGCGCATGGGTTCTTTGCAGATCTGCAGGAGGCTGTCGAGCCGATCCGTGTGGTCCTTCGCCAGCTGTTCCAGACGATAATGTGCCCCCCTGAACGGTTTGCCGTGGGCCGGTAACACAAGCACATCGGCCGGCAGCCGGCTTTTGAGTTTTTCGAGCGACGCGAACCAGTCCTTGAGCGGGTTCGCCAGGGGTTCGGTGGGCCATACGCTGACATTAGGTGAGATCGTCGGCAGCAGCTGATCCCCTGCTATCAGGATATTTCTATCCGCGTCGTACAGGCAGGCGTGCTCGGGTGAATGCCCGTTGCCGATGATAATTTCCCAGAGAGATCCTCCGAACGACAGGGCGTCGCCGTCCGACATTCGTTTGTACGATTCCGGCAGGGGATGCACGAACTTGCCGAACATGCCGAACGATTTCCTGTAGTGCGCAAGCTGCTCGCTGGAGAATCCGGCACCGGCATAGAAACGGACGCCTTCGTCCGGCGCGCTGCGGCCTGTATCGGCAACGAGAATCCGGCACAACATGTATTCGTCGCGCGTCATCCAGAGGTCGACGTCGAAATGGTGCACCAGCCAGCCCGCGCAACCGACGTGGTCCGGGTGCAAGTGCGTTGCAACGACATGCGTGGCGGGATCGCCTCGCATTGCGCCCTTGAACGTATCTTCCCAAACGCCGCGGCTGGTTCTCGTGTCCACGCCGGTATCCACGATGACCCATCCCGAAACGTCCCTGAGCAGCCACAGGTTGATGTGGTTCAGCGAGAACGGTAACGGCATTCGCAACCAGACGAGGCCGTCCGCAACGGGTATGGTCGCGGCTTCGGCCGGCCTGGATTCGAATTCGTATCTTATCTCGCCCATCGGGCGATGTTCGCACGAGCGGACGACAGGCGCTATGCCGCTTTCTTCGATGTCGCCACCAGCTCCTTCAAGCCGCTTTCGATCGCCTCCCGTACCTCGCGCACCGACTGGTCTTTTACAGGTCCGTAGCCGCGGATATCCATGTAGTGCCCGACCAGTTCTGCGACCGGGCCGACGTTGTCGGCTGTTAGCTCCTCGAGCATGGTGTCCATCATGTCCTCGAATTCGACGATCAGCGCACGCTCGGTACGCCTTTCGGCGGTATACCCGAAAACGTCGAATACAGTGCCTCGCAGCCTTCGCATTTTCGCGAGGATCCGAAACAGCGGCAGTATCCATGCGCCGAATTCTCTTTTCCGCGGGCGCCCGCGAGCATCGAGGCCTGCATTCAGGACTGGCGGCGCAAGGTGGAAGCGCACGGCAGCTTTTTCCCCGAAGTCGCGCCGGATAGAGTCCAGGAATTCGCGGCGTGTGTGGAGCCGGGCGACTTCGTATTCGTCCTTGTAGCTGAGTAATTTGAAGTAGCTCCGTGCGACGGCCCGGGACAGCTCGTCACTGTCGCTAATCGTGGACTCCGCCGCGCGGGTCTTTTCAACCAGCGTTGTGTAACGCGAGGCCAGCGCCTCGTCCTGGTAGTCGACCAGGAATTCACGGCGCAGCGCTATCATGCCGTCGAGCGTCTCTGCAACGCCGGATTCGTCGCCGGACAGCAGGCGCTTTATCGTCGCCGGGTCCGCCGCGGCGATACGGCCCCATGTCAGCGCGCGCTTGTTGGCATCGATCTCGATGCCGTTCAGTTCGATTGCGCGCAACAAGGCCTGTAGTGACACGGGAATCAGTCCTGTCTGCCACGCACAACCGACCAGCAGGACATTCGCGTAAATGGTGTCGCCCATAAGCCTTGCGGCGATCTGATTGGCGTTTATCGTGGTGAGGTTATCCTCACCGATCGCGGCGGCGATCGCGGCGATGCGATCGCTGCCGCGCAGGCTCGCATCGCGGTGCCGGATGAAGTCGCCGGTCAGCATCTCGGCTGTGTTCACCAGCCCGCGCGTGTGACCGTGTTGATAGGTGATGGACGCTTTCGGGGAAGAGCTGACAACAATGTCGCAGCCGATCAACGCGTCCGCTCGCGCTGGCTCTATTCGCACCTGGTGGATATTGGCCGGTTCGCTGGCGATACGAAGGTAACTCAGTACGGGCCCGAATTTTTGTGCGAATCCCATGAAGTCGAGTTCCGAGGCGCCTTTGCCTTCGAGGTGGGCGGCCATTGTGATCAACGCGCCTACTGTAATGACGCCCGTACCGCCAACGCCCGTCACGAGCAGGTCGTAGCACCAGTCGATGTCGGGGATGACCGGTTCCTGCAGCGCTGCTGCGAGCGCTGCAAATTCTGAGTCGTCAGCGCTGCTTGTTCGCGGGCGCGCCGCGTCCCCTTCAACGGTCACGAAGCTCGGGCAAAAGCCGTTGAGGCACGAGAAGTCCTTGTTGCAGCCGTGCTGGTCGATCTGCCGCTTGCGGCCGAAGCGGGTTTCCTTCGGCACCACAGACAGGCAATTGGATTCGATCGAGCAATCCCCGCAGCCCTCGCAAACGAGGTCGTTTATGACGACGAACCTCCTCGGGTCCGCGAGCTTGCCGCGCTTGCGCCGGCGGCGTTTTTCGGTCGCGCAGGTTTGCGCGTAAATAAGCACGGTAACGCCGGTTATCTCGCGCAGCTCGCGCTGGACCGCGTCCATTTCCCTGCGGTGCGAAACCGTCGTTCCTGACGGCAGGTCGCTCAGGTCGAACAGCTCGGGCTCGTCGGAAACCAGCGCGATGCGTTCGACACCCTCGGAGCGGACGGAGTGCGCTATCGCCTGAACGGAAATCGGCCCGTCAACCGGCTGGCCACCGGTCATCGCGACGGCGTCGTTGTAGAGGATCTTGTAGGTGATATTGGTGCCGGCGGCGACTGCCTGGCGAATCGCGAGCGAGCCGGAGTGGTAGAACGTGCCATCGCCGAGATTCTGGAACACGTGTTGACCGCCGTTGAACTTCGATCGCGGTATCCAGTTGACGCCTTCGCCCCCCATCTGGATCAAACCGTCCGTATCGCGATCCATCCAGCTGGCCATGAAATGGCAACCGATGCCGGCGAGCGCCCTGGAGCCTTCCGGCACCCTGGTCGACGTATTGTGGGGGCACCCCGAACAAAAGTAGGGCATCCGCCTTGCGCCGCCGATCTCGATCTCCGGGCCGCGCTGTCGCAGCAGTTGTTCGGCACGTTCGGTGAATGCATGGCCACCGAAAACGCGGTCGAGGCGACTTGCAACGAGCGGCGCGAGTTGCACGGGCGAAAGTTCGCCGACCCATGGCACCAGCCGGTTGCCGTGTTCGTCTTCCTTCCCGACCATGCGTTCCGGTTTGCGTCCCGGGTAGTCGTAGAAATACTCTTTGAACTGGCTCTCGATAATGCCGCGCTTCTCTTCGACCACGAGTACTTCGAGTTTGCGCTGCACGAAGTCGAGCGCGCCCTGGGGTTCGAGCGGCCATACCATGCCGACCTTGTAAACGTCGATACCGATGCTTCGCGCTTCACTCGCGCCGACGCCCAGCAGGCGCAACGCCTCCATGAGGTCGAGATGCGCCTTGCCCGTTGTAACAATGCCGAATCGTGCGTTCGGCACGTCGAAGACTTTCCGGTCGATGGGGTTCGCGGCAGCGAAAGCCAGCGTTGCCGCTTTCTTTGCTTCGAGCCTTTCCTCGATCTGCGGTCCCGGAAAATCCGGCCAGCGGTAATGCAGGCCTTCTGCGGGAGGCGAAAAATCCTGTGGAATACGAAACTGCGGGTATGGCGGCAACTCGATCGACATGGCGGATTCGACCGTCTCGGAGATCGCCTTGAAGCCGACCCACATGCCTGAGAAGCGCGACAGCGCGATGCCGTAAAGGCCGAACTCGAGGTACTCGGACACACTGGCCGGATTGAGGTTCGGCATCATGTAGGTAAGAAACGCCACGTCGGACTGGTGCGGCATCGATGACGAGATGCAGCCGTGGTCGTCGCCGGCGATCACCAGCACGCCGCCCGTCGGCGAACTGCCGTAGGCGTTGCCGTGTTTCAACGCGTCGCCCGCGCGATCCACGCCAGGACCTTTGCCGTACCAGATGCCGAACACGCCATCGACCGTCCGCTGCGGATCGGTCTCGACCTGCTGCGAACCGAGAATCGCCGTTGCGGCGAGATCCTCGTTGACGGCCGGGAGGAACTCGATACCTTTTTCCTCGAGCATGCGCTTGGCTCGCCACAGTTCCTGGTCGACCATGCCGAGCGGGGAGCCGCGGTAGCCGCTGACGAAGCCCGCCGTATTCAGGCCCGCGGCATTGTCGAGCGTGCGTTGCATGAGCGGAATGCGAACGAGCGCCTGCGTACCCGTGAGTAATACGCGCCCGGATTCGCGCCGGTAACGATCAATGAGTTCGTAGTTGTCGAGAGGGTAGTGAGGTCTGGCTGGTGCTGACTGCGACATCGGGTTTTCTGTAGCTGAGATCGGGCCTGCGAGTATGCCTCAATGCGGCCGTGATGCGGTGCCAATCATCCCACGAAAAGCCGTTAAAACGGCAAAACATTTCGAAAAATACAAAAATATGGCAAAATTTCTAACTATTTACGATAATGGTGAAAAACCATGCTCGAGCGAAAAGACCGCCGCATACTTGCAGAGCTACAGCGCGACAGCCGCCTGACCATGCAGGAACTTGCCGAGCGCGTGGGGATGTCGGGTTCCGCGTGCTGGCGCCGGGTGAAGAGCCTCGAGGAGTCCGGCGTCATTGATCGTTATGCCGTCATCGTAAACGGACGCAAGGCTGACTTTCACCTGCGCGTCGTCGTCGAGGACATCGACGCTTACAACAAGTTCCTCGACGATTTCATTTTCAAGTTGCCTGGCGTCTCACAGGTGCGATCGAATTTCGTGCTCAAAGAGATCAAGGCGGATACCGCGCTGCCGTTCAGACAGTAATCAGATCGAATCGATGATCGAATTCAGTGTGTCGCTTGGACGCATTGCACGTTCCGCAAGGTCATCGTCCGGCATGTAGTAACCGCCGATATCGACCGCGGCGCCCTGTGCCGCGTCGAGTTCCGCGATGATCGCGTTTTCGTTGTCCGCCAGTGCCTGCGCGGCATTTGCGAAGCGCTCCGACAATTGGTTGTCCTTGTCATTCTCTGCAACCGCCTGCGCCCAGTACATGGCAACGTAATAGTGGCTACCGCGATTATCGAGTTCGCCCACTTTGCGTGACGGCGCCTTGTTTTCCTCGAGGTACCTGCCGTTGGCCTGGCTCAATGCCCTGGCGAGTATTATGGCTCGTTGGCTGTCGGTCTTGTACGCGAGGTCCTCGATGGATACCGCCAGGGCCAGGAATTCGCCCAGCGAGTCCCAGCGCAAGTGGCCTTCCGCCAGGAATTGCTGCACGTGCTTTGGAGCGGAGCCACCGGCGCCGGTCTCGTACAGTCCGCCGCCCGCGAGCAACGGTACGATCGAGAGCATTTTGGCGCTCGTGCCGAGTTCGAGAATCGGAAAGAGATCCGTGAGGTAGTCGCGCAGCACGTTGCCGGTTACGGAGATTGTGTCTTCACCCGATCTGACGCGCTCCAACGTCGCCTGCATGGCATCGGTCGGGGCAAGAATGCGAATGTCGAGTCCGTCGGTATCGTGCTCGCCAAGGTACAAATTGGCCTTTTCGATCAGGTTTCTGTCGTGCGCTCGGTTCTCGTCCAGCCAGAATATGGCGGCGGAGTTGGTGGCCCTGGCACGCGTTACCGCCAATTTGACCCAGTCCCGGATCGGCAGGTCCCTGGTCTGGCACATACGCCAAATGTCGCCGCGTTCGACGACGTGCTCCATCAGAAGATCACCGGATTCGTCGCAGACACGAACCCTGCCGTTCGCCGGGATCTCGAACGTCTTGTCGTGCGATCCGTACTCCTCCGCCTTCTGCGCCATCAGGCCGACGTTGCAGACGTTTCCCATCGTCGTTACGTCGAATGCTCCGTGCTCACGGCAGAAATCGATGACGACCTGGTAGATGTCCGCGTAACTGCGATCGGGAATCACGGCCTTGGTGTCGTGCAGCTTCCCGTCCGGCCCCCACATCTTGCCGGACGAGCGAATAGCTGCCGGCATGGAGGCGTCAATGATGACATTGCTGGGAACGTGCAGGTTCGTGATGCCCTTGTCGGAATCGACCATTGCCTGCGCCGGGCGGGACTTGTAGACCGCTTCGATGTCAGCCTCGATCTCCTTGCGCTGCGCGTCCGGCAGTCCGGCGATCTTGGCATAGGCGTCACCGATTCCGTTGTTGGGATCGACACCGATTTCATCGAACAGCTTCGCGTGTTTGTCGAAAACGTCACGATAATAGGCCACCACTGCATGGCCGAACATGATGGGGTCCGAGACCTTCATCATCGTGGCCTTGAGGTGCAACGAAAAGAGCACGCCTTCTTCCCTTGCGGCGTCGATCTGCGCGGCGAAAAATGCCGACAGCGCACGGCAGTTCATCGCGCTGGCGTCCACGACCTCGTCGGCGAGCACGGGCACGCGCTGGCGGAGTACGGTCGTCGTGCCATCGTCGGCGACATGTTCGATGCGCAGGTCACCGGCATCGGCGACAACGGCCGACTGCTCGCTGGAGTAGAAATCGCCGTCGCCCATATGCGCAACATGCGATTTCGAGTCCGGGCTCCATACACCCATCGAGTGAGGGTTGTTCTTTGCAAAGTTTTTTACCGCCGCAGCGACGCGGCGGTCCGAGTTGCCCTCGCGAAGCACCGGATTCACGGCGCTGCCGAGGACCTTCGCGTAGCGCGCCTGAATCGATTTCTCGCTGTCGTCGCCGGGTTCTTCCGGGTAGTCCGGAACGTCATAACCTTTCGACTGCAGTTCGGCAATGGCCTTCTTTAGTTGTGGAACCGACGCACTGATGTTCGGTAGTTTGATGATGTTCGCCGCGGGCGATTTCGCGAGTTTGCCCAGTTCCGCGAGCGCGTCGCCGATGCGCTGCTCTTCCGAGAGCCTCTCCGGGAAGTTCGCGAGGATGCGTCCCGACAGCGAGATATCGCGAGTTTCCACATCGATACCGGCGGCATCGGTGAATGCCTTGACGATCGGCAAAAATGAATAGGTCGCAAGCGCCGGAGCTTCGTCGGTCCTGGTGTAGATGATCTTGGCTGTGCTCATGCGGGTCCTTTGAGGGCTTGTTGTGCTTTTCTCCGCCGGGAGTGGCGACGCAGCCGGGCATTATAATGCCGCGGCGGGGAAATCTCTCGCCAGCTTTTATCTTTTTGGAAACAGCGGCTTGCGAAGGACTAGTTGACCGAGCCCCAGTGTTCGTCGGTCGCCACCATGGTCAACACGTCGTATTGGGCAACGATTTCGCCATCCTGGTTGCTCACTTCGGTGTCCCAACGGACCTCGCCGTAGCCTGTACCGGCGCGCAGCGTCTTTTGCTTGCAGGTAAGGCGGACTTTCAGCGTGTCGCCGTAGTTGACGGGTTTCGCGAAGCGCAGGTCGTCGACGCCGTAGTTGGCAAGCACGGGTCCGAAATCAGGATCAACGAACAGGCCTGCGGCGAACGAGACGATCAGGTAGCCGTGCGCCACGCGGCCTTCGAAGAACGGGTTCTTCGCGGCGGCTTCTTCGTCCGTGTGCGCATAGAAAGTATCGCCGGTGAACTCGGCGAAATGCTGAATATCCTCGAGAGACACTTCACGTTCTGCCGTGACCAGCGTGTCGCCTAGGCGGAGTTGCTCGAAAGTCTTGCGGAACGGGTGGGCGCCCGGGTCGTTCTGGTCGGCACCTCGCACCCAGCGGCGGCCAATCGCCGTCAGCGTCTCTGGCGAGCCCTGTACGGCAGTGCGTTGCATGTAGTGCAGCACGCCGCGCACGCCGCCCATCTCCTCGCCGCCGCCTGCACGACCGGGGCCGCCGTGAACCAGGTGCGGCAACGGCGAGCCGTGTCCCGTCGACTCCGCCGCGCAGTGGCGATTGATGACGACCATGCGGCCGTGATACGCCGCGGTGCCGAGTATCAGTTCGCGGGCGACGTCGTTGTCGTTGGTGATCACGGAACCCGCGAGACTGCCTGCGCCCAGGCGTGACAGTTCGATCGCTTCGGCGAGGTCGTCGTAAGGGAGCACCGTGCTCACCGGCCCGAATGCTTCCACCGAATGCACGGCCGGCGACGACAAGGGCTTCTCGCAGTGCAAAAGCGTCGGCATGAAAAACGCACCTTTGACGGCATCCGCGTCAATGACGTCGAACTCGTCGCGGCCGCCGAATACGACATTGGCCTGGTGAGACAGTTCATTGACCCGGTCGCGAACCTCGTCGCGCTGGCCCTGGCTTGCGAGTGCGCCCATGTCGACGTCCTTGCTTGCCGGGTTGCCGATTCGTATTTTGCCGAGCGCCGTCGACAGGGCGCTCACCACGTCGCCGGCGATCGCAGCCGGAGCGATGATGCGGCGTATGGCCGTGCACTTCTGGCCTGCTTTGCTGGTCATTTCCCGTGTGACCTCTTTTATATAGAGGTCGAACTCCGGCGTGCCGGGTAGTGCGTCCGGGCCGAGTATGGACGAGTTGAGCGAATCCGTTTCCGCTGTGAATGCGACGGACTCGCTGACAACGCGCGGATGCTGCTGCAGGAACTCGGCAGTAGTCTTCGAGCCGGTAAACGCGATCGTGTCCTGGCAGTTCAGGTGATCGAAGAGATCGCCGACGCTGCCGCAGATGAGTTGCAGTGCGCCTTTGGGGAGAATGCCGGATGCGAGGATGCGCTTGACCATCGACTCCGTAAGGTACGCAGTGCTCGAGGCGGGCTTGACGATCGCCGGCACGCCGGCCAGCAGAGTGGGTGCGAGTTTTTCGAGCATGCCCCAACAGGGAAAATTGAATGCGTTGATGTGCACCGCTGCGCCAAGCTTCGGTGTGCATATGTGTTGTGCGGCGAAGGTGCCGTTTTTCGAAAGCTGTTCGGGTGCGCCATCGAGGTAAACGTGGTCGTTCGGCATCTCGCGCCGCCCTTTGCTCGAAAACACGAACAACGTCGAAATGCCGCCGTCGATGTCAATCCAGCTGTCACTGCGCGTGGCGCCGGTCATCGTCGACAATTCGTAGAACTCTCTCTTGTGCTCCATCAGGTATTTCGCGAGCGCCTTGAGCATCTCGCCACGCTCGTGAAACGTGAGACGGCGCAGGTTGGCGCCGCCGGTGTTGCGTGCGTAATCGAGCATGGCGGCGAAATCCAGACCCTGGCTGGTGATCCTGGCGACCGAATCACCGCTGACTGCGCTGCACAGTACGGTACCGTCTCCGTCGCCTTCGACCCACTGGTCCATCACGAGGTTGCCGAGTTTCATGCTGGAGCCCCCTGTACCGGTAAGATACAAAATTGAATTGAATTTGAAATATTTCGTATCAGATTGTACGGTCGGTCGGTCCGAAAGCAAGCGAAGGTGCCATGAGCGTACAAGCAGCCAGCCAAAGACTCGTCAACGAGTTCCGCTCACGCCCGACATTGCGGGCAGGGTCGCTGATCACGACCGTTTTCGGGGACGCCATTGCGCCGCGCGGCGGTACCGTCTGGCTCGGCAGCCTGATCAACGTCATGGCCGAATTCGGTGTCAGTGAGCGACTCGTCCGCACGTCGGTGTATCGCCTTGCCAAGGACGGCTGGTTGCGGTCCGACCAGGTCGGGCGACGCTCCTACTACAGCCTGACGGACGAGGGACGCGAGCGATTCGAGCAGGCGACACACCGAATTTATGGCGAGCCCGTCGGCGGCTGGGATGGCGAGTGGTGCCTGCTGCTGCTTGCCGGTCTCGGTACGCCGGAAAAGGACAGGGTTCGCAAGGAGTGCGGCTGGCTCGGGTTTGGCTCGATGTCGGCGAACGTGCTCGCTCATCCGTCGCCTGACCTGGCGGAACTCGACGTCACGATGCGCCGCCTGGGTGTCGCGGACAGGCTGGTCGTCATGAGCGGCAGGACCATAAAGAGTGAGACGGCCATGCGTGAACTCACGCACGGCTGCTGGAACCTGGACGATATCGACGCCCGTTACGAGGACTTTTTGAGGCGTTTTCGACCCGCGATCCGGGCGTTTGGCGGCAAAACACAAGTCGATGAAAAATCAGCATTTCTCGTGCGGACCCTGCTGATCCAGGAGTATCGAAAAATCCTGCTGCGCGATCCATGGTTGCCGACTGAACTACTGCCGGCAAGCTGGCAGGGTGCCGCCGCTTACCAGCTTTGCCGCAATCTCTACGCGCTGGTGCACGTGGCTGCGGATGCTTATCTCGACCAGACGATGGAAACCGCTGACGGACCTCTGCCGCCCGCGAACCCATCCTTCCAGCAACGATTCGGCGGCCTCGTGCCGCCGCAACAAAAGGGGTATGCCGTCAATGAGTGACCTGGATCTGGCAAAACGATGCGCTGACGAAATGTGGGCCGGCGACGAGGCGTCCAGGCTGCTCGGCATGGAGGTCGACATTACCGGCATTGGGGCCGCGACGGCGCGCATGCGGGTGCGGGACGACATGGTGAATGGCTTCGACGTCTGCCATGGCGGACTGGTGTTCGCATTGGCCGATACGGCATTCGCATTCGCCTGTAACGCCTATAACCGCATGACGGTCGCCGCTTCCGCGAATGTCGAGTTTCTTCGTCCCGCCGTCCTCGGCGATACCCTGGAGGCCGTGGCGAGCGAGGAGTATCGGGGCCGCAGGAACGCGTATTACGCGGTCCGGGTCGAGAATCAGCATGGCCAGGTCGTTGCGTTGTTTCGTGGCCGCTCGGTCAGTCGCGACGAGGCCGTGGTGGCGGAGTAAAATGATACGGCATCCATTGAAAAACCGAAAAAACCGTGTCACATTGGTACGGATCTACCAGGAGTAGTCGTCATGTACACACAGGGGCTGGATCAGGCGGGCAAAGCCGCTACCGAGCAACGCGCCGAGGAAACGCCGGAGCAGCTCGCGGCGTTCCAGGCGCGTATCGACGCCGAGGAAAAAATCGAGGCCAAGGACTGGATGCCGGAGGCCTACCGGCGGACCCTGATACGGCAGATTTCGCAACACGCGCATTCCGAGATCATCGGCATGCAGCCCGAAGGTAACTGGCTTACCCGCGCGCCGTCGCTGAAGCGCAAGGCAATCCTGCTTGCCAAGGTGCAGGACGAAGCCGGCCACGGCCTGTATCTTTACAGTGCCGCGGAAACGCTGGGCGTGTCGCGCGACAGTATGGTGGCCGACCTGTTGTCGGGTAAGGCGAAATATTCGAGTATTTTCAACTACCCGACGCTGACGTGGGCCGACATGGGCGCCATCGGCTGGCTCGTGGACGGCGCGGCGATCATGAACCAGATTCCATTGTGCCGCTGTTCCTACGGACCCTATGCGCGCGCGATGGTGCGTATCTGCAAGGAAGAAAGCTTTCACCAGCGCCAGGGCTTCGACATCATGCTGACGCTGTGCGGTGGCAGCGACGAGCAAAAGGCGATGGCGCAGGATGCATTGAACCGGTTCTGGTGGCCGTCGCTGATGATGTTCGGTCCCAACGACGCGAACTCGAGCCATTCGGCGCAGTCGATGGCCTGGAAGATCAAACGCTTCAGCAACGACGAATTGCGCCAGAAATTCATCGACGTGACGGTGCAACAAGCTGATTTCCTCGGTCTCGAGGTACCCGACGACGCATTGCAATTCGACGAGGCGTCAGGGCACTACCGTTTCTCGGAGATCGACTGGCAGGAGTTCTTCGACGTCATTGCCGGAAACGGGCCCTGCAACAAGCAACGTATGGACAAACGCCGCAAGGCGCACGAGGACGGCGCCTGGGTGCGCGCAGCCGCGCGCGCTTACGCGAAGAAACGCGCTGCCAAAGCGGCAGCCTGAGGATTATCGAATGTCGGAACAGGAATGGCCCTTGTACGAAGTTTTCATACGCAGCCGGGGCGGACTGAGCCACCGCCACGCGGGTAGCGTGCATGCACCCGACGACCAGATGGCGCTCGATCACGCGCGCGACACGTATACGCGGCGGAGCGAGGGCGTGAGCATCTGGGTCGTGCGTTCGGACCAGCTGGTTGCGTCGGACCCCGCGGAAACGGCATCGTTCTTCGAGCCTGCCGAAGACAAGATCTACCGCCACCCGACGTTTTACGACATACCCGACGGCGTGGAAAACCTGTGACGCCCGAGCAGGCACTGACAGCCTACGTTCTGAGGCTTGGCGACAATGCCCTCGTGCTCGGTCAGCGCATGGTCGAACTGGTCGCCGCGCACCCCGAGCTGGAGGAGGAACTCGCCAACGCGAACTTCGCGCTCGACTATATCGGCCAGGCCCGCATGTTCTACGCCTATGCCGCCGAGCGCGAAGGGGCCGGGCGCAGCGAAGACGACATGGCCTATTTGCGCCCCGAGCACGAGTTCAGGAACCTGCTGCTGGTCGAGCAGGCGAACGGGCATTTCGGTGACACGATCGTGCGACAGGTGCTGTTCGACCTTTACTACCAGTCATTGCTGCAAGCTTTGGCGAACTGCAGCGATGCGCGGCTGGCAGAGATTGCGGCGCGCGCAGGCAAAGAGGTCCGCTATCACTTGCGGCATGCCGCCAATTGGCTGGTTCGTCTCGGAGACGGCACGGATGAAAGTCACGCGAGGGTGCAACAATCGTTGCGCGATCTATGGCGTTACACCGGTGAGATGTTCGCCGCTGACGAACTCGACGCCATCGTGCAGGCCTCGTTCGATGGACCGAACCTCGACGCCATCGAGACCGACTGGCGACGTGCCCTTGCGGATATCATCGACGAAGCGACGCTGACGATGCCGGAGGAGCAGAGTATGGCGAAAGGCGGCAAACAGGGGATTCATACCGAGCAATTCGGCTACCTGCTCGCCGAACTGCAAAACCTGCCGCGAACCTACCCGGGTGCCACTTGGTAGAAGCTGCCTACAACCGCGAGACCATTCTCGAGTGGCTGGGCGACGTGCCGGACCCCGAGATTCCGGTTTTGAGCATCATGGACCTCGGCATCGTCCGGGACGTGCAGTGCGACGGCGGTGTCGTGGTTTCGCTGTCACCCACGTACTCGGGTTGCCCGGCGACGGAGGTGATCGAGTCGAGCGTGATCGCGGCGCTGGAAGACCGCGGTATCAGCAACGTCTCCGTAAAGCGCGCCGCCATGGACGACCGACTGGATCAGCGACGCCGGCAGGGAAAAACTCCGCTTGTACGGAATCGCGCCACCCGAAGAGGGAGGCGGCAAGCGGGCGCTGCTGGCGAGTCAGCGCATCGTCCACTGCCCGAAGTGCGAATCCGAAAACACGGAGCTCGTCAGTGAGTTCGGATCGACTGCCTGTAAAGCCTCCTATCGCTGTGCCGATTGCCTGGAACCATTCGAGTACTTCAAATGCATCTGAGCCATTCCGAATGAGACAATTCCACGCGCTCAAGGTAGTCGCCAGGCAGCAGGAAACAAAAGACTCCGTCCGCATCGCCCTCGACGTGCCGCCAGAGTTGCAGACGGAGTTCGAATTCCAGCCCGGCCAGCATCTGCCGATCCAGATCGAACGGGACGGCAAGCGCCTGCGCCGAACGTACAGTATCTGTTCGCAGAAAGGCCGATGGCCACTGGAGATTGGCGTTCGCGTGCAACCCGGCGGGGGGTTCTCGGAGTACGCGGCGAACGAACTCGACATCGGCGACGAACTCGCGGTGATGCCGCCAAATGGCCAGTTTCACGTCGACCTCGATCGTGACAACGAAAAGTTCTACCTGGGGTTTGCCGCCGGTAGCGGCATCACTCCGGTCCTGTCGATCGTCGCATCCGTGCTCGAGAATGAGCCCGCCAGTCGTTTCGCTCTGTTCTATGGTAATCGCAAGCAAAGCACGACGATGTTCATCGACGATCTGTACGCGCTCAAGAATCGCTTCCCTGAGCGCCTGCAATTGCATTTCGTGTTCAGCCGCGAAGAACAGGAATTTCCCGTCGCCGCGGGACGAATCGATGCCGAGAAGGTCGTTGAGCTGGTGGAACGTTTTTGCGGTGGCATTGCCGTGGATGAGGCGTTTGTCTGCGGTCCGGATTCCATGATCGAAACCGTGAGCAATGCGCTCGTGGAGCTGGGAATACCGGCGGAGAAAGTGCACTCGGAACGCTTCGGTGCGCCACGCCGCGGCGCACCGATCGCGCCAACTGCGGCCGCGGTTGCGGCCGACGTTGCCGAAATCACGGTCATCATGGATGGCCACAAGAAGTCCTTTGACATGCCGCGTGGCGGCGCCAGCATCGTGGATGCCGCCGCGGATGCCGGCGTGGAACTGCCGTATTCGTGCAAGGGAGGCGTGTGCGCGACCTGCCGCACGCACCTGCGCAGCGGGGAGGTGCAGATGGAGACCAATTACGGGCTGGAACCCTGGGAGGTGGAGAAGGGGTTTGTCCTCGCCTGCCAGTCGCGGCCTGTCAGTGCCGAGATCCTGCTCGATTACGACAAAACCTGAGCCGCCGGGCCGTCAGCGTTTGCAACGACGGCGCCGAATGGCGCGATATCCAAACTTCGCGCCTGCCAACGGGCGTAAAATCGGCAATTATCTGTGTCCGGCCCGAACGCCGGGCGAAAAATAAGAACGCGTTGCGCCGGAGGGCGTATGACTGACAGTAATATCGCGGCGGAACTGCCTGCACGGCAGAATTCCTACACCTACGAAGAGTTGCTGATGAGCGGCCATGGCGAACTGTTCGGGCCGACCAACGGCAGGTTGCCCTTGCCGAACATGCTCATGATGGACCGCATCACCTGGATCAGCGACGAAGGCGGCAAATACGGCAAAGGCGAAGTCAAGGCGGAGCTCGATATCAAGCCGGACCTGTGGTTCTTCAAATGTCATTTCGAAAGCGACCCCGTCATGCCAGGATGTCTTGGTCTTGACGCGATGTGGCAACTGGTCGGCTATCATCTCGTCTGGCTGGGCCTGCAGGGCCGGGGTCGTGCGCTGGGTGTCGGCAAAGTGAAGTTCACGGGTCAGATCCTGCCGACCTCGAAACTGGTCACGTTCCAGATCGACATCAAGCGGGTCATTTCGCGCCGCCTCAACATGGCGATTGCCGACGGCACCGTTTGCGTTGACGGTCGCGAAATTTACACCGCTGAAGACCTGCGGGTCGGCCTGTTTACATCAACTGAAGACTTTTAGGAGTCGTCAATGCGGCGTGTAGTTATTACTGGCCTCGGTGCCGTGTCGTGCATCGGGAATAACAAGGCAGAGATACTCGAATCGCTCCGACAGGGCCGCTCCGGCATCGTCGCCAACGAGACCTTCAAAGAGATGGGCCTGCGCAGCCAGGTGTCGGGCAGCTGTCATATCGACCTCACGGAGCACATCGACCGCAAGGTTCGGCGGTTCATGGGTGATGCCGCCGCATACGCGTACATCGCGATGCAGCAGTCGATAGAAGACGCGGGGCTCGAGGATACGGACATTTCGAATGTACGCACCGGGCTGATCTCCGCTTCGGGTGGTGCATCGAGTAACAACATTGTGCACGCCGCAGATACGCTGCGTGCACGCGGCGTGCGAAAGATCGGGCCGTACATGGTGCCGCGCACCATGGGCAGTTCCGTATCCGCATGTCTTGCGACCCCGTACAAGATCAAGGGCATCAACTACTCGATCACGTCGGCCTGCGCAACCAGCGCGCACTGCATTGGGGCAGCAGCGGAACAGATCCAGCTCGGCAAACAGGACGTCGTCTTCGCCGGGGGCGGCGAGGAAGAGCATTGGTCGCTGGCGTGCCTGTTCGACGCCATGGGTGCGTTGTCGTCGAAGTACAACGACGAACCGGCTACCGCATCACGTCCCTACGACGCGACTCGTGACGGTTTCGTGATTTCGTCGGGATCGGGTATGGTGGTCGTCGAAGAACTCGAACACGCACGGGCGCGTGGCGCGAAAATCTATGCCGAACTGGTTGGCTACGGCGCAAACTCGGACGGGCACGACATGGTGGCGCCGTCGGGCGAAGGTGCAATTCGCTGCATGGAACTCGCGCGAGCGACGGTCGAGGCGCCCATCGATTACATCAACACGCACGGTACCAGTACTCCCGTCGGCGACGTCAAGGAAGTCGAGGCCATGGCGACGATGTTCGGCGAGGAGATGCCGCGTTTCAGTTCCTCCAAGTCGATGTGCGGGCACTCGTTGGGTGCAACCGGCGTGCAGGAAGCAATTCATTGCCTGCTGATGCTGGAAAACGACTTCATCGCGCCGTCGATTAACGTCAACGACGCCGACCCGGCCGTAGAGGGCACGCCGCTGGTTACGGAGCTCGTGGAAAACGCCGGCATCAGGACGGCGATGTCCAACAGCTTCGGCTTCGGCGGCACCAACGGAACGCTGGTATTCCAGAAACGTTAGCTGTCGGCCATAATCGGCCCATGACTATAGAGACCCTCAGCGAAACGGGCTGTTTCGGTGGCCGCATCGGCTTCTACCGGCACGCCTCGATTAGCAACAGCTGCGATATGCAGTTTTCGGTTTTCGTGCCGCCGCAGGCTGCCGACGGCAAAGTGCCGGTGCTGACGTTCCTCTCGGGACTGACCTGCACGGAAGAAAACTTCATGGTCAAGAGCGGCGCGCAGCGTATCGCTGCCGAGCTAGGACTGATGCTGGTATCGCCCGACACGAGTCCGCGTGGCAAGGGTGTGCCGGACGATCCGGACGATGACTATGACTTCGGCCTGGCGGCAGGCTTTTACCTGAACGCCACCCAGGAGCCCTGGTCGCAGCACTACCGGATGTACGATTACATCACGAAAGAATTGCCGGATATCGTCTTCTCCAATTTCCCTGGCGATGCGGACCGGCAGGGCCTCACCGGCCATTCCATGGGCGGGCACGGTGCTTTGACGATCGGGCTCAGGAATGCACATCGATACAGGTCGCTGTCGGCATTTGCACCGATATGCACGACGCTCGGCAGCCCGTGGGGCCGCAAGGCGCTCGGTTATTACCTCGGCAGCGATACCACGGCCTGGCACGACTATGACGCCTGCGAGGTGGCTCGCAATGCCGGCGACGTTTCGGCATTCGACAAAATTCTCGTCGACCAGGGCGCCGACGATCCTTTCCTCGCGGAACAACTGAAGCCCGAATTGCTGCAAGCGGCGTGTGCGGAAAGCGGCCTGCCGCTCGAGTTGCGCATTCACGATGGCTATGACCATGGCTACTACTTCATTTCGACCTTCATCGAGGAACACCTGAAGCATCACGCCGAACGTCTCGGCCGATGATGGAATAAAGCGCCCGCATGGAACAGTGGTTCATTCTCGGCATCGCCATGCTGGCGACCGGTGCCGTGGCGGGCGTGCTCGCCGGACTATTCGGGATCGGCGGCGGCATCGTCATCGTGCCGGTGCTGGAAGCGGCACTGGGCGTTCTTGGCGTCGATCCGGCCATACGCATGCACGTCGCCGTGGGCACATCCCTGGCAACGATCATTCCGACCTCGATGTCGTCGGCCCTTGCCCATCATCGGCGCGACTCGGTCGATGTCGCGATCGTCAAACGATGGGCCATCCTGGTGTTGCTCGGCGCTTTACTCGGTGCGTGGATTGCCGCGCAGGTGCACAGCCGGGTTCTCGCAATGGTGTTCGCGACACTGGCGCTGCTAGTGGCTCTGAAAATGGTGCTGATGCCGGAAAGCCGCAATCTCACCGACAGTGTGCCGCGAGGACCTGCTGTAGCGGTCATTCCGGCTGCCATCGGGTGCTTTTCCAGCATGATGGGCATCGGTGGCGGCACATTTTCCGTGATGACGCTGACACTCTTTAACCAGCCGATACACAGGGCTGTCGGTACGGCGGCATTGTTCGGTCTCGTAATCAGCTTGCCCGGGACCGTCGGCTTCGCCGTCGGAGGGTGGAACGATGCCCGTGTACCGCCGGGCAGCCTCGGCTACGTCAGCCTGGTCGGTTTCGCACTGATCGCCCCGGCCACGGCGTTGGCGGCGCCTCTCGGCGCCAGGATTGCGCATGCATTCTCGGCGAAGCGCCTGAGTATGTTGTTCGGTGCATTCCTCGTTATCGCATCCATTCGATTGTTCTACAGGGCGTTTACATGATCTCGATTCGCAGCTTTGTTCCTGTTGTTCTTGTATTGCTAGCGGCGTGCGGTCCGAGGACGCTGGAGCCCGACGAACCGTACGAGTGCGAGCGATGCAACGACTGGAACGAAGCCCACGAGCCGTTCCGCATTCATGGCAACACCTGGTACGTGGGTACCGACGGATTGTCGTCGATTCTGGTCGAAACCGACGACGGCCTGGTCCTGATCGATGGCGGCCTGCCGCAATCGGCGGCATTGATCGATGCCAATATCCGGGCGCTTGGTTTCGACCCGCTGGCGATCAAGGCCATCCTGGTGTCGCACGTGCATTACGACCACGTTGGCGGCGTCGCCGCTTTGCAGCGGCTGACGGGCGCTCCGGTTTACACAAGCCCGGCAGGCAGTGGGCCGCTTGCAAGCGGTGCGCTGGCGCCGGACGACCCGCAATACATCGCGGATTCCGACGAAGGAAATTTTCCGCCAGTTCGCCAGGTAACCGCGATCGGCGACCGTGAAATCGTGAGTGTAGGCGCGATCGACTTCAAGGCCGTCCACACGCCGGGTCACACGCCGGGCGGCGTTACGTGGACGTGGCAATCCTGCGCATTGAATACCTGTTACGACGTGGTCTACGCCGACAGCATGAGTTCCGTGTCGGCAACCGGCTTCAAATTCGGCACGAGCGGCGCGGCCGGCGCGCTGAGAACCAGCGCAGCGGCCATCGCGGAACTCGACTGCGACATCTTCCTGTCGCCGCACCCGTTCTTCTTCGGCATGCACGACAAGCTGGAGCGGCGTGACGAGGGGAATCCCTTCGTCGGCCAATTCGGCTGCATGTTCTACGCGGAATCGTCGCTAGACTGGCTCGAGCGGCGCCTGGATTCGGAGGGGGACTGACCACGCGGGGAGACTTTCCAGGTTGGTTAACAATCCCCCCGCGGGGGGATTGTTGGGCAGAACGGAAAGCCCTCGAGTTACGCGGACACTGCGTCGTCTTGTCCTGCCAGGTCAACTGCCAGACAAGAGCTTCAACAGCTCTGCGCAATCCTGATCGGTCAGGCCCACACTGGCGTCCGTGAGTACCAGGCGATCAGCGAGGTGCTGCATGTCCGGCTCATCGTCTACAATTGCATACCGTGAGACTCGAGGATGCTCATCAAGCCAATATTGAATCTCGAGGGCACGCGGCGTGTAATTTCCCTGCCACGCAAGACCGAATCGTTCACGCCTGACGTCCTCTGAAAGTACCGGAGTGGCATCGTAGAGCCGGAACGTTGCGCCCCGTTTATGCAGAGCTGCCTCGGTCTTCGCCAGCCCGGGTTTTTCAGGTTCCCTGCGCCAATCGGAACTGAGCACGACCCTTGCCCCGGTTGTCACGATGACCCGGTTCAATCGGTCGACCGTTGCCGGATCGATGTGCCACGAATCACTGTCTTTGAGATGTACTGGTCGGTCGCCTCTGCGGGCGTAGTAGGTGTCGGAATTGAGAACGCCGTCAATGTCGAGAAAGACGACGTTCATTGAAGTATCGGGGGATTAACCACGTGGCTATCGACTGACCAATCACGCCCGCGCCTGCAACGCTTACTGGCAATCATGTATTCGATCGGTGGGCAGGTTTTCAGGGCGCTCGCTGCCGATGACCCGGCCGTTGAACACGCTGAAGTGGTACCAGTTGGAGAATGGAGAAGCCACTATGCGAGAACTCAGTTTGAGAATTCTCCGACGCCGTACAGCTCGACCCTGTCCATGTTGTATCGGTTGGTCGAAATTTCGACTGTGCCTTGCGACCTGATCTTCCTCTTCCGGCTCGCCGATTCGGCCTGATTGTCGATTGAAATGGAAAACGCATCATTCCATATCTGCGTCTGTTCAGCGATTTCATGCTCATTGAAACGAGACAACTTCACCTTGAGGTCGTCGATTTGCTTCGCGATCTGCGATCTGTGCTTTCTTGAAAACTTCCTTCGATTTCGAGCCTGGAATACACAGAAGAAACCGGACGGTTCCTGGTCGTCCCAGCGAAATTCCGTGTTCTGCCCGACGATGAGCCACCCCTCATCACCCGTTGCTACCGGCTTCTTCGGATCGAATTTGAACGATTCGAAGGAGGTGTGGAGATCATCAATAAGCTGGGAGAAGAAATACTCACGCAGTTCGCCGTATCTGAACTGCTTCAGTTGAGCGGATTGTCCGAGGGCTTGTTCAGCCGCATTGCGCGACAGTTTCGAAACCAGAAATTTGGGGATAACGTAAGTGTGTCCGTCAGCAATATACTCATTGGACTCGATAGCCTGTGCAATCCCGCCCGGGCAAGCTCTGAATTGCCGCGCTTCCTCGTTGATGGCGGCGGCAAGCAATTCACTATCCCCAGCGTCACGCAACTCCCGCAAAAGGTCCTTCTTGACGGCTCGCTCCTTGCCAAACAGTGAGAATCCCTTTTCCTTGGCGAGCTTCTCAATGAGCCCGGTGGCCTGGGACTCGGCCCACTCTTCGAAGCCGTTCGATTGCGCCAATTGACCCGCATACTCGAGTGTTTTTCCTGCGACCTTGATCCATCCCATTTGCAAGCCCCCTGTCTGCGCCCATACGGCTTCGTCGAATCTGAAGTTCCTCGCACGTTATCGGAAGAGCCCGAGATCTGATCGTACCCTCAATTGGAACCGTCTGACCATAAGTTCCGGGACTGTCGCGTTCATCGCCGCATGGAGGCGGAACGGAATCATGGCAGTGACGCCCTTCCACGGAAGATTGTCGACGCAATCAGACGACGATATCGAGCGGTTTGCGCAGCTTGAGCAACAACCAGACCATTGGTATGGAGAACAGGGGAGACAACAGGATGGATATGACGAGCCCTCCGAATCCGGTGCCCACCAGGGTCCAGAAGCCAAACCCGTACAATGTCTGATAGCCGACGAAAAACGCTTTGATCGCGAGGAAAGAAAGAGCCATCGTACCCAGCCAGACGACAGCAAAGCCCAGGCAGCCAATGGCGCCGGGACCGTCGGAATCCGGATCGCCGACCCGCAACGTAGTGAACAGCAAAATTTGACTGACGATCCCGACGATCATACCCAAAGTCATGAAATAGGAACCGAACACGATCGTGTAGCCAAGACTCACGGCGAAAGTGACGTCCGTTCCGATCAGCGCTGCAATGGGCTGCACGCAGGCGATCGCAACGAAACAAAAGAGTGCGGTCAGCCCGATCGTAAACGCCCTGGAGTGGATCACCGAAGGGCGTACTCCAGCGAACAAGACGTACAGGAAACCTGTCAACAGCACCATGTATTGCGGCGTATCCTGGTTCAGGGGATTCTCCTCCGGCAGCTTGACCTTCGGGACCATGTTGACGTCCAGCACGACCGTACCGGACTCGACCCATCCACGATCGAGTGCGACCTGGCAGTCCCCGATCGAAACACCGACATCGACAATCCTCGGACCCTTTTCGTGGACCTCTTCGAGTGGTTGCTCCGCACCTGCCTGGTCGATCGCATCCCTGAGCCACCAGAGCATCAATGCCCGGGCAACCCAGCTCAGTAGCGTCAATAACAACGCGCACCAGAACAGGGTCATGAATGCAACGACTATCGGTCTCTGCGTGCCCTTCCACCGAGTTGCGAATTCCTCGGGCTCCAGGACCATCTGCAGTGCCTTTTCGGCATGATTGGGAAATGCCAGCACGATCTCGCCGATGGTCGTTTCCTCCGCAAGGTCGCCGGACGTATCCGCATTGCCCTGGCCGAAGACGGGCGGCATCGTTACCAGGACACAGCACAGAATTATCATTCCCAGGCGAGGGGCGATTACCTTGTTCGAGGGCATCACGATATCTGACCTCCCGGCGCGCACGTTAGCGAAACGGAATAACGCCAACTTGGTTACGGTCGCCGTTTGTTACCTACCAGCGTAGCAGGCAAACCGCAGTCTCGCCGTCGCAAACGGTAGTACAGCACTATGTCGGGTCACGAGAAGCGGTTACGGCGCTCAGAACAAGGAGCCGAAGAGCCATGTGTCGAGCCAAATATCGATAGCATTGACCCGGAAACGAATCTCGAAACTGTCTCCGTCCTCTCCCGGCCCGTCACTGACAATGATCGTCAATGCCTGCGGCGCGACGTCGGACGTGTTCGACAGTTCAAAACAGTCGGTCACGGGCACCTGGACCAACAGTCCTTTCAGCGGTTCATCGAGACGATCCTGCATCGGCATGTTGTGCCGCCAGCGCCCGTACGCCTGTTGCCGCGCACTGTCACGATGATCGAAGCGGCTTACCTGGAACGGACAGTTCGATTCGTGAGAGACGCGCAGTTCACGATAGATTCCGTCGTAATAACTGTCCCAGGCCGACGCCTGTTGTTCGGGAGGCCACGTTTGAAATTATTCCCATTCCAATTGCGGATTCGGGCGATCGTCGATTTGTGCAATGACGGTGATACCCGGCGCTTCGTCGTCGTTGGTGGCCAAAAGAAACAGGGTGTATTCCTCGTTGTGGATGGTGTACCGGGGGGCGTCCCCGGGAATATCGACCAGTTCAACGCCGTACAGGGTCCGGATCTCGCAGCCACCCAGGCAGCAAGCCAGCAATGAAATAGCGATGAATCGCCTGATCCCGTTTCTCCTGTCGAATTCCCGATCGACCCACAGGCATTCTATCAATTGAATGGCCGGCATCGAGCGCATGAGCGTCGATCAGGGAGCGTGCGACGACATCGATCCGCCGTGCCCGCGGTGTTGCGAATGATCCTGCGTGCCCGAGAGACTTGCTATCGGCATGGCGACTGTCGCGAGTCCGAGCAGGACAATCAACAAGCCCGCGCCGAGTCGTTTGCTACTCATGAACTGTGACAGTTTCGACGCGCTGACGCCGGTCGCGATCATCGCCGGCATGGTTCCCAGTCCGAACGAGATCATGACGAGTCCGCCGTCGACAGGATTGGTCGTCGTCGCCGCGAGCAACAGGACGCTGTAAACCAGGCCGCAGGGTAGCCAGCCCCAGAGCAGACCGAGGCCGAGCGCCCTTGGCATACTGTTAACCGGCAAGAGTCCTTTCGCCGCCGGCGCGATGCGATTCCAGATGTGAGCGCCGGCTTTCTCGACGGGAGCGAGGAATCGCCAATTGAACGCGACCTGCAGCCCGACCAACACGATCAACAGCCCGCTTGCGAGCCGAACGGGCGCCGCGATGTCGGGAATAGAGTCTACGATAGTCTTGCCCAGGGCCGCGACGACGATGCCGAGGAACGCGTAGCTCAGTACGCGGCCTGCGTTGTAGGCGACGGCTCTCGGGACCTGGCTTCGAATCGAGACGACATTCGCGTTGACGGCGAACAGGCCGGAAATACCGGCGCACATTCCGAAGCAATGCGCGCTGCCGAGCATCCCGGTCACGAACGCGGCCGCCACTAACGGCAGAGACTCCGTCACTCCGGTTCTTCCCCGTCGGGTTTCGTATCGTCGTCCATGACGACGCGGACGGCCGGCGTATCGAGATCGTCGAACTGGCCGCTGCCGACCGCCCAGAAAAATGCCCACACGGCCCCTCCGAGGAGGAGCAGGGCGAGCGGGATCAGGACATAGAGTATGGACATGCTTATTCGAACCGGTTCAGGCGCAAGGCATTGAGGACCACGACAAGCGAACTCGCGCTCATGCCGATGGCCGCGAGCCAGGGAGGTACGAATCCTGCGGCTGCGGCGGGCAATGCCAGCGCATTGTAAACGATTGCCCAGGCGAGGTTCTGGCGCACGATGCGCATCGTTCTGCGAGCCATCAGTACCGCCGTCGTGAGTGGCCTGAGCGAGTCGCCCAGCATCACGATGTCGGCGCTGGTCTGGGCGAGCAAGGCGCCATGCGCGGGTGCAATCGACGTGTTGGCACCGGCCAGCACGGGCGCATCGTTGATTCCGTCGCCGATCATCACGACGCGCTTGCCGCGTTGCTGCGCTTTTTCGATGATGCGAAGTTTTTCCGCCGGCGAGCACTGTGCGTGCGATTCGTGGATGCCGAGGTCTGCAGCCGTCGCCTGCACAGCGGCACGATTGTCACCGCTGACGAGTTCGGTCTCGAGGCCCAGCCCGCGCAACTGCGTGAGTGCTTCCACAGCGTCCGGGCGCAAGGCGTCCTCGAGCGCGAACCAGGCGACGAGGTGATCGCCGGTGCCGAGAAACACGTGGGTCGCGGTTGCGTCTTCGCTGGCCGCGCCGCCGCCTACGAAGGCCGCATTGCCGAGGCGCCATTGGCGACCGTCAATCGTCCCGCTGACGCCGCGACCAACGACGATCTCGTGGCCCTCGACGTCCGGCAGGTCGTCTTCAATCCCGAAGGCTCGCGCGAGTGGATGCGTCGACGGATGCTCGAGTGCTGCCGCGATAACGCGGCAATCCTTCTCGGTCCAGTCGGAGTCGGTGACAATCACTGACGCTATGCTTGGCTCACCGAGTGTCAGCGTGCCGGTCTTGTCAAACATTGCAAGGTCGGCCCGCGACAGCGACTCGATGGCATCGCCATTCGTCACGAGCAATCGAAGCTGTGAGAGACGACTGCCGGCCGCCGCGAATGCCGCGGGTGTTGCAAGCGCCAGCGCACACGGGCAGGTCACGACAAGGACTGAAAGCGTGATCACAAACGCGCGCCCGGCGTCGGCAAAGTACCAGAACGTCGCGACCGCCGCAGCGACGACGAGCAGCGCCACGACGATGTAGCTCGCAATCCTGTCGGCCAGTGTGACGAACGTCGGGCGAGCGTAGCGCGCGCGTTCGCTCATGCGACTGATCGTGCCGAGCGTCGTATCACTGCCCGTGCGCGTCACCGTCATTTCGATCATGCCATCGAGATTGATACTGCCGGCCGCAAGTTCGTCGCCCACGGCCTTGGTTTGTGCGCGGGCTTCTCCGGTGAGTAGTGCCTCGTCTACGCTCGTCGCGCCACCGGCGAGGAGCCCGTCGGCCGGGATCGGTTCGCCGGCCCGGATCAGCACCCGGTCACCGCCTTGTAGCTGACTGACAGGTACGACCCTGTGCGCGTCGTCGTCGATGCGCGTTGCCGTATTCGGCAGCAGCGACGACAACGCCGCGCTGCGATCAATCGAGCGATGCCTGGCGCGCATCTCGAGGAAACGTCCGAGCGTCAGGAAGAACACGAACATCGTGACCGAGTCGAACCACACGGCCTCGCCACGCGTAAACGTGGCATACACCGACGCGGCATACGCCGAGCCCACGGCGATGGAGACTGGCAGGTCCATGCCGGGCTTGCGACCGACCACGCCGCGCCAGGCGCTCGCGAAGAATGGTCTGGCGGAATAGAACACGACCGGCGTGGTGACGAAAAAGCTGACCAGTCGCAGGAAGTGCTGCATGTCGGGATCGACGGTGTAGAAATCCATCGAATACAGTCCGACCGCGAACATCATGACCTGCATCATGCCGAGCGCGGCGACGAGGAGGCGCTTGAGCGCGGTCCGCTGCTCGGCGACTTCCGGTCGGGCGATGCTCTCGGGAGACAGCGGCTGCGGCTGGTAGCCGAGACCCGCGAGGGTTGCGAGATAGTTCGACAAGTTCGCACCGGCACCGCCGAAACGGAGGCGCAGGCGGTGAGTGATCGGGTTCACCTCGGCCGAGCGGATGCCGGGTTGTTTGCCGAGCGTCGTTTCGATGAGCCAGCTGCAGGCGGAGCAATACATGCCACCAACGTAGACTGTCGCTTCGCGTGTGCCGTCCTGCTGCTCGGTGAAGGCCTCGAGCATGTCGGGGCTGTCGAATACGGTCCATTCGGCGGCGTCTTCGGGTGGTTTGCCGACGCCCGGCTCAGGCGCGTCGCGCAGTTCATAGTAGCGCGACATGCCTGTGTCGCGAATCAGCTCGGCGACGGCTTTACAGCCGGGACAGCAGACGGGTTGCTGCGCGTCCTCGATCGTAACCGTGAAGTTGCAGTTGGGCGGGACGGGCAGGGCGCAGTGAAAACAAGCCTCAGAGCCGCTCATTGTTATCCGGCCGCAGCGCCAGGGTCGCTTCGCCGTTCCATTCGGCCGACAGGCGCCACTCGGTCGACTTCAGAACTGCGTAATAGCGGCCTTCGGGTACCGAAACGAAGTGACCGACCCAGACCGGATTGCCCTCGGCATCGGGCATGGCTTTATTCAGCGTAATGCGACGATCACGATCGGCAAACGCGGGGTGAGACATTTCGAATTCGAGTGTCACGGGCGCGTCCTGCCGGTCACCGCGGCGCATGACAACGGTTACGACACCGGTGCTCTTGTCGATGTCGACGATACCTGCAAGCCCGAGCTCGGACGCGAGGCGAGCCGCCGCGACCTGCCTGTCGGCCTCGGTCTTCACGCCTTCCTCGGGAACCAGGACCAACGAGTCGGTCGTTTGCATGGAAATCCAGAGCGTCGTCAATCCCGCAACGACCGCGGACGCGGGCAGTGCGATGATAAACCACGGCCAGAACTGCCGGTACCAGGGCTTCGTATCTTCTCGAACCATGAGCGCAATAACGGTTGTTTAGGGGGTCGGGCCCAGGAAGCGGCTGTCCTCGACGACGGCGACGCTGTCGTCATCGACCGCTCCTAAGCTGAACTCGATCGTCATGATGCCATAGGCGTCATCGCGATGGGCGCGGACACGCACGGGCAGGCTCAACACGCCGCCGCCCTCGACGTCGATGGTGTCAGCGACGCCGTCGAGCATGATTCCCGGGACGCCGGATACGCCGAGCGTAAAGGTGCGCGGATCATTGCTCTGGTTGATGAGCTTGAGCGTATAAATATTCTCGATCATGTCGTTCGGCAGCTCGCGGTACAGAGAATTACGATCACGAATGACGTCGAGAATGACCGGAGTTCGCGTCGCCATCGAGGTCACGAGCCCGGCAATCAGTATTAGCAGGATCGTGGCGTAGACGAACATTCGTGGACGCAATACGCGCGAACCTTTGTGTTGCATCGCATGTTCGGTCGTGTAGCGGACCAGCCCGCGAGGGTAGTTCATCTTGTCCATGATCGAATCGCAGGCATCGATACACGCGGCGCAGGCGATGCATTCGTACTGCAGGCCTTCGCGGATATCGATGCCGGTGGGGCAGACCTGAACACACAGCTGACAGTCGATACAGTCGCCGAGGCCTGCGGCCTTGTGGTCGACGGAACGTTTGCGGCCGCCGCGCGGCTCACCGCGCTCCTCGTCGTACGAGATGATCAACGTGTCCTTGTCGAACATCGCGCTCTGGAAGCGCGCGTAGGGGCACATGTACTTGCAGACTTGCTCGCGCATGTAGCCGGCGTTGCCATAGGTCGCGAAGCCGTAGAAGAGCCCCCAGAACAGCGTCCAGCCGCCGACGTTGAGCGCCACGATGTCCATGCCCAGTTCGCGGATCGGCTGGAAGTAGCCAACGAACGTAAAGCCTGTCCACAAGGAAAATGTGATCCACAGGAACTGCTTCGAGAACTTGCGCCGGAACTTGTTCCACGACCATGGCGCCTTGTCGAGTTTCATGCGCTGCGAGCGCGTGCCCTCCGTGAACTGCTCCATCCGGATGAAGATCTCTGTCCAGACGGTCTGTGGACAGGCGAACCCGCACCACAGGCGTCCCGCGAGCGCCGTAAAGAAGAACAGCGAATACGCGAGGATCATGAGTAGCAGCGCCAGGTACGGGAAGTCCTGCGGCCACAGCGTCAGCCCGAAAATATAGAACTTGCGGGCAGGCAGATCGAACAGTACGGCCTGGCGTCCGTCCATGGCGAGCCAGGGCACGGCGTAAAAAAGGCCCAGCAAGACAATCGTCGCGAGGCGGCTCAGGTTGGCGAACCGCCCACCGATCTCCCGGGGGTAGATTTTACTGGCGCTCTCGTAGAGTGAGGCACCCTGTGGTCTGCTCATTTCTGTCGGTGCTTCGCGTCCCGCTTCGGAGCGGTGCGAACGAGATACGCTGTCACGCCTGAACAAAGCGCGCACAGAATCCAGAAGAAGAAGAACCCGGCCGCGTAGCCCGCGTCGCGGCCGATATCGAGGTCTCCGTGAAAGATTTCGGTCAGGTCGACCGGGTCAAACAGTGCGAAGAACACCATGGTGCCAATTGCCGCGACAAGGAACGAAATCCATACGACCGTGAAGACCGCTTGCTTGTCACGGCTCCACTGTTTGGTACCACGATATTCTTCGCTGATCATGCGGCAACGTCAGTTCTGCGAAAGGCTGTAAACGTACGCGGCCAGGATCTTGGTGCGATTGTCGCCGAGCAGGTCGCCGTGTGGCGGCATCTGCCCCTGGCGTCCTTCGTTAATCGTTGTTCGAATCGTGTCGATGGACGAGCCATATAGCCAGATGTCGTCAGTCAGGTTGGGCGCACCAAGCAACTGGTTGCCAGTACCGTCAGGCATGTGGCAAGCCGCACAATAGGTTGTGAACGGTTGCTGCATCGCCTGCGCCGCGTTGTCGGCATCCTCGATGCCCGAGAGGCTACGCACGTACTTCGCCATGTTCGTTACGGCCTCGTCGGAACCCAGCACCTGTGCCCAGGGCGTCATGATTGCGTTACGACCGTTGGCGATTGATGTGATGATGGCCTGTTCCGTGCTCCCCCAGAGCCAGTCGTTGTCCGCCAGGTTCGGGTAGCCCGCGGCGCCGCGCGCATCGGAGCCGTGGCAGGTCGTGCAGTAACTTGCGTAGAGGCTGCCGCCGAGCGCCAGCGCTTCATCGTTCTTCGCGAGATCCGCAAAGTCCATTGCCGCGAACTTCTCGTAGATCGGCTCGTAGTTGTCGGCGGCCGCCTGCATCTCGGCTTCATACTGGCCTTGCTGTGACCAGCCGAGCATACCCTCGTAATTGCCGAAGCCCGGGTAGGCAAGCATGTAACCGATGCCCCAGGCGATCGTGATGAAATACAGGTAGAGCCACCACCTCGGAGCAGGGTTATTCCACTCCTCGAGGTCGCCGTCCCACTTGTGACCGACCACGTCGTCGTCCGCGACGTTCTGTGGTCCCTGCTTGGAGGACCAGCTAACCAGCCAGACGCACCAGATGATGAAAACGATCGTGCCAGCAGCAACGAACCAGTGCCAGAATGCAGGCATCAGATGTTCTCCCGCTCGTTAGTTGTTAAATCTGTGTCTTCTTCCAGCGGTAACGCCGCGGAAGCCTCGAAGTCCTTCTTTCGCTTGTTGCTCCACGCCCATATCCAGATGCCGATGAAGGCAAAGAATATGACGGCGGTAAGCAGACCTCGGAAGTCGTTGATATCCATCAGGCTCACCTGCGGCTGCGACGATTCGTGCCCAGATCCTGCAGGTACGCAATCAGCGCGTCGAGCTCGGACTTGCCAGTGACTTCGCCGATTGCGGCCGCAATCTGCTCGTCGGTGTACGGGTCGCCCAGGAACTGCAGCGTCTCCATCTTCGCGACGATCAGGTCGGCATCGACTTCACGTTCCGCCAGCCATGGGTAGGCCGGCATATTGGACTCGGGCACGAGTGCACGCGGGTCTATGAGATGCAGACGCTGCCATTCGTCCGAGTAGCGGCCGCCGACGCGCGCGAGATCCGGACCCGTGCGTTTCGAACCGAACTGGAACGGGCGGTCGTACACCGTCTCACCCGCGGTCGTGTACGGACCGTAACGTTCGGTCTCGCTGCGGAACGGACGCACCATCTGCGAGTGGCAGTTATAGCACCCTTCGCGAACGTAGACGTCACGGCCGGCCAGGCGCAACGGGCTGTATACCGAGATCCCTTCGTCGGGCTCCGTCGCATCCGAGCTCATCATGAGCGGGACGATCTCGACGAGGCCACCGATGCTGATCGCAACGACGATCAGCACCATCATGAGGTTCAGGCTTTTTTCAACGGTTTCATGGCGCATTGCTGATCTCTCCTGTTACGCCGGTTCCAGTACCGCGACGGGTACCGGTTTCTTGTCGCTTACGGTCTTCCAGACGTTGTAGGCCATGATGAGCATGCCTGAGAAGAACACGAGGCCGCCGAGCAGGCGGAGATAGTGGTAAGGCTCGACAGCCTTGAGCGATTCGACGAACGAGTACTGCAGCGTGCCGTCGGCATTGACGGCGCGCCACATCAGGCCCTCCGTCACGCCGGCGATCCACATCGATACGGCGTACAGCACGACGCCGATCGTCGACGTCCAGAAATGCACGTCGATGAGCTTGGTGCTGTACATGCTGTCGCGGTTGTACAGACGCGGCAGCAGGCAATACATGGATCCGATCGTCATCATGGCGACCCAGCCGAGTGCGCCGGAATGCACATGTCCGATCGTCCAGTTGGTGTAGTGCGACAGCGCGTTGACGGTCTTGATCGACATCATCGGGCCCTCGAATGTCGACATGCCGTAGAAGGACAGCGCAACGATCATGAACTTCAGGATCGGGTCCGAGCGCAGCTTATGCCACGCGCCTGACAGCGTCATGATGCCGTTGATCATGCCGCCCCAGCTTGGTGCGAGCAGGATGACCGAGAACACCATGCCCAGCGTCTGTGCCCAGTCGGGTAGTGACGTGTAGTGCAGGTGATGGGGCCCTGCCCACATGTAGACGGCGATGAGCGACCAGAAATGCACGACCGACAGGCGGTAGGAATAGACCGGACGTCCGGCCTGCTTGGGCACGAAGTAGTACATCATGCCGAGGAAGCCGGCCGTCAGGAAGAAACCGACCGCATTATGGCCGTACCACCATTGCATCATGCCGTCGACCACGCCAGTGTAAATCTGGTACGACTTGGTCAGCGTTACGGGTACCGCAAGGTTATTGAAGATGTGCAATACAGCGACAGTGATGATGAACGCGCCGTAAAACCAGTTGGCGACGTAGATGTGCTTGATGCGCCGCTTGCCGATCGTGGCGAAGAACACAATGGCGTACGCGACCCAGACGACGGCGATCAGCAGGTCGATCGGCCATTCGAGTTCGGCGTATTCCTTGGATTGGGTAATGCCGAGAGGCAGCGTAATCGCGGCCAGCAAAATGACGACCTGCCATCCCCAGAACGTAAACGCGGCCAGCTTGTCGAACGCCAGGCGCACGTGACAGGTGCGCTGCACGACGTAATAGGACGTCGCAAACAGCGCCGAGCCGCCGAACGCGAAGATCACTGCATTGGTATGCAGGGGCCGCAGGCGACTGTAGGTCAGAAAGGGCAGGTCGAAATTGAGCTGTGGCCAGATGAGTTGCGCGGCGATGAGTACGCCTACGAGCATGCCGACGATGCCCCAGATTACGACCATGATCGAAAACTGGCGCACTACCTTGTCGTTATAGGAAGCTGCTGTGTCCAAAGAAGGCCCCTGTGCGGTGATGTAGAAAAGCTGGTGTTGTTTTGGCTGGTTGCGGCGGAGTATTCGTACCGGCCGCTGGAATGTCCTTCCGTTGCGATTTTGCGTCGCAGTATATCTCCGTACCAGTGCGGCAGGCTAACAGCAGTCCCGGAATGAGCGTATAGGGGACGATACGTATGGCACCGGGCGCGAAACAAATGTCCTGATTGGGCGCTCTTAATGCCTATAATCGGACTTCGAACGTTGCCGAAGAAGTTAATGAAAAAGATCGCGCTGCCCGCTGACACTGTCGGCGAAATACTGCACACGTCACCTTACGCGACGATCGTCTCGGACAAGAGCGGACGCATCCTGATGGCCAATCGGCGTGCGGAGGAATTGTTCGGCTACGAGCCCGGTGAGCTGATCGGCCGGCCGATCGAGACACTGATACCGCAGGATCAGCGCGACCGGCACCGTAGCCTGCGGGATTCCTACCACAAGGCGCCGCGCACCCGACCGATGGTCTCGGGTCTCGAACTCCTCGGCTGCCGCCGCGACGGCAGCACCTTTCGCGTGGAGATTGCGCTCAACCCGATCGAGACCGACGACGGTCTCGTGGTGACGAGCACCGTTCACGAGGTCGACAGCATCGGCCATTCGGAAGCCTATTTCCGCAACCTGCTCGAATCGGCCCCGGACGCGATGATCATCATCGACGAGACGGGGAAAATTGCGGTAGCCAATGCGCAATCCGAGCAGATGTTCGGTTACACGCGGGAGGAAATGCTCGGTCAGACCGTCGAAATCCTGTTGCCCGCGCGGCTGCATGAGCAGCACATCGCGCATCGCGCCGGCTACGTGAGCGATCCCAAGATCCGACCCATGGGGGCCGGTATGAACCTGCTGGCAAAGCGCCGGGACGGCAGCGAATTTCCGGTCGAAATCAGTCTTAGTCCCGTGCACGTCGCCGGCGGCAGGTTCGTTTCGAGCGTTATTCGCGACGTGACGCGTCGCAAGCGGATGGAGGACCAGATTATTGCCGCGCGGCGTGAGGCCGAGCGCGCGAACAAGGCGAACAGCGCGTTCCTGGCGGCGGCGAGCCACGATCTCCGCCAGCCCGTACAGGCTTTGAGCCTGCTGAACGGTGCGTTGCGGCGTACGGTCAAGGATGAACGCGCACTGGAGATGATCGACAGCCAGCAGCATTCGTTGACCGCGATGACCAACCTTCTCAATTCCCTGCTCGATATCAGCCGGCTCGATGCCGGCGCGGTGTCGCCGGAACTGGAGGAGTTTCCAATGCGCCGCCTCATCGACCGCTTGTCGGATGAGTTCGCGCGTCAGGCGCAGCACAATAACCTCGAGTTCACATCGAGCTCCTGTGGTGCCTTGGTCAACAGCGACCCGAATCTGCTCGTGGAGATCATTCAGAATCTCGTCTCGAACGCGATTCGGTATACGGACAAGGGCAGTGTGCGACTGGATTGCGTCCAGCGTGACGGCAACTGCTGCATCGAAGTGCGCGACACCGGCATCGGCATCAGTCCGGACCAGCTCGAAGAGATATTCCTGGAGTTTCACCAGTGCAAGGTGCCGGGCGCGAACAAGGAGGGCTTCGGTCTGGGCCTGGCGATCGTGAAACGACTCGCGGATCTTCTGAAGGTACAGATTCACGTCGAGTCCGACATAGGCAAGGGATCGTGTTTTACCGTTACGCTTCCCGTCGTCGATGGCGCCTCACAGCACTCTGACGTGGAAGATGCACATGACACGCGTGTCGACGATTCGACATCCGGCCTGGTTATCCTGATCGAGGACGACGTGAATGTTGCAAACGCCTGGGGAATGCTGCTGGAGGCCGAAGGATTCGGCGTTGCGACGGCGGCATCGGCGACCGAGGCTGGTGCGCTGATCAAACACCTCACCGATACGCCGGCGTTGTTGATTTCCGACTTTCACCTGCTCGACGGTTCCACGGGCGTCGAGGCGGTGAGCGGCATTCGCGAATTCTACGACGAGCACATACCGGCATTCATCGTCAGCGGCGATACCTCCAAGGTCGTCAAGGACTCCCGGCTGCTGGATAACTGCACGCTGATGAGCAAACCCGTCGATACGAACCGTTTGCTGGCGGCCGCACGGCATGCCATTCGCACGGGCGAGGTGCCACAGGACTGATTCCGGGCTAGGAGAGGTACGCCAACCAGCTGGCCGGCGACTTCGACAGCGCGACACCGACGATGTAAGCGAACGCGGACACGGCGCCGACGAACCCGAGCAGCCTGATCTGCAGCGTCGGACCGCGACGGATTGCGACCGTCCCGAGCCCGATGTAGGCAAGCAGTCCGATTAACTTGGCAAGCAGCCAGGCTTCCGTGAACGGGTTGAGCGACAGCATGACGAGCATCGCGACACCCGATACGAGTAAGATCGTATCCACGATGTGGGGGGCCACCCGCGCCACGCGATGTTGCAGTTTTTCCGAGCCTGTCATCATCCAGAAGCCACGGACGATAAATCCCGAAATCGTAATGACGGCGGTCAGCATGTGCAGGTTTTTTGTGAGCAGGTAGGTCATCGCAGGGCAATGATGTCATATATCGACTCGGCGTATACCGGCGCTGTATACGTGTACGTACTTATGGCCTTGGCTGCCAGCCAGGTCAAAGTGCGGGTAATGAAACCGTTAAGTTCCGGATCATGTTCACGGCTGACTATTAGAGCGCAGTAGGAGGCTGTAACGGACGGGGCCCCGCATCGCGGGGCCCCGTTTTTAGTGCCTCTGGTGCCGCGCCGGGGCTTCGCAGCCCCGGCTTGACGATCCTGGTAGGAATCAGGCGGCTTCGTGGTTGTTGAGGTCGACCGGTGTCTTGAACCAGTCGGGTTTGATGATCAACAGGTCGCACGGCAGATGCTCGAGCGCGCGTTCCGCCGTTGCGCCGATGAACAGTCGTTTCCAGCGATTTCGTGCCACGGCACCCATCACGACGACGTCCGCCTTGAGTTTCTCGGCGATCAGCGGCAGTTCCTCGTGCGTCAGTCCGGCAACAAGGTGAGCCTTGTCGTCGTCGACCTTGTGGAACTCGGTGATTTCCTTGAAGCGCTTCTGGTGATCCTCGTGCATTTGTTGCTCGATCTCATCGAATGGCAGCGACACCGGGATGTAGGCGTTTGCCGTCGCTGTTGCGACGGCAATGCGCGGATCGTAGGAATGGAACGCGTGCAGTTCGCCGTCTACCTTTTTCGACAGAGCCTTGCAGACATGCAAGATCTCGTCGTCGAGCGCAGCCGGTTTATCGTGCTGGTGCATGGGATCGATTGCTGCGACGAAGACCGGCGTGTCAGCGAACGCTTGCGGCTTTACGAGCCACAATGGAGATGGACAGGTACGGATCAGGTTCCAGTCCGTATTGGTCAGTAGCGCCCTGGTCACTGCAGAGTGATGGTGCGTGTCTTTCACGATGAGGTCGACACCACTCTCAACGGATCGCCTGACGACACCTTCGTACAGGGGGTGATCCCAGATCGCAGTGGTCTTGACGACGATTCCGTCAGCTCGTAACGGCTCGGCAATCGACTCGAGATGTCGCTCGTGACTCTGTATCACTTCATCGCGGGCTTTTTCAAGTGACGGCGAATCGAACAGGCGATCGCCGCTCAGGTATTCATTGTAGTAACAGACGAGCAATTCGAGGTCGGCACCGATATTCCTTGCCAGCCAGGCTGCGCGGCCGACGGCCGGCTGATCCTCGCTGGTCGGGTCAACAACCGCGAGGATTTTTCGTATTTCGTTCATTTATACACCTGACACTGCTTATTAAGTGTTGTTCGGATATCACCAAGAGCATACCCCGGGGGTAAAGGCTTTCCATAAGGCGACATGCCTAGCCTCTCTCGGTTACTACTTATTTTGCCGTAGGTGGATTTACTGATTTCGCCGCGGCGTGCGTTACGTTTGAATAGGGAAAGGAATGGCGACTGGAGGTCGGGATGTCGGGTGCATCACATGCGGCATTACGCGAGCAACTCGAAAAAAAGAAACAAGAGCTGAGTGCACGCCTCGAGCGCATTTCCGCTAATCTGCGTCGTGGTTACGAAGCGGATTCCAAGGAGCGCGCCAAGCAACTCGAAGACAACGAAGTTGTCGATGCATTGGGCAACGAGGCCCGCGTGGAAGTTGCAAAAATTTCGGCCGCGCTCAGGCGAATGGACACAGGTGATTTCGGTATTTGCACCGAGTGTGGGTTGCCTATCGAAGTGGGGCGAATCGAGGCGTATCCGTATGCGGATGAATGTATCGACTGCGCCGAGTTCGACGAGAAGCGTCGCTCACGACCCTAGATTTACGCCGTCATATGCATCTTGACGAGGTCGGCTAGCGACCTGGCCTGCATTTTCTCCATGACTCGCGCGCGGTGGATCTCGACGGTGCGTTGACTGACGCCCAGTTCGTATGCGATGACCTTGTTGGGCTTGCCCGTTACGACGAGATCGAAGACCTCACGCTCACGATTGGTGAGCCGGTCCAGGCGACCTGCGACCTCGGCATGATGCTGCTGCGCTTCGCGGCGTTCCTCATCGGTTGCCAGGGCTTCGCGTATCCGATCGAGCAACTCCTGGTCGCGAAACGGCTTTTGAATGAAATCGACGGCGCCTTTCTGCATCGCTTCGACGGCCATCGGGACATCGCCATGGCCGGTGATGAAAATGATGGGCAACGTGTTGCCGCGCTTGATGAGTTCTTCCTGCAATTCGAGGCCACCGAGGCCGGGCATACGGATATCCAGAACCAGGCAGCCGGGCCGCTGTTCCGTGGTCTTTTCGAGGAACTCGTCGGCGGATGCGAAAATCTCATGGGTCAGGTTGACTGATTCCATCAGTGCCTGCATTGCGAAGCGGATTGCGGCATCGTCGTCGACGATGAAAACGGTGGGTGATTGTTCGTTTTGGGGTGTCATTGGCGCTGATTGGACCAGAAAGAGTGCCCTATTGCGAGTCTTTCGCCGAAATTGGTGGCATTTTTTCCCACCCCGTACCGGTTTCCCGCTAGTCGAGGCGTTTCGTGAAACGCATTGCGGCCGCGGTCATGGCCACCAGCGAGAACCCCACCAGGTAGGCAAGGTCCGGAGTCAGCTCTGACAGCGGGGCCTCGCGCAGCATGATTCCCCGAGTGAGCCGGATGAAATGCGTCGTCGGCAACACTTCTCCTATGTATTGGGCGAACTCGGGCATGCCGTCGAACGGGAACATGAATCCTGACAACAGTATAGACGGCAGCAATATAAAGACCATCATCTGCATGGCCTGGAACTGCGTCTTGGCGGCCGTCGATATCAACAGTCCCAGCGACAGGTTCGCTGCGACGAAAGCCGTGGCGGCGAGGTACAGATCGACAATGCTGCCGCGCACCGGCACGTCGAACAGTGCCCGACCGACGCCGAGAATCAATGCCAGCTGCAGCATGCCAATAACAATGTAGGGAATGACCTTGCCGACCATCAGTTCCGTGGAACTGACCGGCGTATTGATCAGTAATTCGAGGTTGCCGCGCTCGCGCTCCCGCACGATCGCAACGGCCGTGAAGAGGATCATCGTCATTGTCAGGATGACGCCCATAAGGCCCGGGATGATGTTGACGGGCGTGCGTCGTTCCGGATTGTAGTATGGGCGAACCTCGATCGGGCCAACGGACTGTTGCGCCGCTTTGCCGCTGTCGAAGCCGATTTGCATCGAGCGCAACTGGTTGGCGACGCCGAGTATGGTTGGGTCGCTGCCGTCCACGAGCAACTGGACGGCAGGCCGGGAACGATCGTTGGCGCGCCGGTCGAAGTCGGCGGGCACGACGACACCAATCGAAATACGGCCCCTGCGCATCAGTTTCTCCAGGTCTTCGGGCGTGGCCACGAACTCCACGATGTCCACCACCTGGGTCTGCCCGAGTTCGGCAATGAACTGCCGGGCAAGGTGCGTACCCGCCTGGTCGGCGACTGCGGTCCGCAGGTTGCGAACATCCGTGTTGATGGCATAGCCGAACAGCAGCATCTGGATAACGGGCAGCCCGACGACCATTCCGAAAGTGAGACGATCACGCCGCAGTTGCCGCACTTCTTTCTTGACGATCGCCATGATGCGGGAAACCGACTTCATTGGGAGTTACCGGGTGACTTCATCGTGACTGCCACAAAGACGTCTTCCAGCGTGGCCGAAGTGACCGTCACTTTCGCCGTCATGCCCGCAGCCGCGATTGCCCGCTCGACAATCCGAACCGGCTCGTCGTAGCGGTCGGGAATCAGTACACGCAGCCGCACGCCGAGTTGCGTGACGCTGGCTACCTCGTCGAGTCCATGAATGGCGGCCTGTGCCGCATACGGATCGCCAGCGACGACCTCGACGACGTGCATACCCGTGGCGCCCTGCAGCTCTTGCGGCGTACCGTCGGCCACCTTGACCCCGTGATCGAGGATGGCGAGCCGGTGGCAGCGCTCCGCCTCGTCCATGTAATGGGTCGACACCAGGATGGTCGTGCCGGCCCCGGCGAGCCGGAACAGGTTCGCCCAGAAGTCGCGCCGGCTTTGCGGATCGACGGCGCTGGTCGGCTCGTCGAGCAGCAGCAGGTCCGGGTGATGCAGTACCGCACAGGCGAGGGCCAGCCTTTGCTTCTGGCCGCCGCTCATCGTTCCGGCAAGCTGCGTCGCCTGGTCGACGAGGTCGTACTTGCCGAGCAGTTCCTCGATTCGTGCCGCCCGTTTCGCTACCGGGAAGGAATAAATCTCGGCGATGAACTGCAGGTTTTCCCACACGGTCATGTCGCCGAACAGCGAGAACTTTTGCGTCATGTAACCGATCTTCGGCTTCAGGCTGCGAGCGTCCCCGGGAATTTCGGTGTCCAGGACGCTCGCATTGCCGTGCGTCGGCGTCAGCAATCCGCACAACATGCGAATGGTCGTCGATTTGCCGGACCCGTTGGGTCCCAGGAACCCGTAGATCTGCCCACGTGGCACGTTGAGGTCGAGTTCGCTGACCGCCCGCAGAGCACCGAAGTGCTTGCTCAGGCCGCGCGCCTCGATTGCAAACCCCGGGTTCATCCGCTGTTCCTGTCGACCAGCAACTCGACTTCGACCGGCACACCGTCCGGGAGGCGTTCGCGATCCTCGACAATATCGATCTTTGCAAGATAGCTCAGCCGGCCGCGATCGCGCTCCGTCAGGGCATAGTAGGGGGTGAACACGGCCTCGCTGGACACCCAGCGAACTCGCCCTTCGATTGCAGCATCCAGGCCGTCAACGTGGATCAAGGCACCCGTCCCGGCCCTGATCTGCACACGCAGGGACTCGGGTATGTAAACCCGCGCATACGGTTGTTTACCGCCGAGCACGATCAGCACAGGCTGGCCCTGGCCCGGTCTTTCGCCGATTTCGAACAGGCGGCTGTCCACAATACCGTCCACCGGAGCTTTCAGCGTGTGACGGTCCAGGTCCACGGCCGCATTGTCGCGACGTGCGGCGGCCTGTTTGACGGCCTGTTCGGCCTGCGCAAGTTCCTCGACAGTGGTGCCGGCGAGTCGTTCCTCCAGTTGTGCCAGCCGGAGCTTCAGATTGGCTTGAGCCGCGTCCAGTGCGGCTTCGGTGCGATCGAGCAGGTCCGGCGATGCAAGCCCCCGACTGTGCACTTCCTTGATGCGCTCGACTTCACTCTCCCGAAACGCGAGGTTCTGTGTCGCGCCTTCGACGTTGGCGCGCGCTGCCGCGATCTGCTCGCTGCGGGGACCGCGTACGAGTTCGTCGAGGCGCGCCTGCTGCTGCGCGAGCGCGGCTTCGGCTTCGGCCAGCCGCGCTCTTGCCCGGCTGTCGTCCTGGCGCACCAGGACCTGCGCCGCCGAAACCGCGTCACCCTCGGCGACCGCGATCTCGACAATCGGCTCCACCATCTCTGCCGTGAGTTCGATGCGATCGGATGCGAATTCGCCGACGACCCGGTTGCTCTCCCCGGACGATTCGCACGCGCCCAGCAACAGGCCCGCTGCAGCCATGACCAGTATGTGTCGTTTCATTCCCGTGCTCCGATCAGGCCTTGATGTAGGCCAGAATCATTTCAATTTGAGTTTCCATCAGTTTGTCCGTGTCGAGCGAGCGCTTTGTGAAAAGAATTCTCCAGATCATCGACAACATCATCGGCGCGATTACCAGTTGTGGAAGTTCGGACACCGCGGTCTCGCGAAACTCGCCGCGGGCCACGCCCCGTTCGATGAATCCCCCGATGGCCGCGAGCCCTTTCGAGACGACGTTGTCCCAGTAGTAATCCACCAGGTCGGGGTGGCGCTGACCCTCCGAGATCAAAAGCCGAATGACGATTGCAACGGGAGAACCCGGCACGCCCTGCATGAATTTGAGCAAAGGACCGCGGATGAACTCCTCCGACGGCAATTCCGTCGTGTCCACGGCATCGAGCAACGCGTCGACGCGCCGGATGACGACGCTTTTTATGACGGCCTTGAAGATCTCTTCCTTGGTGTTGAAGTACAGGTACAACAGGCCCTTGCTGACGCCGGCGCGCCGCGCGACCTCGTCCAGCCGGGCCGACGCATAGCCTTTTTCCGCGAACACCGAAAACGCCGCTTCCGTGATTTCCTGCGGCCGGTCCTCCTTGCGCCGGCGGTAGCGTGGCGCGGCCATGACGGCTCCTTACTGACTCCAAGGTCAGTTATTATAGTTAATGACTGGTAAGTCAGCAAGGTTTCGTGGCGCAGTGCGTCACATTTCACGCATAATCGCGCCCTATGTTCACCTACATCGATCCCACCGTGCGGCAACGGCTGGAACAGCAGGGCAAGCTGTTCCAGATCGACCGTGACGGTGTAAGAGTCCCGCAGGACCACGTGCCCCAGAGCGGCGCCGGCATCGCGTTGCTGGGGCCGATTCCGCTACCGCTGAAACTCGGCGACCGGGAATTCGAGGTCGACTGGTACGCGTGCGTGCGGCGCACCGAGCTCGGCAAGATCGAGGAAATCGCCGACGAACTTCGCGCGCAGCACGGGCAGGCCTCGTTTGCGACGCTGGCATCGTCGATGGCCGTGAACAGCGTGCTCGTGATCGGCAATCCCGCGGACTGGGAGAATCCGCTGGTGCGCGTGCATTCGAGTTGCATGACGGGCGACGTGTTCGGTTCGCAGCGTTGCGAATGCGGCCCGCAACTCAGAATGGCGCTCGAACGCATCCAGGACGACGAGCAGGGCGGTATGGTGATTTACATGTCGGGGCACGAAGGACGCGGCATCGGCTTGTGGGCGAAAGCAGCGACCTACCTGTTGCAGGACGGCGGCGAGAATACCTACCAGGCAAACCGCTCTCTCGGGCTACCCGATGACTCGAGAGATTTCGGCGATGCAGGCTCGCTGCTGAAGTTCTTCGTGCAGGACAGGCCGATTCGCCTGTTGACCAACAACCCGAAAAAGGTGAACGACCTGCGAAAGATGGGGATCGAAAAAATTACCCGCATCAAGCACGTTACCGGTGTTACCCCGAGCAACCGCGGTTACCTGACGGCGAAGCAGGATTGGGGCCACGAATTGACGCCCGAGGATCTGGACGCAGACTGACGTCGGTGCCTGCTACTGTCGCCAGAGACGCAGGTTCGGCGGCTGCTCCGGGAAGTTGCTGCGAAACGGATTGATATCGATGCCGCCGCGCCGCTGGTAGCGCGCATGCACGCAGAGTCTCTCGGGCGCGCATCGCGACATCAGGTCGAGGAACATCCGCTCGACGCAACTCTCGTGAAAATCGCTGTGACGGCGGTAGGATACGATGTATCGCAACAGGCCTTCGCGGTCGATCTTCGGTCCGCTGTAGCTGACCTGAAGACTGCCGGAGTCGGGTTGCGACGTCACCGGGCAAAGGCTGCGCAGCAGGTGCGTGTGCAGGTCTTCGGTGACGATCGTGTTCTCGTCCGCAAGCAGCAGGTCGGCATCGACGTCCCAATGGGCACAGCGGACAGGCAGCGAGTCCAGGCAGTCGCCGGCCAGTCGCGATGCATTGCGCGCCTCGGTGTCCGCAATGGGGGTTACGGTGACGTCGACGCGGCTGCCGGTGCAGTTGCCGACGTCGGTGCCGATGGTCTCGGCAATTTCGGCTGGTGACCAGAAGCGGCTCATCGAAAAAGAATTGAGGTAGAGCTTCAGAGACTTGGATTCGACCATGCGCGGCGAGTCGGCCGGCACGACGATTTCGGCGGTTGCGACCGCGGGACGATTGCCTTCGCCGAGCCATGAGAGTTCCCAGGCGTTCCATACGTCCGCGCCACGAAACGGCAGCTCCGCTGACAGTCCCAGCAAGTTACGGTTCTCGGCGCGCGAGATTGCACACAGCTCTTCCGGTGCGTACTTGTCCGGATACCCGGTATCCCGGCCGAGCGGTAATTTGTCGTCTTTCAAGGCCTCTGTCCTCGTAGTCGGGCGTATACGGATCGCTGTCGGCAGAAGGGTGGTATTTTGCAGGAATTTTCGCAGGAAGTGCCTGAATCTTGTGTAAACTAGCCGCCTTTTTGCGTACCTGCGCTCTGCGCCCGCGAACGGCCTGGTTGGCGCCGGGCGACGCGACAGACCGAATAAACACGGGTTTTCGAATCAATGAGTCCTGCAAACGGCATCCATGGCAACGATCGTGGCTACATCATCCCCATCGGCGGCGGAGAAGAAAAGCTGCACAACCCCGAGATCCTCGACCGTTTCGTGGATGTTTGCGGCGGCAAGGAATCGCGTATCGGCATCATCCCGACAGCGTCGGAACTCGAAGATACCGGACGAAATTACGAAAAGCTGTTTCGCAAGCTCGGCGTCAAACACGCCAAGGTGTTGCCCTTCATCACGCGGGAAGACTGCCAGACCGGCGAGGACCTCCAGTACATCGAGAAATGCGATGGCGTGTTCATGACGGGAGGCAATCAATTGCGCTTGTCGACAACTCTCGGCGGCACCGCCGTCGCCAAGTTGATACGACGGCGCAATGCCGAAGGCATGCACGTTGCGGGCACGTCGGCGGGTGCGGCATTCATGCCAGAGCACATGATCGCGGGCGGCAAGGAAGGCAGCACGCCAATGGTGGACATGGTCACGATGGCGCCGGGACTCGGGCTTACCAACGCCTTTATTATCGACCAGCACTTTCGCGAGCGTGACCGCCTGGGCCGCTTGCTGACGGCACTCGCCTACAATCCGTTTGCGGTCGGCCTCGGTCTCGATGAGGATACGGCCGCGTTTATCAGCCCCGAGGAGGAACTCGATGTCGTCGGCACAGGCGGCATTACCGTCATCGACCCCACGCACCTGACGTATTCTTCCATGGACCTGGCGCGCCGCGGCGACCCGGTAAGCCTGATCGGCATCCAATTGCATATCCTGGTGGCAGGCGGACGGTTCGATATCGCGGCACGTGAAGCGCACCCGAAATAACGCCAAAATCAGCAGGCGCATGTCATGAAAATAGAAAGCACCAATGTATTCGTCGGGCCGAACATGTTCGCCCGCTTTCCCGTCATCCGGCACATCCTGAATCTCGGCGAACTCGAACACTGGCCGACGGTCAGGTTGGGCGAGGAGTTCATGGGGCCATTGCTCGAGATCCTGCCCGGGCTGCATGAGCACGGCTGTTCCTATCGCGAACCCGGCGGTTTCGTGCGCCGGTTGCGCGAGGACGAAGGCACCTGGTTGGGCCACGTCATGGAACATGTGGCGCTCGAACTCCAGAACGTCGCCGGTTCGGATGTGACTTTCGGCCGCACCCGGTCGATCGACAACAAGCCGGCTCTGTACAACATGGTGTTTCAATACAAGGACGCCACCGTGGGCCGCGAGGCGAGCAAGCTCGCGCTCGATCTGCTGCACAGCCTGCTGCCTGATGATCTGAAGCCCAAGGAGGCTCCCGACAAGCACTGGGATTTCCCGGAAGCGCGCGATCGCTTCATTCGCTTCGCGCAGCGGCGCGAGTTCGGTCCGAGTACGGCGTCGCTGGTGCGGGCCGCGGAGGAACGGGACATACCCTGGTTGCGCCTGAACAGCTACAGCCTGGTGCAATTCGGGCAGGGTCGTTACCAGCAGAGGATCCAGGCGACGACCACCGGGCGCACCAGCAATATCGCCGTGGAACTGGCATCCGACAAGGAAGAAACCAACGGCATATTGCGCGATCTCGGCTTGCCGGTACCGGCACAGATGCTCGTGCGCAGCAAGCGGGAAGCGGTGCACGCGGCCGAACGCATTGGTTACCCCGTCGTCGTGAAGCCCCTGTCGGGGAATCACGGCCGCGGCGTGTCGATCAACCTGCGCACGGCCGAAGAGGTCGAAACGGGCTTTGCGAAGGCTGCCGATCACGGCAGGACGATTATCGTTGAAAGTTACATCGAGGGTTTCGATCACAGGCTGCTGGTCGTAAATGGCGAGTTGGTTGCAGCCGCCAAGCGCGTTCCTGGCCACGTGGTTGGCGACGGCAAACACACCATCGAGCAGCTTGTCGACATTGTAAACCAGGACCCTCGCCGTGGCGTCGGTCACGAGAAGGTACTCACGCGCCTGGAGTTCGATCACCAGGCCGAGCGCCTGTTGGAAAAACTCGGTTACGACAAGTCAAGCGTGCCGAAGAAAGACGAAGTCGTTTATCTGCGTTCGACGGCCAACCTGTCGACCGGGGGTACGGCGATCGATGTCACGGACGTGATTCATCCGGACAACCGGGAGATGGCGATCCGCTCCATTCGTGCCATCGACCTCGATATCGGCGGTGTCGATTTTCTGACGAAGGACATCACCGTATCGTATCGTGAAGCCGGCGGCGGCATTTGCGAAGTGAATGCCGGCCCGGGTTTTCGTATGCACGTGGCGCCGAGCGAGGGCACGTCGCGTGACGTCGCCGGCCCTGTCATCGACATGCTGTTTCCACCCGATTCGCCCAGCAAGATTCCAATAGCGGCTGTCACCGGCACGAACGGCAAGACCACCACCTCACGCATGCTCGCGCACATCCTCAAAATGTCGGGCCTGACTGTCGGGCTGACCTCGACGGACGGCGTTTACATCGATGGCAAGCTCAGTGTACCGGGCGACATGACGGGTCCGGTGTCCGCGCAGATGATCCTGCGCGATCCTTCGGTGGATGCCGCCGTCATGGAAACGGCGCGCGGCGGTCTGCTCAGAAGCGGCCTCGGCTTCCAGGAGTGCAACGTCACTGCCTGCATCAATGTTTCCGCCGATCATCTCGGCCTCCGTGGCGTCGACACGCTGGAGGACCTGGCCAAGGTGAAGCGCGTTCCGATCGAGATCGCCACCGATGCGGCGGTTCTGAATGCGGACGACCCACTGTGCCTGCAGATGGCCGACTATACGGACGCGGAGACTGTCTGCTATGTCACGATGAATCCGTCGCACGCACTGGTCAAGCGCCATATTCAGGCCGGCGGCCAGGCGTTCGTTCTCGAGAAGGGAATGAACGGCCACATGATTACGATCTATGACAACGAGTCACATACACCGCTCGTCTGGACACACCTCATTCCGGCAACGATCGAAGGCCGTGCTTTGCACAACGTCCAGAATGCCATGTTCGCGGCAGCACTCGCGTTCAATATGAAGATCGGCCTCGAAGACGTCCGGCAGGGCCTCAGGACTTTCGACTCGACGTTCTTCCAGGCTCCGGGCCGCACCAACATATACGACGAGCATCCGTTTCGCGTCATCCTCGATTACGCACACAATCCGGCAGCGGTTACTGCGATGTGCGGCCTGGTCGACCGATTCGAGGTCGAAGGGCAACGCATCGTGGTGTTGTCGGCGCCGGGCGATCGGCGCGACGAGGATATACGGGAAATCGCCGAGATCGCATCAGGCCATTTCGACTACTTCATCTGCCGCTGCGACGACAACCGGCGCGGACGCGGGCAGGACGAGGTTGCCGTCATGCTCAAGAACAAGCTGCTCGAGAATGGCATCTCGGCCGACAACATCGAGGTCATCCCGGATGAGCAGGAAGCGACCACGCGGGCACTCGAGATGGCGGAGACCGGCGATCTGCTGTTGATCCTGGGCGACAACACCAAGCGCACCTGGAAGCAGATCATCTATTTCAATTCCGGCGCCAGGTCGCCGAGTCCGGCGAACAAGTCCGGTTCGGTCATCGATCTCCCCGACACGGGCGATTTCGAACTGGCCGATCATCTCGAGATCATCAGTGACGAACGCGGCGTGCGTATCGCCCGGGACGAAGGCGACTAACCGGGCGCCATGGAATTCATCGACGCGCGCAGACTGACCGGACCAAGCCTGATTTTCGATGGCCCGGGTTCCATTCTGGAAGTGCGGTGCACGCCGCAGGAGGCGGACAGCCTGGTGCCGGTCTGGGCAAACAACGTCGCCCGCATGCTGGAATCCCTCGACTGGTCCGGCACGCGGTTTTCTTCAGCCAAGCTGCTGGGCGGCGTCAGCATGGCGTTCTCCGCGCCGATCGATGCGCTGTATGCGGCGTCGGAAATCAACGAATGGGCCTGGGCGGCGAGCGCGTTCGAACTCGGGGCCGAAGAGGAGCCCGACTTCGATGCTGCTGTTCAGGCCATTCGCGCAGCGGCGGCGGAGGAGGCCAACGCGGAGCTGATGTGGCTGATCGGCGAGGCGGCCGAACACGGCAAGACGCTGCTGTGGGATGACGACGAAGTGTCCGTGGGCCTCGGCCGCGGCTCCCGGACCTGGCCGGTGCGCGACATTCCGGACGTCCTGGATTGGGACGAGTTTCACGACGTCCCCATCGGCATCGTGACCGGCACCAACGGCAAGACGACCACGGTGCGCCTCGCGACCCACATCGTCCGTGCAGCCGGGCACAACGTCGGGTTGAGTTCGACCGACTGGATTGCCGTCAATGAAAACATACTCGATCGCGGCGACTGGTCCGGACCGGGCGGCGCGCGCGCCGTATTGCGTGAACGTGATGTCGATCTCGCGATTCTCGAATGTGCGCGCGGCGGACTGCTGCGCCGCGGGCTCGGTGTCGAGCGTGCCGACGCCGCGCTGATCACGAACATCAGCGAGGACCATCTCGGCGACTTCGGCTCGCAGGACCTGGACGAATTGCTGGCCGTCAAGTGGATCGTGAGCCGCGCCGTGCAGGAGGGCGGGCGACTGGTACTCAATGCGGACGACGCGCGGCTGGTTGAGAAATCCGGGGAGTTCCGGGGAGAAGTCGTCTGGTTCAGCCTCGACCCGGCCAATGCGACAGTCGATTCGCATACTCGAAACGGCGGCCTCGCGTTCGTGCTGGATGGCGACGAACTGCTGAAGATCGAAAACGCTAATCGTGAGTTACTTTGCCGTAGCCACGAAATCCCGATAACGATGGGCGGTGTGGCCAGGCATAACATTGCGAATGCGCTGGCGGCAGCGGCCCTGACCTGGTGCCTCGGCATTTCACTCACCGACATTCGTGCCGGGCTTAAGACGATGGCACAGGACGAGAATCCCGGACGTTCGAACATCTATGATCTCGACGGCTACAAGGTACTGGTCGACTTCGCGCACAATCCCGCGGCGATGGCGGCGCTGTTCGATATGGCGCGTGCAGTTCCGGCACGGCGCAGGGTGCTTTGCTTCGGCCAGGCGGGCGACCGGCCCGACGACCTGATTCGCGAGCTGGCGCGCGATGCATGGGCCATCGGGCTGGATCGCGTCGTCGTCTCCGAGTTGGCCGCCTACCATCGCGGACGCGAACACGGGGACGTGTATTCGATCATCAGGGACGAGTTGCTTCGCTGTGGCGCGAAGGCGGGGCAGATTCATCACTTCGAAGAAGAAATGGAGTCGTTCCTGGATTCACTCGAGTGGGCCGAGCCCGGCGACCTCGTCATCCTGCTGGCGCTGGGCGGTGCGGCTGCCTTGCAGGAGCACCTCAGGAGCCGGGGCGCAAAATAAACTCCACAATGTGTGCCGCGATCTGACTCGTCGATTCGGCGGACAGTACGTCGCCTGCGAGAACGTGATGACTCGGATCGCCCGGGTCGCTTATCTTGATGGCGGACTTTTGCGGTGCCTGGATTTCGGCGAATACCGCGTGTGCGGCATCAGGCGAAACGACGGCGTCCTCGGGGGAATAGAACATCAGCATTCGATGATCGATGCTCGCCGGCAGCTTGCGGTTGGCGAGGTCGACGAGCCGCATCATCTCCACCACGGAGTCCATCGGGTAGGTGGTCGACCAGTAAAGGCGCTGTTGCTCGTTGTGGGGCTGCCAGCTTTGGGTCTCGCCATGCAGCATTTTCGCGAGCACCGGCCCTGCCGGCCGTGTCAGCCACGCAGCCCCTGCGTCGCGTGGTGCGAAATTGGGTGACAACATGACGATCGCATCCACGGCGCTCATAGCCGGATGGCCGATCATCGCCGCGGCGAGTGTGGAACCCGTCGAGGTACTGATTACGATGACTCGCTCGCCCAGCCTCGCGCCGATAGCCAGAGCCTCGGCCGCGTCGACCAGCCAGTCCTCCGCGCGCACGTCAGTGAGCGCTTCACGCTGTCGACCGTGGCCGCGCAAGCGGGTTTCGAAAAGGTTGGCGCCCAGCGCCGCAGCTACTGACTGCGACAACGGTGCAGTTTCCTGCCGTGTTGCGGAAAAGCCATGCAGGTACACGACCGAGTAGGGCGTTTTCCTGCCCTTCTCGATCCAGCTGATTCGCTTGTCGGTGTCAGGTACCAGGCCGTAACGGCCGTCGACCTGGCGCTCGGCGCGGTCCAGCCAGGCGTCCAGGTCCTCGGGAAGTTCGACCGTCGCCGTCCCGGTCTCAACACGGGTTGGTGTCAGGAACCACAGGGCTGCGCAGATTCCCAGCAGCGCCACGATGCCAGTCCGTAACTTATTCAAGGCTCAGGATCTTGTTCCAGTGCTTCTTGCTCACCGGCATGATCGAAAGACGGTTGCCCTTGCGGGTGAGGATCATGTCGTCGAGGGCCTTCTGCGCCTTGATATCCGTCAGCGTAATGTTGCGCCGCGTCTTGCGAATGAACTGAACATCGACGAGGCACCAGCGAGGATCGTCCTTGTTACTCTTGGGATCGTAATACCGGGAGCGCTTGTCGAATTGCGTCGGGTCCGGATAAGGCTCGCTGGCCACTTTTGCGATACCGACGATACCGGGGTCCTTGCAGCTCGAATGGTAGAAAAAAATCTCGTCGCCGATTTTCATGTCGTCGCGCATCATGTTGCGCGCCTGATAATTGCGAATTCCGTCCCACATTTCGCGGCCATCCCGTTCGAGGTCGTCGATGCTGTAGGCGTCAGGTTCCGACTTCATTAGCCAATACGTCATAGCGTGATTCTGCGGATTGCTTCCGGGCCCAAAGGGCTGAGGAGTTTAGCACGCATAACGGGTGCGATACGGCCGGATTGCTGTGCTAGGATTGCGCCTCGAACGACGTCACGCAACCTAAGGGAGCTTATTGGAAGATGGCCAACATGCTCGCAAATATTTTCGGCTCGTCTCCGGTGCAACCGCTCGAGAAGCACGTCGATATCGCCTTTCGGTGTGCCAAGAAACTCAAACCTTTTTTCACGGCTGTTGTCGAGGAAGACTGGGATCGCGCCCTCGAGATTCGGGCCGAGATCGAAGCGCTCGAACATGAGGCGGACAACGTCAAGAAAGAAATCAGGCTGCACATGCCCAAGAGCCTCTTCATGCCGGTGCCGCGCGAGGACCTGCTGGAGTTGCTGCTCGTGCAGGACAAGATAGCCAACCGGACAAGGGACGTATCGGGTGTTATCGTCGGGCGCAGGATGCGGATACCACCGCCGCTCGCGGAGAAATTTCTCGAATTCGTCAATCGCAATATCGACGCAGCGAAACAGGCCAGGAAAAGCGTACGCGAGCTGGACGAATTATTTACGGCCGGCTTCAAAGGCGCCGAAGTCGCGCTCGTTTCCGACCTGATCGAGGAACTCGATCGCATCGAAACGCAAACCGACGAGCAACAGACGATACTCCGCAGCGCGCTGTTCGAGATCGAAAAAACGCTCGACCCTATCGACGCGATGTTCCTCTACGAGGCAATAACATTGACCGGCGAGATCGCGGACATGGCAGAGCGTGTCGGTCGCCGTCTCGAGCTACTGCTCTCCCAATAACAAGAACAATTCGAGGGGAGTGAGGCGCTCCTCCGGGGACACGTGATGGAAGCACAATACGTCTATATCGGCCTGGCCGCGCTGTTCGGCCTGTTCATGGCCTGGGGAATCGGCGCCAACGATGTTGCGAACGCAATGGCAACGTCGGTCGGTTCGAAGGCACTTACGATCAGGCAGGCGATTCTCGTTGCGGCTGTCTTCGAATTTCTCGGCGCGGTTCTTGCCGGCGGCGCGGTTACCTCGACAATTCGCAAAGGTATTGTCGATGCCGATTTGCTGGCCGGCTCCCCCGATTTGCTCGTCTACGGCATGCTGGCCGCGTTGCTGGCGGCCGGCACCTGGCTGTTTGTCGCGTCGAGGAACGGCTGGCCTGTATCGACGACGCACTCGATCGTAGGCGCGATCGTCGGTTTCGCCGCCGTCGGTATCGGAGTCGATGCCGTGAAATGGGGCAAGGTCGGCACCATTGTCATGAGCTGGGTCGTGTCTCCGGTAACGGCAGGTTTCATCGCTTTCCTGATCTATCTCAGTGTGCAGAGGCTGATTCTCAGCCAGCCGGATCCGCTGGCCCGGGCCAAGCGTTTCGTGCCGGTCTATATCTTTCTTGCAGCGTTCGCGATGACGCTGGTGACCATCCTGAAGGGCCTCAAACACGTCGGTCTCGAAATCAGTGTCAAGGACAGCTATTTCCTGGCGATCGTCATTGCCCTCGGCATTGCGTTGCTGGGGGCGTTTTTTATCAATAGGATCGAATCCGATCCCAAGGCAGACAAGAAACAGCATTTCTATACGGTCGAGCGTGTTTTTGGAGTGCTTATGGTCGTCACGGCGTGTTCAATGGCGTTTGCGCATGGTTCGAATGACGTTGCCAACGCCATCGGTCCCGTCGCCGCGGTCATAGGGATCGCGACCACCGGAACGATCACTGCGAAGTCGTCGCTGTCCCCCTGGGTGCTGCTACTCGGCGGTGGCGGCATCGTCATCGGTCTCGCGACATACGGTCGGCACGTCATCGCTACCGTCGGCAAGAAGATCACCCAGCTTACACCCAGTCGCGGATTCGCCGCCGAACTCGCGGCGGCAACCACGATCGTCATTGCTTCCGGTACCGGTATCCCGATCTCGACGACACATACGCTCGTCGGCGCCGTACTCGGGGTCGGCATGGCGCGTGGTATCGAGGCCATCGACTTGCGCGTAGTCGCGAAGATTCTCGTGTCGTGGGTCGTTACGATACCTGCCGGTGCCTTTCTCGCCATCCTGTTCTTCTTTGTCTTCCGTGCCGTACTGCCCTAGAGGAATCAACATGCGATCAATTGCCATCGCACTGTGCGCAATCCTGATCTCGACGCCGGTAGTCGCTCAGCTCACCGACAGCCCGGTCATTCGCTATGGGGACCTGTCTCATCCGGTGCTCGGGTCGTCCGGAATGGTTGCGGCGCAGAACGGCCTGTCGGCAGAGGTCGGGGCGCAGGTGCTTGCCGACGGCGGCAACGCCGTCGACGCGGCGGTCGCTGTCGGATTCTCGTTGGCCGTCACCTTGCCGAGGGCAGGGAATCTCGGCGGTGGCGGATTCATGCTCATCCACGATGCGGCCAACGACGAAAACGCGGCAATCGACTATCGCGAGATGGCGCCTCTTCGGGCAACACGCGACATGTATCTCGATGAAAACGGCGATGTCGATCCGATGCGTTCGAAGTTCAGCCACCTGGCATCGGGCGTGCCGGGAACGGTCGCCGGCTTGTACCACGCGCACCAGCGTTACGGCCGATTGCCCTGGAAGCGCTTGCTGGAGCCTGCGATCAGGCAGGCGCACAAGGGAATCGTCGTCAGCTACGACCTTGCCGAGATGCTCAAAGCCCGGCAGGAGTCGCTGTGCCGTAACGATGCGGCCTGCAATTATTTCTACAAAAAAGACAGAGTCCCGTACGC